>JABDBQ010000006.1 GCA_013288555.1 Bacteroidota bacterium | reverse complement strand
AAGAATTCAGTCCTTGTTGGTGTTCCACCCTTGAACCTGCATCATCAAAAAAACCGCCCTTGTTAGGTGTTGTCACCAACAAGTCTACTCAGATGCATACTATCATTGTCAAACTATCCAATTCATTCATGCGGTTTGTTTAAAATCAAATTTGATAAAACCAGTATAAAAGCTTGTTGATGACAACACCAAACAAGGGCTGATGGGACGTCAACCACCAGGCTTCGACAGGCTCAGCCACCGCAACTACTTAACTTCCCATCAGCGTCTCCCCCGGAACTATCCTGGTGAACCACAAATCAATGGGGACTCTGATGTTCTACTCCGAGTCAAACATTAACAAGTATGTACTTGCTTCCGCGTATACCTCAGAGTCCTCTGCGAGAGACATCTGAGGGCAAGACAAAAAAAGTGAAACATTTTCAAAAATATTTTCACTTATAACTCATTGATTAAATACAAGTTAAAAAATATTTTTCGCAAGTACCCACCCACTTGGGCAGTTCGCTATATATGTATATAAAAACAGGCGTAAGGCGTAAGGGGTAAGGGGTAAGTGGCTGGCGCGAGATAAAAATAAAATGCAAAAGATAAACCAGCCACCGAGTTCTCGGGACAAGCGTTTTTGGGCATTCTGGTCTGTTATTTTCCTGATAATGCCTGTTATTTGTCAACGAGTTACGTGTAAGAAATTAAATATCAATAAGTTGAAAAATGAAAAAAATGAAATTCCCTGTTATATCAGTCCCGAGCACTCGGGATCAGGCCAGAATGCTCAGAATGGCGTTTTGTGTTTATCCACCGAACCACCCTCCCGAGAAATCGGGACAGGCTGCCCTTAGGGCACCCCTCCTTGAAAAAGGAAGGAGGGGAATTGCTGACGCGAGACTGAGAACAACTTTGTGTCTCCCGAGCACTCGGGACGAAGCCTTTGCGGACTTTGCGGTTTGTCTTTATACTGATAATAAAATAGTCTATAAGTTAATGTTCACCCAAACAGCAGATTTTAAATATGTTAAGAAGAATTTGGAGTACAAAGTGTATGCATTATGTGCAAAATGTACACCCAAACGAACACCTATGATTTTCGTTATCAATACTTTAGCAATAATTATAAGAAAAAAACAGGAAAATGTACACCCATATGGATATTTATATGGCTCATTACCTTTGCTTTATATGAATTACAAAACCACAAAAATGCTTAAAAATGTTACACATGCCGTACACTTTACGTATGCGTCATCCCCTGACCTTGTATCGGAACGCCAAATCACCTATTCACCAATTTCCTATCTTTGCGCTTTTAAGCATCAATCTATCATGGGAAGAGCATTTGAATTTCGCCGGGCAAGAAAAGAAAAAAGATGGGATAAGATGGCCAAAGCTTTCACGAGGCTGGGCCGTGAAATTGCCATATCCGTAAAACTGGGTGGCCCCAATCCTGATACCAATCCGCGACTGAGAGTTGCCATGCAGAATGCCAAGGGTGTAAATATGCCCAAAGACAAGGTAGAAGCAGCCATTAAGAGAGCTTCAAGCAAAGAAGAAAAAGATTTCGAAGAAGTAGTATATGAAGGCTACGGGCCTCATGGCGTAGCTATAGTGGTAGAAACGGCAACTGATAATACAACCCGAACGGTCGCCAATGTGAGAATGTATTTCAATAAAAACGGTGGATCGCTGGGAACTTCAGGTTCGGTTAATTTTATGTTTGAAAGAAAAGGCGTCATCAAAATGCCGGCAGACGGCATCAACCTCGAAGACCTTGAACTGGATCTTATCGATTACGGGGCAGAGGATATTTTTGTTGAAGATGGTGAAATAACCATTTATACGGGTTTTACTGAATTTGCCGGCATGGTAAAGGCTTTGGAAGAAAGGAAACTTCCGGTAACAAGTTCAGAACTGCAACGCATTCCAACCAATTTTGCGCCCGCACTTACCGAATCTCAGGAAGAGGAAATCCTGAATCTTATTGACAAACTGGAAGAGGATGACGATGTGCAGGCCGTGTACCACAACATGGCGAATGCTGATTAAACACTGAAATGCAATCATTTAATTTGATTACGTTCTTTATTTCCCAAATTTGCCCTCTCCTGGTTCATCATATTTCTCCGAAAAAGAATTGATATATGTCATTATGTTAATCTAAGTATTAATCATAAATTTGCAGCGTTTTTATTAAAAGGGTAATGAAAGTCTGTATCAGACAAAAGGTAATCTTTCTCAGGGGTATATCCTTAAAATCGGGGAATTAAATAATTGTCAAAGCAAAATCTTAAAGTCCTGTCAGGGGCGGGTGTATTGGTTACACTCGGTATTATTTTCGGCGATATCGGTACTTCGCCGCTTTATGTTCTGAGTGCCGTTATGGGTCAGAACAAAGTTTCTGAAATACTTGTGTACGGGGGTTTGTCCTGTATCGTCTGGACCTTAACCCTGCAAACCACATTTAAGTACATTTTCCTTACCCTTCAGGCGGATAACAAAGGCGAAGGCGGTATATTCTCGCTGTATGCCCTGGTGCGCAAAAGAGCCAAATGGCTCATGCTTCCTGCCATTATCGGTGCAGGTACCTTGCTGGCTGACGGCATAATTACGCCTCCTATTTCTGTTTCGTCTGCGGTTGAAGGGTTGCTCATTTTTTATCCGAAGCTTCATATTATTCCAATCGTTATTGTCATTCTCACCCTGCTGTTTGCATTCCAGAGATTTGGGACCAAAGTGGTTGGCGGCTCTTTTGGCCCTATCATGCTCGTATGGTTTACCATGATTGGCTTTTTTGGACTGCTTTATATCGTACAGGATCCATTTATATTAAAAGCACTCAGCCCATATTATGCTATCCATTTTCTGATATACTATCCCCAGGGATTCTGGCTCCTTGGCGCTGTGTTTCTGGCCACAACAGGGGCCGAAGCATTGTATTCTGACCTCGGGCACTGTGGGAAGAAAAATATCCGGGCCGCATGGATTTTTGTAAAAACCGCCCTTGTCCTTAATTACATGGGACAGGGAGCCTATCTGCTTCACAATTTTAATGGCGTCAGTATTGGAGATCATCAGCCTTTCTATGAAATGATGCCGGTATGGTTTATCAAACCCGGTATCATTATCGCTACTGCGGCAACTATTATAGCAAGCCAGGCTTTGATCAGCGGATCATTTACCCTGGTAAGCGAAGCTGTAAACCTTAATTTCTGGCCAAGGATCAAAATCCGCCGCCCAACGGAAGAACGCGGTCAGATTTATGTGCCCAGCATCAATTGGATGCTCTATGTAGGCTGTGTCGCCATTATGCTCTATTTCCAGAACTCGTCCAATATGGTTGCGGCCTATGGTTTCTCCATTACCATTGCCATGATGATGACAACCACGCTGCTGACGTATTACATGTTGTACATCAAAAAATACCCATGGTACCTGGTTCTTTTTATCGTTTCCATCTTCGCGGTGGTTGAGTCCTCCTTTATGATTGCTAACGTATCAAAGCTTCTTAAGCGATGGTTTATCCTGTTCTTCGAGTGGGCTTTGATCTTTATGATGTGGCTCTGGTACAAAGGCCGGAAGATCAAAAACCGCTATACTGATTTTATCAATTTCGATCAGTTTTTGCCCATGCTGCGGGATTTAAGTGATGATCCTACTGTGCCGAAATATGCCTCTAACCTGGTGTACCTCACCAAGGCGAATTATATTTATGATATCGAAACCAAAATAATTTATTCGATATTTAAAAAACGTCCTAAAAAAGCGGATGTGTATTGGTTTGTCCATATTGATTTTCAGGATACACCTTATACAATGAAATATGTGGTAGATGAACTGGTAAAGGATAAAGTATTTAAGGTCGAATTTAAGATCGGATTCAGGGTTCAGCCGCGTGTAAATGTGCTTTTGCGAAAAGTGCTGGAAGAAATGTCGAAAAATAATGAAATTGATATGACAAGTCATTATGAATCCCTCCATCATTATCATTTACAGGGTGACTTCCGGTATGTTGTTCTTGAAAAATTCCTGTCGCATGAAAATGAACTGAGCTTTAAAGAAAACTTTATCCTTACGGCATATTTCTTCATAAATCACCTTAGCATATCAGATACCCGCGCATTCGGACTCGATTCCAGTGATACGCTCATTGAAAAAGTCCCACTGGTCATAGCACCGGTTAAAAACATAACGATGATGCGGGAATTCAGGGATAAAAAAACAATGATGCTGCATGAAAGAGATGCGCGGAATCATGAGCATGATTGAGACAATTTTGACCCCTTAATTTTTAACGAGTTTCAAACTCAGGTCAAGGCTCTTAACCGAATGTGCCATGGCGCTTGACGAAATGAAATCCACGCCTGTTAAGGCATAATCTCTCAGGTTTTCTTCGGTTATGCCCCCCGAAGCCTCGGTTTCATATTTATGATCAATAAGAGCTAGCGCCTTATTAAGTGTTTCGATATCAAAATTGTCAAGCATGATCCGGTCAACACCTCCGGTAGCCAATACGGTTTTTACTTCATCCAGGTTACGGGTTTCAATTTCAACCTTGAGATCAAGGCCTTTCTCTTTTAAATATTTATGGGTGGCTTCAATAGCTTTCACAATACCTCCGGCGCCGTCCACATGATTATCTTTCAGCATGATCATATCATAAAGTCCGGCACGGTGATTATACCCTCCTCCGATTCTCACAGCTATTTTTTCAAGGAAGCGCATCCCTGGTGTGGTTTTCCGGGTATCAATTAGCCTCGTATGCAAATCCTTTATCAAATCAACCATCTTATGCGTACGGGTAGCAATTCCACTCATCCGTTGCATGATATTAAGCACAAGCCGCTCCAGCATGAGTATGGTCTGAACCCTGCCTTCAATGCTAAAAGCAACTTCCCCTATATTAACAAGGGAACCGTCTTTTATTAAGACGTTAAATTTGATATCAGGATCCATTTTATGAAATATATACTCCGCAATATCAATCCCCGCAATAATGCCATCTTCTTTGACATAAAGATTGGCCTTGCCTATTGCCTTATCTGGAATACTGGCGAGCGATGAATGATCTCCATCCCCCACATCTTCTATAAGCGCATTCGCAATAAAACGATCAAGTTCTGGCTGAATAGCGGATATAGTCAAATTGTCCAAAATATATATGGTGGTTATTGTTTTTCGAAGCTCATTTCTTCAATCACTTCGTTCTGCTTGCATTCTTTTATATACACAAAAGACCTGAAGTTGCCCTGGTTGGTTTCCAGGTTGCCGATGATGTATTTTGCACCTTTGGCTGACGACCCTCTGTGAATAATGGTGAAAGCCCTCGGCACATTGCGCCTGAAGAATTCGCGGAGCACAAGTTCCGCCTGGTTTTTACTGTAGGTAATGGATTTGTCTTCGGTTTTGATATCAACATTCTTGTCAAAATATACCGCAACACCATGGGCATCACCCACCCTGATAGATGCTGCAATTGTATCAAATTCATCTGCAAGAACGGTAACCACGCCCATCAGTAGCAGTACTGCAACTATTGTTAATTTTCTACCGATGCGCTTCATTCCTCGTTTTCATTACCCCAATAACAGCCAAAACTATGCCATTTGGCCGAAATCCAACAAACAAATCTATTTAATATTATTTTGATGTGGAGGCTTTTGCATCCATTCATTTAACTTTGCTTTATGAATCAAAGTCAAAAAGTTGCGCTCCTTATTATCGATGGATGGGGAATCGGTGTGAAAGATCCTAAAATTAATGCCGTAGAAGCTGCCAATATGCCCTTCATCAAGGGGCTGTTCAACCAGTATCCCAACAGCTATTTGTTAACATCCGGAGAAAATGTGGGCCTGCCTGACGGACAGATGGGCAACTCCGAAGTAGGTCACATGAACCTTGGTGCAGGACGGGTGGTGTACCAGATGCTGGTGGCCATCAACAAAGCTTTTGAGAACAAATCGATCGACCATAACCAGGTACTGCTCGATGCCTTTAAATATGCCAAAGAACATAACAAGAAAGTCCACCTGCTGGGCCTCGTGTCTGACGGATGCGTACATGCCAGCCTCGAACATTTAAAGGGCCTCTGCACCATTGCCGCCGAAAACCAGGTCGACAATGTGTTTATACATGCTTTTATGGATGGAAGGGATACCGACCCGCATGGTGGCGCAGGCTATATCAAAGACCTGGAAGCCCACCTGGCAAAGACCACCGGCAAAATAGCCTCCCTCATTGGCAGGTACTATGCCATGGACCGCGACAAACGCTGGGAGCGCGTGCAACAGGCCTATGACCTGCTTGTAGATGGAGAGGGCGAGGGCTTTGCTTCTGCTCATGATGCGATAGAAGCCAACTATCAGAACGGCATCACGGATGAGTTTATCAAACCAAGTTATATAACAGGAGCGGATGCCAAACCCCTCGCGACCATAGAGCCCGGCGATGTAGTGCTCTTCTTCAACTATAGGACCGACAGGGGCCGTGAACTGACCCTCGCACTGAGCCAGCAGTCGTTCCCGGATTATGGGATGAGTCCGCTGGACCTGTACTACATCACCATGACGCCCTATGACCATACCTACAAGAATGTAAAGATCCTCTTCCCAGAGCAGGACCTGAAGATGACCCTGGGTGAGGTGATCGAGAAGGCGGGTAAGACGCAGCTACGCATTGCTGAGACGGAGAAGTACCCGCACGTGACCTTCTTCTTCTCTGGTGGGCGCGAAACCCCCTTTGCGGGCGAGAACAGGATCATGGTGCCTTCGCCGAAAGTGGCTACCTATGACCAGCAGCCTTCTATGAGTGCCGCTGGGGTAACCGATGCGGCCATACATGAGATGGAGACCGCCAAACCCGACCTTATTGTCCTCAACTACGCCAACCCCGATATGGTGGGCCACAGTGGCGTGTTCCCGGCCGTGGTAGAAGCACTTGAAACCATTGACGCCTGCGCCACAAGGCTCATCGGCTCCTGCCTGGAGAACGGCTACGATGCCATCATCATATCTGACCACGGCAACAGTGAATTTATGGTAAACCCTGATGGTTCGCCGAATACCGCCCATACCACCAACCCTGTACCGATGATCTACGTGAGCCAGTCCAACAGCCCTGCCCAGATCCATCCCGGACGACTGGCCGACATTGCCCCAACCATCCTCAGCCTGATGGGCATCCCCGCTCCCGCTGAAATGGATGGAACCGTTCTTATTGGGCAATGAGGCAATGAGACAATTAGACAATTTGAAAATGAGGCAATAAGACAATTTGAAAATTGAACTGAAAATTCACTTCTGCTGATATACCACCAATGGTGGAAGTAGCACCATTCCCCTCCTTCCCTTTAAGGAGGGGTGCCCAGAGGGCGCCTGTCCCGACTTCTTCGGGAGGGTGGTTCCGTCGATTACCATCACACTTTGTACAACAAACCCTACCGTTCCTGAACTTCCCAAAGGGCCCAACCCATTCATTCCCTGATTCCTTGCTGTTCACTATAGCGTACATTTTTGATTTTTTCTTTAACATTTTGGCTTTATCTGCTTGAAATGAGCGGGTTAAGTGTCACGTTTGGGTGTACATTTTTACGGTTTGGCTTATACATTTTAACTTTCATTTATATAACTGTTTCAGGCATAAGGCATAAGGCGTAAGGCGTAAGTGGCTGACGCATGACTACTCTCGTAAGTCTTTAGTATACAATGCATTTGTCATCTCGACCCCAAGGAGAACCCCGAAGGGCTCAGCGGAGCTAAATCTGATTCCCGCAGATATAATTCATTAATCCTCTCGCGAGTAATTGTCTGAACCATGATTCACATGATTAAATGATAAGCATGATTCTCTCGCCCATTGTCCGCTGGCAAGGCATTCCCATCCCGAATGCACGGGACTCAAATTTCCAAATTGACTTACGCCTTACGCCTTACGCCTTATCCCTTACGCCTTAGTTTTACTTACATATATAGCGAACTCCCCTTTTGGCTGGGTACTTTGAAAAAATATTGGAAACAATATACGAGAAAGGACAAGAGGGGAACAGTTCCCTGAATGTTAGTGAGTTAAGCGAAAAAGTGCATCAATTTAGCGCAAGTGAGGTTAGTCAATCTATTGACGAAATCAATAAAGAGTTTGCTGATTTCAGCACTTCTGCGAAAAAAAAGTTAGAAAAGTTTAAAGGCCAAATTACTATTAATTGGACTATTCAAAAAGAATCGTCCGAACTGGGTGAAAGTGCCGAATTTGAGAAGGTTTCACCTACAATTCAAATACCTATCGAGGTAATAGACGATCGCGCTGCACTATATCAGTTAAGAAAACTTGCAAAGTCATATTAAACGATATTTCAGTATGAATATACTTCCCATCCATCAATGCAGTATGCACAATTCCATTTTGAATGTTTGTAACAATCAAAATACTCCCATCCTTGTCTTTAAACTTCTTTCCAATATACTGTTTTAAATCTTCCATAACACAAATATAGTTACTTATGCGAACAGAAAATCAATTTAATTTCAGCAAATTAAACTCTTTACTTGCGGTTCAGCGATACTTTTCAACTGAACAGGCTTGCAGAAAATACATAGAGTTTGCACGTTGGAAAGGGAATCCCATTTGCCCACGTTGCAACCGTGGAAACGCTTATGTTTTGAATGATGGCAAAACGTATAAATGTAGCAATAACCAATGCTATAAAAAGTTCACTGTAACCGTTGGGACTATTTTGGACGGTTCTAAAATTCCTTTAACAAAGTGGTTTGCGGCCATTTATATAGCTTCATCACATAAAAAAGGAATCAGTTCGCATCAGTTGGCAAAAGATATTGAGGTAACACAAAAAACCGCTTGGTTTATGCTTTCACGGATTAGATTGATGTTAAAATCTGAAAGCGGTCTGTTATCGGGAAACGTGCAAGTAGATGAAGCATATTTTGGCGGAAAAGAATCTAACAAGCATCAAAGCTATTCAGGTAAGGCAGAAAAGAATTTAAGGATCAGGAAAGGTAAAAAGAGTTTAGCCGGAAGATCAAATGACAAAACCGTTGTTATTGGATTGAGCGAAACTAAGGGTTCTGTGGTTGTTCAGGTTGTGCCAATGGTTACAAAGGCTCATATCTTTCCTTTGATACGTGAGAACGTCTCTAAAGGCTCTACAATAGTAACAGATAACTTTCACCTTTACCGCACTATTCCAACCGCTTTAGGATTTCAACATGAAGCGGTAAACCATAAATTCAGAGAATATGCAAGGGAAGGATATAATACAAATGCAATAGAAGGTTTTTGGGGCGGTTTGAAACGTGGTATTTATGGCGTTTATCATTCCGCCAGTCCTAAGCATTTACACCGCTATTGCGATGAGTTTGCATTCCGGTACAACACACGCAAAATGTCAGAGGGCGAACGCTTCCATACTGCTATTTTACAGTCAAATAAGGTTCTAAGGTATAAAGATTTAATTGCTGAATGATATGGATATAGGACATAAAATAGCAGCTATTTTGTTTACTTTTTTAGGAGCGTTTTTGATTGGGATAACGTATCACTATTTCTTAATATTTGCTGATTTAGAGATGTTCCCTTTTTATCAAATTGCGTGGTTTTTTCAACAAATCGGTAAGCTTCTATGTAAGCTATTACGATGGTTGCAACTGCACCTGCTATCAGAAAATATGAAGTAGCGGAATTAATGAATGTGTTTTTATTCTTGTCTTTCAACTCTTTAGTATAACCCCCTTGTTTAATAAAATCACGACCTTTAAATGTAATTCTGACAATAGAGGTGCTTGGAATATTTTCAGTGAATTTGTCATCAGATAATTGATTGAAAATACTTAAAGATTCAGCATACGAAAACTTATATTTATCCCGAATTTGTTGTAATAGAGCCATTACGCGCTCTTCCTGTTTACGACTATCTAAAGGTAATTTTTGCGTGACAAACCCTTCGGATTCGTTTACAAAAAGATGTAAAAGTTCATCTAAGGCATTTGCATAGGATTTATACATACAAACCTATTTCTTTTTCTTTGGCTCTTTTACTTTGGTAGTGGTAACAGCGAACAGCAAATCCTTAAAACTCTTGTCAGTCTTAAATTTTGGTTCACGCTTTACAGGTTCTTTCTTGTCCTTGTTCATGGCTTAATATTTTATCAAAGTTACAAAAAGTCATTATCTTTGTTCTTATGAGACCAATACGAATTTTTTGCGGGTTTGACCCGCCCCCTCCTGCGGTACATTCTGAATTTACAAAAGAGCATAGAGAAATACTGGAAGGGAAATTAACTCAGATAACGGAGATTACAAAAGATTTAGAATGCGAAAATCACCCGCAAAAAGAATCAAGGCTTAGTTTTTATTACAATAATAAAACTAACCAATGGTGCTTTTCGGTGATAGCTTGCTGTAATGAGTTCGCAAATATTATATGCGCTAAATTCCCGCAGGAGCAAGAATGCTCTTAATAAGTCATTATCCCAGGAATAAGTTCTATATGAACTTCAAAACATTCTGCGCCTGATTTTTTAGGCTTATCCCCGTATTTTGCCAAGGCTTCTATTTGTTCTGTTGAAAGATATTTAAGTAAAATTTTAGCAGCCTGTTTTTCAGTTTCGCTTAATTCTCCTTTTTCTTGTTCAGTGTTGTATATTGTTTCCAAAATATTTTTTAACTTAAATAATTTCAACACATTACAAGCGAAAATATTTTTGAAAATGTTTTACTTTTTTATTTTTGTTTAACTTGCATTGCTTATCCGATCTTTGTACAAAGCAGCATTATTATGAATAAAAAGGACACTGTTAAAATATTTGAAGATAAAAAAGTCAGGACTGTTTGGGACGGAACTGAGGAGAAGTGGCTATTTGCCATTGTTGATATAATTGCTGCCTTAACAGAAAGCCCCAATCCACAGGTATACTGGCGTGTCATGAAGAAAAGGCTAAAAGACGAGGGAAACGAAACCGTTACAAATTGTAACGGTTTGAAATTGCTTGCACCTGACGGGAAAATGCGAATGACTGATGTGGCTGATACTGAACAACTTTTCAGGCTTATACAGTCTATTCCTTCACCCAAAGCCGAACCTTTTAAACTCTGGTTGGCAAAAGTGGCTTCCGAAAGGCTTGATGAAATGCAGGACCCTGAACTCAGCATTGACAGGGCTTTGGAACAGTACCTGCAAATGGGATACTCTGAAAACTGGATAAACCAACGCCTGAAAAGTATTGAAATCCGAAAAGAACTTACCGATGAATGGAAAAAGCGCGGGCTCAAGGCCGGTACTCAATTCGCAACGCTTACTGATATCATTACTAAGGTCTGGGCTGATAAAACTACAAAAGAATACAAAACCTTTAAAGGCTTGAAAAAGGAAAATCTGAAGGATAACATGACCAATACGGAGTTGATCCTGAATATGCTTGCAGAAGCCTCAACAAAAGATATTTCTCAAGCCGTAAATCCCGCCAGTTTCGAAGAAAGCAAAAAAGTGGCGAGGCAAGGTGGAAACGTGGCAAAAGTAGCAAGAAAGGAGCTGGAAGCAAGGACGGGCAAAAAAGTAGTCTCTGCGTTAAACGCCAAAAAAACCTTGCCGGCGAAAACAAAAGAAAAGGATGACAGCAATTCATAATTACTATGTGCCGCCCTCATCATTCCTGATTGAATCTGCCAACTACCAACAATAATAGTGTTAGTGTTTGTTAGTAATATGTTGGCAATTGAAAAACCCGCTCCCTGAGTTTGCCCCTGCTCTCCGCTCTCTCGCTCTCTGTTTCCCGAGCTTGTCGAAGCAGTCGAAGGGGTCGAAGCGGTCGAAGGGCTGAGCCTCCCATCTCTACGGGGACTGCTTCAGGGGCAGGTGACAAAGTCACGAATCTCTCTTAGTTAAGATTCGAAACGACAGGGGGATTACAAGCGAAAATATTTTTGAAAATGTTTTAACTTTTACTAAAAAATCCTTGTAGAAGTCGTCATTGCAGGCGGCTTGAGCTTGCCTCAGCCTGACCCGCAATCCCTTCATTTACGAACTGAGCTGACTTAGATGCATCAACCTATTTGCAAAACGTAATTCCCGATTTGTATGCCATATTGTTTTTTACCTAACTTGCCTCTCAATTGCATGCAATTAAGAAATGCCAGATAATCCAATGAATGATTTTGATGAAATAATCGCTGAGATAATAAAATTCCGCGATGAAAGGGATTGGAAACAATTCCATAATCCGAAGGATCTGGCGATCGCATTGAATATTGAAACTAGCGAATTGTTAGAACTCTTTTTGTGGAAAGATGCTGAATCAGCAAACAAAGAAAAAGTAAAAGAAGAATTAGCTGATATATTCACATATGCTTTCCTGATTGCTGAAAAATATGGTTTCGATGTAAATGACATTATTCGTGAAAAGATCAAAATAAATTCTGTAAAATATCCGGTAGATAAAGCCAGGGGAACCGCAAAAAAATATGATGAGTTATGAACCTGCATAATGACTTCATCATAAATAAGTTTGAATTCAATCCCGGGGTCATTGATAAATTTCAAAATCTCCACTACGCGAAGGACTTATGGCCGATAGTCTATATTTTAAGCGATGGTAATATCAAAGAAGCATATGTAGGTGAGACAACTGATACCTACGCCAGGATAACCACGCATCTAAAAAGCAAATCAAAAAGTAAACTAACCGCAGTTCACCTAATTACGAGCGGTAAGTTTAATAAATCAGCCACTTTAGATATTGAATCTAACCTGATAAAATATATTTCAGGTGACGGGCAATACAAATTACAAAATGGAAACGCAGGATTAGCAAATCATAATTACTACCAAAAAAAGGAAGTATACTTGGACATTTTCAAATCAATCTGGGACAAATTAAGAACCGAAGGTATATCAAAACATTCTATTGAATATATCGACAATTCTGATTTGTTTAAATACTCGCCCTATAAAAGTCTAAGTACAGAACAGCGACGCGGTTTACTGGTGATTATTAAGTGTTTGCTTAACGACAACTTCAAAAATATTGTCATTGAAGGCGGCGCAGGAACAGGAAAAACTATTTTAGCAACTTTTCTTTTCAAGTTGCTTAATACAAATATCGAAGACTTCAATTTCAACGAGTTTGAATATGATGAACTTGAATTTAAAGAATTAATATTCGAGCTAAAGATTAAGTATCCTGATCCCAAAATGGCATTGGTTGTGCCAATGTCTTCATTTCGGAAAACGCTAAAAAAAGTTTTTGCAAATGTCAAAGGCCTAAAGGCGAGCATGGCTATCGGGCCTTCTGAGGTTGCTGATACTAAGTTTGATATTCTTATTGTTGATGAGTCACATCGATTGAGGCGACGAGTGAATTTAGGGACTTATTTTGGCGTATTCGATCAGGTCTGCAGTAAACTGCAGTTGGATAAAAACACTTGCAGCGAATTGGACTGGATTCTAAAACAATCTTCAAAGGCAATCTTGTTTTATGATGAAAATCAATCAATAAAGCCATCCGATGCCAAAAAAGAAGATTTCGACAAGTTAAAACTCAATAGGCTTACTAAAATAGAATATCTAAAATCTCAATTCAGGGTTAGGGGTGGAAATGACTATGTTAAATATATAGATGACCTTCTGAATTGCAAACTTGAACCAACAAAAAAAGTATTTGATTCTCCCGATTATGAGTTTCTCATGTTCGATTCTCTGGAGGATATGCAGAGGCAGATCAGGCTGAGAAATACTGAAAATGGCTTAGCAAGATTGGTCGCCGGATACTCCTGGAAATGGGTATCACAGAAAGATCCAAACCTGTACGATATTAAAATAGACAACCTGGAATTGAAATGGAATAGTGGCAATATCGATTGGGTGAATTCTGAGAATTCAATCAACGAAGTTGGATGTATTCACACCACTCAGGGATATGATTTAAACTACGGGGGAATCATTTTTGGTAATGAAATCAGCTATGATAAAGTCAATGATGAAATCATTATAAAGTCGGAGAATTATTTTGACAGAAACGGTTACCAAGGGATATCCGATCCTGAAGCATTAAAACAGTTTATCATAAACATTTATAAAACTATTATGCTCAGAGGCATTAAAGGCACATATATCTATGTTTGTGATGAAAATCTCAGGGACTATTTTTCAAAACATATTGCAAATTATAAAGTAGAACAACCCACTCCGATTATTCCTATTGAGGAAGTTAATCCGTATGAAAACAGCGTTCCTCTCTATAATTTAAGGGCTGCGGCCGGAAATTTTTCAGAAACACAGATTGTCAATACTGAAGATTATGAATGGGTTAAAATACCATCCAGATACAAAGCGTCTAAAGATTTATTTGCTTGCAGGATTGAAGGTGAATCCATGAATAAGATAATTCCAAATGGATCCATTTGCTTGTTTAGAAAATATACAGGCGGATCAAGAAATGGAAAAATTGTTTTAGTAGAACTTAGTGGCCGACAGGATCCTGATTCGGGATCTGCATATACTGTTAAAGAATATCACAGTAAGAAAATCGTTGAAAATAATCAATGGCAACACGAGTCAATAACACTCAAACCATTAAGTAATAATGATGACTATAAAAATTTAGAACTTCAAGGGGATGAACTATATGCTTTAGAAGTTAGAGGTATTTTTGAATGCGTATTATAAGATAATAAATGTCTAAATGTAAATATTACTTTGATAAAATATTACAATAAAGTAGAAGAAACCATAAACAACAGCCTCCAACAAGCCGAAACCCTCCGGCAAAGTATATTGAAAAAGGCATTTGAAGGGAAATTGGTGTAAAAAATTATGTTATGAATTTAGAAAAAGCACTAAAACAAGCCTCTTATAAGATTTGGGAAGAAATGACCCCTCCTCTATCTGACAAAAAGTATAATATATTTCAAGTTCGCGAAGAAGGCTTAACATCTATGGCCTTAAAAGTTTTGGCCAATAGTAATTGTAAAGATATTGATACGATTAAAATGATAGGTCCTATTCGGGAAGCTAAAGAGGGGTATGATTTTGAATTATGTCTTGGAAGTGTTTCTAAGAATAAATTCGTACGATATTACATACAAGCCAAAAGTCAAATTTATGACTATTCTGTGAATGGAACTTATAAGGGTATTTCAATAGATCAGATTAACGACATGGAGAGTTATTCAAAAGAAGTTAATAAAGAGGGGATTCCCCTATTTGCGCTTTATAAATATTTAGATATTAATGATTTAGATCTAGAACAATATTATAATTCTTTTACTGACTTTGATAAAGAGTCGATGGGAATAACAATAACGACTACATCTAAAATGAAATCTGCGATAAATAACCAAATATCCTTTTCTGAATTACATAAATCAGGAATGTTTCCTGTTTTTCGACATCCCTATTTTAAATATAATCCGGGGGAGATAGAGAAACATCTTATAAATGTTCAAGCAGCTATTCCATTTCATGATCTTGCATATTTTACAATTGAAATGGCTGAAGAATATAACAAGAAAAAGAAAGCGCAAAACAAATTTAAAAGCGCAAAATTTTTCTTTTTCTTTTTTGCAGATTACTTGCTTGAGTTATTTCCTGAAAATGGAGGACTTATACCCATAATAAAATCAAGCAAAGAACAATTAATTCAGGATTTTTTAGTCCGAAACGAGCGCAATACTGACAGGTCCTATAAGCCACAAGCTATTATAATAATAAACACAGACAAGGATTTAGAAAAGCTTGATTAAAAGCATCGTAAATTTTAAAAAAGAAGTAATTGTCTATCTGAAATTTAGATAATATGAGCAACAACAATTCCGCGATCGTCTCCAAAGTATGGAGTTTCTGCAATACCCTCAGGGATGATGGGGTCGGCCACTCACTTCCTTGCATATTTCTTATTTTTGTCGGATGACGGAGGAACAAATTAGGCACATTATTGATCACGGTGAAGGAAACGCTGTAGAATTTAAGGAATCTGGCTGGGCTTTACCAAACACTGTATTCGAATCCGTTTGTGCTTTCCTCAACAGACAAGGTGGTTATATTTTGCTTGGTGTAAAAGACAATGGAACTATTATAGGTGTTGATCGGGCAAATGTTTCAAAGATCAAAGCAGATTTTGCAACGATCAGCAATAATCCCAGCAAATTGAACCCACCGTATCTACTTGATTTATTCGAGGCTACAATTGGAAATGACACTATCCTTTATACTTACGTACCACAAAGTTCACAGGTGCATCGTTGCGATGGAATAGTATATGACCGTGTTGCAGATGCCGATATAAAGGTAAAATCAGATGTTGATATAAGCAGAATATATACACGTAAATCTGCTTATTACACAGAAAATCAGATATTCCCATATATTAAGATTAGCGATTTTAAACCAGGCCTGCTTGATAAGGCCCGGCAGCTTATCAGAAGCAACACGCCGGACCATCCCTGGCTTGCTTTACCTGACGATCAATTTCTCGCAAGCGCAGGGCTTTGGCAACTAGATTATAAAACCGGGAATGACGGATATACGCTCGCAGCGGTTTTATTACTGGGCCGGGACGAAGTTATCCATTCTGTATTGCCGCATTATAGAACGGACGCCCTATTAAGGAAAGAAAATACGGACAGATATGATGACAGGCTGGATATCCGCACAAACCTTCTGGAAGCCTATGACCTGTTAATGGGCTTTGTTGGCAAACATCTTCCAGATCGTTTCTATATTTCGGGGGATCAGCGCACTAATGTGAGGGACTGGATTTTTAGAGAAGTAGTAGCTAATCTTATTGTCCATAGAGAATATACCAATGCAAGCCCTGCCCAGTTTATTATTTACAAAGACGGTGTCGAAACAGACAATGCAAATAAACCAATCAGGCATGGCCCCATTAATCCTCAAAAATTTTCGCCATTCCCTAAAAATCCTACAATTGCGAGGTTTTTCGCCCAGTTGGGCCGGGTTGAAGAATTAGGCTCCGGTATTCGAAACATTACCAAATATTTAACGATTTACAGCCCAGGAACTATCCCCTCATTTATTGATGAAGACACGTTCAGAACAACTATTCCTTTAAAATTGGAACCTGATGGTGCAAGTGATGGTGTAAGTGAAGGAGTAACTGATGGTGTATATGCTAATGAAAAATGGAGAATTGTTGAAGGAGTAATTGAAGGAGCAATTGAAGGAGCAACTAAAGGAGTAAAAGAAAAACTTGTACATGTTTTATTTGTAATTGCACTAAATGAAGGTCTTAGAATTCCTGAATATCAGGATGAAACCAGCTATTCATATGGCAGTTTAGAAAGGTACCTAAAGAAACTACGAAGCGTTGATCTAATAGAATTTAGAGGCACGTCCGCAAATACTGGGGGATACTATTTAACGAGCAAAGCAATGGAAAAGATTAAAAAATAAAATGTCAAACAACAATTCCGCGATCGTATCTAAAGTATGGAGTTTCTGCAATACCCTCAGGGATGATGGGGTCGGGTATGGAGATTACCTGGAGCAGCTCCCCCCTGGTCGGGATTTGCAATCTCGACCTTTGAGTATCAGGACTTGCAGTCCGTAAATAACATTACTTATTGCTATATCGATTCAAAACCGGATTACAAATCCTCATATGCCATACTTCAGGATTGCAAATTTTGAAGAGCATGGGCGGAGTGAGTGCGGAGAGCGGGAGTGCGGAGAGCGAGTTTGCTGTCGCGGGAGTATTCATCTCCCTGCCCTCTTCAAAGAGGGAGGCTGGCGCGAGAGTAGTAGAACACACCCCTGCCATTTGGAGAATCATATAAAGATTGGTGTTAATCGACCGAACCACCCCGGCCTAAAGGCCACCCCTCCTTGCTAAAGGAGGGGAATTTGCTGACGCGAGCGTAAAATCCCCCTGCCCCCTTTGGAAGGGGGAATCCCTACTTACGGCTTTGGTGGTAAATCACGAGATATCATTTTTCATCAATTTGCATATTCGCACATTTGCATATTCGCACATTGATTCCCCTGCCCTCATTAGCACAACTTGTCCCGACTACCCTGCCATTTGGAAAGTTATCCCTGGATTCGTGTTAATCGACCGAACCACCCTCCTCATAAACCGGAATAATCCGAAGAGTTTAGGCGTTTTTTAACAAATTGAACTTGTTAAAAAGAATAGATGTTAACTTCGTGTATATATCCTTACTAAATATGGCAAGCTATAGCATTTTAACACGAAAACGGAACCTGTTAACCTGGATTGAGGGTCTTCATGACCAAAATCTATTGAAAAAGCTTGAAAATGTGAAAGACGAAGCCGAAGGGAAATCTGGCAATGACCTACTTGCCGGAAAGCCCATGACCATAAAAGAGCTAAAAGAAAGAGCTATGAAAGCTCATGAAGCTGTGGTAAATGGAGAATTTGTAACCCACGAGGATTTGAAGAAAGATATGAATGCATGGTAGAGAAAAATTTGCCGATTGTCTGGGACAAAAAAGCAATACAATCTCTCAAGGCTGTATATTTATATATCAAAAACTGAAGTTCAAAAGCCCAGGCGGATAAGGTTCGTAACCGCATTATTACTCTGGCGGAAAAAATACAGCCTATGCCGCTTAAACATCCCAAAGAACTGCTTCTTGAAGATTTGTCAATAGAATTTAGATATGTATTGGCATGGGATTATAAAATAATTTATGAAATTCTTGATAATAAGATAGTTATCATTGATATTTTCCACACAAGCAGAAACCCCATTGACATCAAAAAATAGTACCCCCTCTGGTCGTGATTTGCAGTCTCGACCTTTGAGTATCAGGACTTGCAGTCCGTAAAATAACAGATACATATTGCTATATCGATTCAAAAAAGGATTACAAATCCTCATACGCTATACTTCAGGATTGCAAATCCTGAAGAGCATGGGGACTAAGAAACCTCGTATTTATTCAACGCGAAGTTTTCGTCGGATTCGATGTGTACGAACTTCCTGAAGCGGAACATCCAGCGGGTTCTTTCTGAGATAAAGCCTTTGGTAAGATAGGCTTCTACATAGGGATGCACTTTGATGTGTATATTGGTGCGTGTGTTATCTACCAATGAGCTTTCGATGGCATGGATGATATCGTGCGTAATGAGTACGCCTTTATTGATCTGGCCGGTGCCGTTGCATACGGGGCAGGGTTCCAGGTTATCCATCACAATTTCAGGCCGTACCCGCTGACGGGTGATCTGCATGAGCCCGAACTTGGTGAGCGGAAGGACAGTGTTTTTGGCCCGGTCGTCCTTCATAGTATCCTTCATGCGGTCATAGATCATCTTTTTGTTGGCGGCCTTTCGCATGTCTATAAAGTCGATAATAATGATGCCTCCCATATCGCGCAGTCGCAGCTGGCGTGCTATTTCTGCAGCAGCTTCAAGGTTGGTGCGCATGGCATTCTCTTCCTGGTCGTCGTCCTTGCTGCGTTTGCTGCCACTGTTCACGTCTATTACGTGCATGGCCTCTGTGTGTTCAATCACCAGGTAGGCACCTGCACCGAGGTTCACGATCTTGTTAAAGAGCGATTTGATCTGCCGGTCTACGTCAAACTGTTCAAATATCGGTTTATCACCCTTGTAGAGTTTTACGATATCATCATTCCCTGATATGGAGTTCATGTATCCCTTTATCTGTTTCACAACCTTTGGGTCATCCACAAATATCTTCGTAAAGCTTTCATTTACAAGGTCGCGCAAGAGCGTTGCCGTTCGGTCTACCTCACTGTATAGTTTTACATTGCCGGCTATCAGTTCTTTTACAATGCCTTCCCAGTCCGTTTTGAGTTTGGAAAGGTCCTGTTCCAGTTCCTGTTCTGTAGCACCTTCGGCATTGGTACGCAATATAATCCCGAACCCTTTGGGTTTCAGGGCGGTCATGATGTTTTTCAGCCGGTCGCGCTCCGTTTTGAGCCGTATTTTTTTCGATAGCGAAACCCCGTCGTTGAATGGAATGAGGATGATAAAGCGCCCGGAAAGGCTGATTTGCGAACTGAGCCGCGGGCCCTTGGTGGAAATAGGTTCTTTTACGATCTGCACCACCACATTCTGGTTGGCCGCAAATACCTCATCAATTTTCCCGGTTTTCAGGATCTGAGGCTCAAACCTGAAGTTGGAAAGATCAGCCTCTGTGAACTTGCCTTTTTTGACGAGATCAATAAAGCGATTGAAGGATCTGATTTCAGGGCCGAGGTCGAGATAATGAAGAAAAGCGTCTTTTTCATGGCCTATGTCCACAAAAGCAGCGTTGAGGCTGGGAATGACCTTTCTCACCCGGCCGAGATAGATATCACCGACCAAAAAATTTTCTTCTATGGAATCGTGGTGCAGTTCAATGAGCCGCCTGTCATCAAGCAATGCTATTTCCGCACCGTCAGCCGAAGTTTTTATTACAAGTTCTTTACTCAAGGAAAGATAATCAAAAGTGAAAAAAATATGCTCCTGGCAGAGTTCTTCATTTCACCGCAATTGCAGTACAGGGACTTTTAAAAACTTCTTTAATCGCCTCATCCTTAATCCATCTCCTAAAGGAGAAGGGCAAGTGGCAGGTTTTTATCAGTCCCTTCGAAGAATTACTTCTTCTTGTGCCTGTTCTTCCTCAGTCTTTTCTTTCTCTTGTGAGTAGCTATCTTGTGTCGTTTTCTTTTTTTACCGCAAGGCATATATTTAACCTTTTATATTTAAGTGAATAATTTACTGTACCGAATGAATAATGGAATCTGCTTCCATCTTCAGGCTTTGTTCTTTTACAAGGCCTTTATATTTTTCAAGAGAAGCTACTGCTTCTTGCTTTTTCCCGGTTTCCAGGTAGGCCTGAGCCAGGTACCTGTAATAGTACGGGTAGTTGGGGTCATGGTCGGGACCCATTTCCGTAAGATGCTTAAACCGCATAATCGCTTTATCAAACTGGCCGCTCTGCATAGAGAACAGGCCAAGATAGTTGAGCGCCTTGCGGTTGTTTGAATCTTTCTGCATCACCTTCATCAACAATCCGATGCCCTGCATCGGCGGACCATCCAGGGTATGGTTCATACTTTTTTCAAGTATGTTGACGCCCTGGTCTGTCATGGCTTCCAGGTTATTGTTCGGATCCATTTCAATAACCTTTGCAAGAGCGGTGTAAGACAAATCGACAAAATAATTTAATTTGTCCTGATTGTCCACGTTCTGCTCTGCGTCAAAATAATTTTTCCCGGCCCCGAACCAGACATTTTCGTTATCCGGTTCCAAACCTGCCAGTTTGTTATAATAATAACCCGCAAGTGCAGGCTGGCCCATTTTTTCATATTTCTGAGCGATCACCAAAAGGTTTTCGTTCATGGCGCCACGCCCTTTGAGCCTCCCGAGCATGATCATTAACTCGTCCTGGTCTTTCTTTGGCAATTTTGCAATAACGTCTTTCTCGTACGTCACAAAATCAAATCCTCCCGCGGGCGCTGTTGCAACTTTCGGTTTTGCCGAGGAAGGTGCATAAACGGCAGAAGAATTATTCTTGCCAATAATAAAAACAAATGCAATCACACCAGCAATAACAATGACGAGTCCGACTTGTATGGCGCGGCGGGATTGCATTTGCATTGAAAAGTTAACTAACCTTGTGGTTGGTTATTTTTTCTTCCCTTTGCCTTTTTTGCCGGAAGATTTCACTTTCTTCTTCACGTCATCAACGAAGGTTTTAGCGGGTTTGAATGCCGGAACTGCATGAGGTTCAATAACAATTGAAGTGTTCTTTGCAATGTTCCGTGCTACTTTACGTGCCCTGTTTTTCAGGATAAAACTCCCGAAACCACGGAAATACACGTTGTTACCTTTAGACATATTGTCTTTAAGTACGGTAAAGAAACTCTCTACCACTTCTGATACAGCGACCTTTTCAATACCGGTCTTACCTGCAATTTCTGATACGACGTCTGCTTTTGTCACTATCTTTGGTATTTATTTGGTTAAAAAAATTTGTTGTCAAACTGAAAAATCAGTGCGCAAAGGTATAAAAAATTTATAATTCAAAGAGCCTCTGCATTTTTAAATAAAAAAAAATTGTGTCTCAGGATAATAACGGAATAAAAGCGAAATTGTTTCGCTGGTATCAAGAAAATCAACGAGTTCTGCCCTGGCGTGGCAGTAAGGACCCATATAAGATATGGCTTTCTGAGATCATAATGCAACAAACAAGGGTAGCACAGGGGACGCCATACTACCTGAAATTTGTTGAAAAATACCCTTTGGTGACCGATCTTGCCAGTGCCGATGAGCAGGAAGTATTGAAACTCTGGCAAGGGTTGGGTTATTATTCACGGGGCCGTAACCTGCTCAAAGCTGCTCAACAAATTGTTTTTGAATACAAAGGTGTTTTCCCTTGTGAGTATAATGAAGTCATTAAACTAAAAGGAATAGGGCCTTATACAGCTGCCGCCATTGTTTCCATTGCGTACAACAAACCGCATGCAGTGCTGGATGGTAATGTATATCGTGTTCTCGCCAGGCTTTATGCAATAGAAATTCCTATCAATGCCCCTCAGGCAAGGCTCGTGTTTCAAAAACAGGCGGACGCATTGCTGGACAAAAAGAATCCCGGCGTATTCAATGAAGCCATGATGGAACTCGGGGCCACCGTTTGCCTTCCCAAAAACCCGGATTGCCCGAATTGTCCGGTATTATCTTATTGCAAGGCATATAAGAGCGGATCCCAAAATATTTTGCCTCGTAAACTGGCTTCGAGGTCCGTGAAAACCCGGTACTTTCATTACCTGATGATTAAAAAATCTGGCAAATTTTATATTCGGCAAAGACTGGCCGGTGATATCTGGCAGGGATTGTTTGAATTACCTCTTATAGAAACAAATGAAGTCGATTTTCTCACAATTAATCAGATTAATGAGATTCTTGATACAAAAATAACGTTCCTGAAACCGATACAAAAAACAATGCACAAACTTACCCATCAGCACCTCGAAATCGTTTTCTATGAGGCAGATATGGCTACCCCGATTCGGGATAACGGGCAAATCTTAACCGATAATAAAGGGCTGAAACAATATCCATTGCCCAGACCTTTGGAATTGTTTTTAAACGATTATCTTTGCAAACCTGATTCAATTTCTTAACTAATTAAAAAAAACAACTATGGCAAGCGTAAACAAAGTCATACTGGTAGGCAATTTGGGCAAAGACCCTGAAATTAGATATACAAATGGAAGTGTGCCTGTGGCCAGTTTTTCCCTGGCAACCACAGAATATTACAAAGATAAAAACGGTAACAGGCAGGAAATTACCGAATGGCATAACATTGTTGCCTGGAGAAACCTGGCTGAGCTGGCCGAAAAATACCTTAAAAAAGGAAAACAGGTATATATAGAAGGTAAAATAAGAACCCGCAACTGGGATGATAAAGACGGCAACAAGAGATATACAACGGAAGTTATTGCTGATAATTTTATTCTTCTTGGTAAAAAAGAAGGCGATACCGGACCCGATGGAAACAATTCCAGAAATACAGAACACCACCAGGCTGTTGAAGCTACAGAACAGGCTCCGACACCCGATCAAATACCTATTGATGATGACCTACCGTTTTAAGGCTGATTTTTTTAACCAATAATTTATATTTTGGATATCATAAGTGGTGATTCGATAAGTATATCATCAAATTTTCTTATTTATCTTAATAGTTTCACGGTTTTTCATGGCCTTGAAATAGGCTTTTGCTTATTGCTTGTGGTTTTTTCGGCCATGCTTTCAGGATCCGAATCGGCGTTTTTTTCATTGAAAATTTCAGACATAAAAGAAATAACTGAAAAACATAAAACTTCAAGCTCACCGGTTCTATATCTCTACCAAAGGCCAAAATTGCTTCTTGCAACCATTCTGATAGCGAATACGGTATTTAACATTCTCTTTGCCGTTATCGGAGCTACCCTATTGTCAAATATAAATTTTGCCGGCAATGCATTGCTTGAACTTTTTATCAACGTCATTCTCCTCACTTTCATTATCGTTTTGATCGGCGAAGTAGTCCCAAAAGTTTATGCGGCACATAATAATATTGCCTTCGCCAATTTTATGGCTTATCCATTATTAATTCTTTCAAGAATTTTATATCCATTTTCCATTGTATTGGCGCGGACAACCAACCTGTTTGAAAGAAACATACAGAAAGTTCATAATGTATCGATCAGTGATTTGAAAAGTGCCATCGAAATGACATCAGAGGAGGAAACTTCCCAGGAAGAAAAGAAAATCCTCAAAGGAATCATTTCTTTTGGCAACACCTACGTGAAACAGATCATGACTTCCCGGATGGATGTCAAGGCGCATGATATCAATACACCTTTTGACCAGTTGATTAACTTTATCAACCGCAATCAATATTCGCGGGTACCGGTTTATAATGGAAGTTTCGACCGGATTGAAGGGATATTATATATTAAAGATCTGCTGGCCCATCTGAATGAAGGTACTGGTTTCGACTGGAAACCACTCATAAAGGAGCCTTATTTTGTGCCTGAAATGAAAAAAATCGACCTGCTTCTGCAGGAATTCAAGCAGAAAAAAGTGCACATGGCTATTGTGGTAGATGAATATGGCGGAACAGCCGGTATTGTAACCATGGAAGATATCCTGGAAGAAATTGTAGGGGATATCAATGATGAATTTGATGAAGACGAAGTTTTTTACAGCAAAATTGACGACGACAACTATATTTTTGACGGAAAAACGGCTCTCACTGATGTTGTAAGAGTTATGGATATAGGCGATGAAAGTTTTGAAGCCATAAGAGGTGAAGCAGAAAGCATTGGCGGACTTGTGGTAGAACTTTCAGGGCGCATACCGCGACCGAAGGAAAAAATTGAATTCGAAGACTTTATATTCACGGTTGAATTATCTGACCGTAGACGTGTAAGAAGAGTGAAAGTGACTAAAAAGCCACAGGAATGAGAAAAATGTTCATCTTTTTTGCGGCGTTCTGGGTCTCTTTTATGACCATCTATTCCGTTTATTATTACAAGGTTTCAAGCAAACTTGACGAAAGTGTGGTTGCCGAAGCCAAAGATCTGCCAAATACTATAATAGGAATAGCCCCTTTAAAAGACGCTGACAAAAACATGGTTTATTCAGAAGGTATCTCACAGGTAATACCTACAGCCATAAAAGACAGTGCTACTTATCTTTCAGATGTGCCGGATACTGATTTTGTCTCTTTTAACGGAACCTATTCCAAAGCACATATTGAAAAATTTTACGAAGGCCTCGTTACAAAATTTATCAACCACCCTCCTATTGATTTTAAAAATCTGAAAGACAATGATAAGTTGCTTTTATCATATTTCTTTGAAAATGTGCGCCTACCCGACGGATTCAGGGTTTCTGAAAAATCCATTGATTTTAAAGGCAAAAAAATCAGGGCATTGCAATATCACCCGCATACGGCTTCAGATACCGGCAAGGTAACTTTTTATAAAAACGAAAAAAGCCAGGAATATGCGTTGAAAGTAAAAATAAATGATGGCAAAGATGAGGTTTTGATGTATTACAATCCCTTGTGCCACATCTGGGCTGAGGCATCGACTAAAGCAAAAGAATTCACAGAAAACCGGGAAAACAAATACCTGCTAAGCAAAGACGAGAGCGTATTGGTGCCTGAAATTGATTTTAACATTGTGAAAGATTTCAATAAAGAAAAAGATTATTTTAATACTGTTCTTGATAACTATAATCTGGTGGAAGAGCGCATAAAGCTTAAAATCAGTCCGCCGAAAACGGGTGGCCCACTGGAAGTTAACGAGTCTTTCAATACCGCCAATAACTATATTATGAGCGGCAATGTGTTTTACACCATCAGGGAAACTGACAAAACAAAACCATACTGCGTCATTTATGTCACAAATCCGGAAATTCTGAAGCCTGCCCGGGTCCGTCACTAATCATTGGCATTCAATATCTGTATTCAGAAAACATTAACGAAACATTAACTTTTTAATGTTTAAACTTTTATCCCATTTTTTTGTCCAATAAACAGTTGCCAATTGATATCCGGCAGCTGTTTTTACGATCCTCAAACATCAAATACCAATTCAAGAAAAATTGAGAAATCAGAAAAGCCTGAACATTATGCCTTCTTTTTTCATTTACTCGCTAACCCTTTATTCAATTGGCATACAAGTTGACGCATAGAGTTGTGATGAAAGCAGGAATCTTCTGGATTGCGTTATTATTTCTATTAACTACAGTTAAATTATTTGCGCAGCACTATCCCCCCGTAAGAAAAGGGAATAGCCTGGATTCTATGTCGAAAATTGTTTCTCAATATGATGTAACTGATTTATACAGACAAATTGCAGGGAAACCTTCTAAGTCTACTTTCGACAGCAGCAAAATCAAAAAAGACAAGGTATATATTTCATTTATTCCTGCCATTGGATATACGGTGCAAACCTCTTTTACTGCAGTAGCAACAGCAAACCTGTCCTTTTATCTTGACGACAAGAACAATTCAAATATATCCACCATATATGCGAGTACCAATTTTTCGCTCCTGCACCAGATTGTTATCCCCGTCATTACAAATATATGGTCGAAAAGCAACGAATTTGATTTCCTGGGCGATTACAGGTATTATGTTTATCCTTCTGTTACTTACGGACTTGGAGGCCATACCACCCTGGCAGATGCTGACCCGATTGACTATAAATATATCCGCTTTTACCAGGAAGTAGCCAAAGAAATTTATCCTGACCTCTTAATAGGCCTTGGCTACAATCTTGATTACCATTATGATATCAAAGAAACGAGTGTCAAGCAGGGAGAAATAACCGATTTCGAAAAATACGGGCTTACCACTACCTCCGTGTCGTCCGGAGTATCATTTAATGTACTATATGACACCCGAAGAAACAGCAATAACCCCCAGGGTGGCTGGTATGGGTATTTGAGCCTCAGGCCGAATCTAACATACCTGGGAAGCGATGCAAACTGGCAATCGGCATACCTTGAATTCAGAAAATACATAAAACTCCCCGGAAACTCACATAATGTCCTGGCTTTGTGGAACTTCAACTGGTTTACTTTTGGGCATGCCCCATATTTAGACCTGCCTGCTACAGCCTGGGAAACCTATGCCAACAGTGCAAGGGGTTATGTTCAGGACCGGTTCAAAGGCCCATCCATGCTGTATTTAGAAAGCGAATACCGTTTTCAAATCACAAATAATGGATTCATGGGTGGCGTTGTATTTGCAAATGCCCAGAGTGTGTCCAACTACCCTGGCAATACTTTTGATGCCGTATATCCAGGCTTTGGAGCCGGTTTGCGTTTCAAAGTCAATAAATTCTCCAACACCAATGCCTGTATTGACTACGGTATCGGTCTTAATG
Organism: Bacteroidota bacterium; assembly: GCA_013288555.1. GTDB lineage: Bacteria > Bacteroidota > Bacteroidia > CAILMK01 > CAILMK01 > JABDEJ01. The sequence goes on along the minus strand of JABDBQ010000006.1, from coordinate 62,754 downwards.
GAACGAGAGCCTTTTATCTGAATTTAGGGGAAGTCTTTTAATCAGGAGTCAGGAAACAGGGGTTAGGAGTTGTAAGTCGGGTTATTTTCAGCTACTACTCAATTTCGCCCTCACAACCCAGAAGGGGTTGAACAATAATAACCACGGGTGCAACCCATGGAGATATGATACCTTGTTTTGATTGCAACCCTGAAAGGGTTGAACGATCAATAGTTTATGAATCTCCCTATTTTTGCCAAAAAATTGCCTTCCATGAAATTCCCTTTCGAACAGGAAATCATCCTCGAAAACGAAAAAGTACTACTAAGGCCATTGACGCTGGATGATGCAGACTACCTTTTGCCCATTGCTACAGATGACAAAACCCTGCTCCAATATTCTCCCAGGCAGATATATACAAAAGTATTACTAAAGGAAAATATTGAAATCATGCTGGCTGAAAAAAAGTCCAGAACCCGATACCCATTTATCATTTTCGATAAGATTCAAAACAAATGGACAGGCAGTACCAGTTTTTTAAACATATCGGAAACCGACAGTCGGCTCGAGATCGGATCCACCTGGATTGGTAAAGAATTTCAGAAAACCGGCCTCAACCGTAATTGTAAATTCCTGCTACTTAGTTATTGCTTTGAAGAACTTGGAGTTATGCGCGTCGAATTCAAAACCGATGAAAGAAATACTGCATCAAGGAAAGCTATTGAAGGCATAGGCGCAAAATTTGAAGGAATTTTACGGAGCCATACCCTTATGAGTGATGGATATAGAAGAAATACGGTGTTTTATAGTATTCTCAATGAAGAATGGGTGGAATTAAAAAACGTTTTTCCAATCTTTTGAGATTTGACAACTTTTGGAAAGTTGTCAAATCTGAATTCCAATGAACCAACGCTTACCATTATGTTTATAAGCAAGAAATGATATTTGATTGCGACCAAATCCCCCTGCCCCCTTACAAGGGGGATTCCCGTATTTCAATATTTTCTGTCCATTTTCAAATCATCAAATTCCCAAATTGTCTCATTCCCAAATTGTCTTCTCACTTCTCACCAATTTTCCTAACTTGCAGCCATGAAAGTCGTAATATTTGCCGGGGGTAAAGGAACCCGTATTTCCGAAGAATCGCATCTGAAACCCAAACCTATGGTCGAGATTGGCGGAAAGCCTATTCTCTGGCATATCATGAAGATATATTCTGCTTTCGGGCATAATGAATTTATCATATGCCTGGGCTATAAAGGCTATGTGATCAAGGAATATTTTATGAATTATTTCCTTCACAATTCGGATCTCAGTATTGACCTGCATGACAATAAGGTAACTGTTCATGATACCAAATCCGAAAATTTCAAAGTAACGCTTGTAGAAACCGGACTGGAAACCATGACTGCCGGTAGGTTGAAACGGGTACAACAGTATGTTGACCAGGAAGACTTCATGCTCACCTATGGTGATGGTGTTGCCAGTATTGATATCAATAAACTTGTGGAATATCACAAGCAAAAAAATAAAATAGCCACCATGACGGCCATCCAACCCGGCAGCAGGTTTGGTATCATGGAACTGGATGCCAATGACGACGTTACGGCATTCAAAGAAAAACCTTCGGATGACGGCGCCTGGATCAATGGTGGATTTTTTGTACTAAAACCGGAAGTTTTCAAATACCTGAAAGACGATGCGGATGATATCATGTGGGAACGCCAACCGCTTGACGATCTGGCCAAAGACGCTCAACTTACAGCATACAGGCATACCGGATTCTGGAAATGCATGGATACACTTCGTGACAGCATTGACCTGAACACGATGTGGGACCAAAACCCCGAATGGAAATTATGGAAATAAAGCAAAGGCTTTTAGATAATTATAAAGGCAAAAAAGTATTTGTAACCGGGCATACGGGTTTCAAAGGATCATGGATGCTGGCAGTCCTTAAAACCCTTGGCGCTGAAGTAAAAGGCTATGCCCTGGCACCGGAAGGCAGTCCGAATCTATATGAATTAATTGATGGCGATAAGCTTTGTGCATCAATTCTGGCAGACATCAGGCACAAGGAAAAACTTGAAGAAGAAATCCATCATTTTCAGCCTGATTTCATTTTTCACATGGCTGCCCAATCTCTGGTCAGGGTCTCTTACGACAAACCGGTTGAAACTTTTGAAACCAATGTGTTAGGAACCACTTATCTCCTTGAAGCCGTTCGAAAACTCAATAAGCAATGCAGTGTGGTAGTGGTTACGACGGACAAAGTATATGAAAACCGGGAAACCTGGGATGCTTATAAAGAAGATGAGCCCCTGGGCGGATTTGATCCCTATTCTTCAAGCAAAGCCGCAGCAGAAATAGTTACGGCATCATACAGGAAATCATTTTTTAAGCCGGATCATTACGCCACACATAAAAAGGCAATAGCTTCAGCCCGTGCAGGTAATGTGATCGGCGGGGGAGATTGGGCCATAGATCGCATCATCCCTGATCTTGTACGTGCATTTTCAAATGATGAAACCCTGATCGTTCGCAACCCCGAATCTGTTCGTCCATGGCAGCATGTGCTGGAGCCTGTTTGCGGATATTTATTGTTGGGAGCAATGATGCATCAATCACCGGAAAAATTTGCAACGGCATTTAATTTCGGACCTATGGAAGCAGACAATCTCCGCGTGAAAGAACTCGTGGAAAAAAGCCTGAAAATATGGGTCAGCGGTTCTTATAAAGAGCTGGTTGACAAGAATGCACCTCATGAAGCAGGGTTATTGCGACTGGATATTGGCAAAGCCATGAAAGAGTTGGGATGGAAACCGCGCTGGAATTCAGAAAAAGCGCTTGAAATGACACTCAACTGGTATAAAAACTATAAAGCAGATCCATTGATAATAACTGAAAACCAGATAGGGGAATATTTGGGGTAAGGGGGTTAACCGCAAAGAACGCTAAGGTTGCGCAAAGAGCGCTAAGAAGTTAAAAGAGAATAAAGTCTGATACTCATAATTTTTCTTTTGTCACTCTGCGATACCATTGCGTTCTTTGCGGTTAATTTTATTTGTCGGATATTTACGTTCTTTGCCTGAGATTCTTTTTTTATGGAATTCATAAAACAACATATTCACGGCCTGTACCTCATCAAGCCGATTATTGCTGAAGACAGCCGAGGAAGTTTTGTGAAAACATTCCATGCCGGCGATTTTGCACGTCATAAACTTGAAACAGATTTTAAAGAAAGCTATTATTCAGAATCTGTCAAGGGAGCCGTCCGCGGTATGCATTTCCAGTTGCCGCCACACGATCACGCAAAGCTTGTTTTTGTGATCCAGGGTTCAGTACTTGATGTTATTCTTGACCTTAGAAAAAAATCACCGACATACAAGCAGTTCCGCACCTATCAGCTGGATGATGTTCAGAAAGCTATGCTCTATCTGCCTCGCGGACTGGCACATGGCTTTTGTGCGCTTTCAGACAAGGCAATATTGAATTATATGACAACCAGTGTCTACAATAAAGAGCATGATAGCGGTATTCGTTATGATTCTTTTGGTTATCACTGGCCGGTAGCCCACCCGATAGTGTCTGACAGAGATTTGGGTTTTATAAAATTGGATGATTTTGAGTCAAAATTCTGATATGCTCAAGTCTGGGCATTTCGGTTTATCCAATCAGAAGGTTGTAAACAGATTATTTTATTCCCTCCTTTTCCTTCACCTTATCCCTCTCTTTTTTGGAAAATATTTCCTTACCCAGGATGGGCCTTCGCATTTGTATAATGCCTTTGTTTTTAAGGATTTGATTTGCCATCCCCATTCAGTTTTTGCTAATTATTTTGAAATCAATAAAGTACCCAACCCTAACTGGCTTGTGACTGTTTTTTATTCTTTATTTATGATGGTTTTTCCGGCATTTGTAGCCGAAAAAATATTCCTGGTTATATATGTTCTGTTTCTTCCTCTTTCATTCCGTTTTCTCATCCGGCAGATCAATCCGAACAGCAGCTTTATTGCACTGCTCATTTTTCCGCTGATCTATAATATCACTTTATATCTCGGCTTTTTTAACTTCTGTTTCAGCATTATTTTATTTTTTTATGCGACAGGCTATTGGCTTAAATACCAGGGACTTATCAGCATAAAAAGATTTTTTGTTTTTTTATTCCTGGTTACCCTAACCTATTTCAGTCACCCGGTTTCTTTTGTCATTTTATGCATGATGATCGGGGTATTTATTGTGTCGGAATGGGTCCATGATATCAGGATCAGGAATAATGCATCGTTATTCGTTTCACAGAGAATATCAATTTTTATATTGAGCCTGCTGCCTTCCATTATCTTTTTTGTTATGTTTTTCAGGGGAAGCGGAACTGAAACTGTATTTACCCGGAGATATGTAAAAGTATATATCATAGACCAGTTACAGAATTATGGATTATATTTCATGGGCAAAACTGACCTTAGGATTTGTACCGTGTTTGCAGCCATCCTGGTTTTCTTTTTTATATATAACCTTGCGATCAGAATTAAAAACAAGCGCTTTTACAGACTGGATATCCTTTATCTTTTTTTTGCCCTTTTCTCCATACTCACCTTTTTTTCTCCGGAAGAAATTGCCGGTGGAAGTGTTATCCTCATCAGGCTGATCTTATACAGCAATATCATCGCAATCATATGTATTTCCGCGTATTCCTATCCTGAAAATCTCAAAAAATATTCAGCGTATCTCTTTTTTGCATTTGCGATATTCTGGCTCGGTTTCAGGTCTTATCATTTTCTTGATGAACAGTCTGAATTCCATGAATTTATGAGTCTTGAAAACAATATTCCTAAAGGTAAAACCCTGTTGCCATTTATCATTCAAAAATCGAACCCGGACGGTTCGCCGGTTGATACCACAAGAGATATTGATATCAATATATTTCAGCATGCTGCCAATTATATCAGCCTGGAAAAAAAACTGATATGTCTTGCAAATTATGAAGCCGAGCAAAGCTATTTCCCGATAAAATGGAAAGCTGAAAAAAGTCCGTCAGGATATTTCCAGGAAAATGGGGAAATGATTTCAGATTCAGCTGTTCTGAAATATTCCAATAAGGTTGGAAACTGGCCTGATTATATTTTGATCTGGGATGAAAGCAGAGGCATCAATAAAAGAAAAAGCCTGCTTTTTGAGCTTTCAAAACATTATATGTTAGAAAAGAAATCGATCCATAATAAAGCCTGGTTATATCGAAAAACAGCCCAAATCTGAACCTGTTAACAATTCAGGTTTATACTTTTTAATACCATTCTCAAATCCTCAAATTTTCAAATTCTCGAATAGTTCACTTAATTTCGCCTCATGTACAAAAATATAGAAGGCCCTTTACTCGATCTTCTGCAGGAACAGGCAGGAAAGGCCGTATTTAAACCTATCACCCCCGGTGTGGACTATATTCCACCGACAGGCAAGGTCATTGATGCCCATGATATCCTCCTCGGCGTAGATGCTGTGCTGGATGGATGGCTCACCACAGGACGTTATGCCAAAGAATTCGAACGCAAGTTTGCCAAGTATTTTGGCTCCAAGATATCATTACTGGTCAATTCCGGTTCTTCCGCAAACCTGGTGGCATTTAATGCGCTTACATCGTCCAAGCTTGGCGACAAAGCCCTGAAACCGGGGGACGAAGTGATAACGGTTGCTGCTGGCTTCCCAACAACGGTAAACCCGATGATCCAGTTCGGCTGTGTACCTGTTTTCATGGATATTGATATTCCTACGTATGATTTCAAAGTGCATCAGCTGGAAGCTGCGATAAGCCCGAAGACTAAAGCCATTATGATGGCCCATACCCTTGGCAATCCATTCAACCTGGAAGCTGTGATGGAAGTAGCTCAAAAGCATGATTTATTTGTAATTGAAGACAATTGCGATGCCCTGGGCGCGACTTATAACGGCAAAAAAACAGGTTCTTTTGGCAGTCTGGCTACGGTTTCATTCTATCCGGCCCATCACATTACCATGGGTGAAGGCGGTGCGGTTTTGATCAACGATATGAAACTGAAACTGCTGGCAGAAAGTTTCCGCGATTGGGGACGGGACTGCTATTGCGATCCGGGCAAAGAAAATACCTGCAACAAACGTTTCGAATGGCAACTGGGCGACCTGCCTTTTGGATATGATCATAAATACACTTATTCTCATATAGGATATAACCTGAAGGTAACAGATACCCAGGCAGCTATTGGGTTGGGCCAGCTTGAAAAAGCTGATTATTTCGTACAAAAAAGACGCGAAAACCACAAGCTGCTCTATGACAGGCTGAAACCTTTGGAAGAACACCTGATCCTTCCTGAAGCTACGCCAAACTCAGACCCAAGCTGGTTCGGGTTTTTATTGACTTTGCGCAATGAAAGTATTGATCGTACCGAGCTTACCCAATATCTTGAAGCAGAGAAAGTAGGCACCCGTCTGCTCTTCGCCGGAAACCTCATTAAACAGCCGGCATACCAGCATATCAAACACCGTGTGGTAGAAGACCTCACCAATACAGATATCGTAATGAACCGCTCTTTCTGGCTCGGTATCTGGCCCGGGTTGGATGCCACGCATTTCGACTATATGGTCGAGAAGCTGAAGGGATTTTTTGAGAGGTGAGAAATTGTCCGAACTAAGATTTATATGATTTTTGTGATTGACATGATTTAAAAAATCCTGTTTTATCCGCCAATCTGTAAATCACCGTCTGCAACAAGCAGGGTGTTCCGCAATGTTATTATATCCCTATCCCAGAACAATTACCCTATCCTAAACCTTTATATCTAAAAAATCTATGCCTGTCAAAAAACTTCAGACTACCTGTTGCATAGCCGGTGGCGGACCCGCTGGAATGATGCTTGGGTTTCTGTTGGCACGCGCTGGAATTGAAGTAATTGTTCTTGAAAAGCATAAAGATTTCTTCAGGGATTTCAGGGGAGATACCATTCACCCTTCTACCTTTAACCTGATGAGTGAATTAGGACTATTAAAAGAGTTTCTAAAAGTACCACACGAGGAGTTTAGGAAATGAGTGTATCTGTAGAACAATCCAAAGTAAAGATTGCTGATTTCAGGCATTTGAAAACTGCCCACCCTTGTCTGGGTATGATGCCCCAATGGGATTTCCTTAATTTCCTGGAGAAACAAGCCAAAGCCTACCCTGGATTTAAACTCATCATGGAAGCGGAAGCAAAAGGTCTGATTCATCAAAAGGGAATTGTGAAAGGAGTAAAAGTGCAGAGCAAAGATGGTGCGCTTGAAATAGATGCAGAACTTGTTATTGGTGCCGATGGCAGAAGTTCTGTTATGCGGGAAGAAGCAAGGTTACAAGTACGGGATTTTCATTCTGCGGTTGATGTTTTATGGTTCCGGTTGTCCAGAAACGCAGATGAAGCAACAATACCTTTTTTCCAGGTGCATAATGGGCGGATACTGGTACTGTTCAGTCGAGATAAATATTTTCAATGCGGCTATGTGATCCCAAAAAATGGCGCGGCAAAGTTAAAAAGTAAAGGCTTGCCGGCATTTAAAGAAAATATTACCAATGTAGTACCCTGGATATCAGGCAGGATGGATGAATTAAAAAGCTGGGATGATATTAAATTACTGACAGTAAAAATTGATCGGCTCCGCAAATGGTACAAGCCCGGGTTGCTTTGCATTGGCGATGCAGCTCATGCCATGTCTCCGGTAGGAGGCGTCGGGATTAACCTGGCGATACAGGATGCTGTGGCAGCTGCAAATATTTTATATCCATACCTTGACAAGCATAATTTAACAAGCACTGAACCATTAAAAGCTGTCCAAAAAAGGAGGGAATTCCCTACGGCCGTAACGCAAAGGCTGCAAAGATTTATGCAGGATAATATCCTCAAGAATATTATAAGCAAAGAAAAAGCAAACCACAAAATCCCCTTTTTATTCAGACTGTTCGGGATATTTCCCTTTATGCATTTCCTTACCGCCCGCTGGTTTGGGCTGGGTATTCGGCAGGAACATATAAAAATACCCGATATTTTTGGTAACTGAGGTAACGAAATCGCGTCTACGATTGGCAATAGATTGACTCAAATTATTTCGCTAACAGATCATTCTGAATCTGCCTACTCCGCCTTAGTAGAAGCCGTAGCATTGAAGCCTGTTTCGGTGTCACTCACTTTGTCTACTCCATTAATAAATATATGCACTTCGGTTGTACCTGTTACATCACAGTTTGCACTTACTTTTAATGAGGCGCCGTACCTTGTGGTAAAACTGTAATGCCAGGGACTGGGACCCGTATAATTCTCGGTAATTCCATTTTCATCAATATAGGTAACATACAATGTGCCTGAGTTTCCGCTTGCTGTATATTTTACGGCATAGGGTCCTTGTGTGCATGAACTTAAAACTATGGTAAAAACCAATAACAGGGAAATGAAGAGATGTTTCATTGTTTTATTCTTTTGATTTTAATGTAGACCATCACATGAAACATATTGTTCAAAGAATCAATCATTAAAACCGTAATATATTGATAATCAAATCATATATTTCCTTTTAGCAGGCATACTTAAATATATTCTGAAACTGTCTATTGCGCCTTGGTGGAAGCTGTAGCATTGACACCGGTTTCAGTATCACTCACTTTATCAACATTATTGATAAATACGTGCACTTCAGATGTACCAGATACGTCACAATGCGCGCTAACCTGCAGAGAGGCACCACTTTTTACAGACATACTGTATGACCATGGGCTCGTACCTGTATAGTTTTGCGTATTTCCGTTTTCATCAATATAGGAAACATATAAGGTCCCCGAATTGCCTGTAGCCGTATATTTTACAGCATAAGGTCCTTTTGCGCAAGAACATAATACGACACAGAATAGTAAGAAGATGTATTTCATTATTTTATTTATTTAATACCAGCACTAACAGAACCACGGGCATATTGTTTAAACAATCCGGATCTCACGGTTTTGAAGTCTTGATTTCAATTAAAAGTAAAAGCCGTCAGCCACCTGTTAGTACGTATCTTAACCATCAGATTGCAATGATTTATAAATGCAATATTTATGACCATTTATTTTCTTTATAAAAATTCTTGCTCGTTTCAAATATTCATCGTAATATTGCGATTGAATTACTATGGGTATCACAAAAACAGAAAATTTCACGGCAAGCCAGGTTCGAATTGCGCAACTCGCTAAGGCTATCGGACACCCTGCGCGAATAGCCATATTGCAGTACCTGATAAGCTGCAACAGCTGCGTTTGTGGCGATATTGTGGATGAACTTCCGCTTGCGCAGGCAACGGTGTCCCAGCACCTGAAAGAACTGAAAGATGCCGGGATCATTAAAGGAGAAATCAGCGGGGCAAAAACCTGTTATTGCATTAACGAAGTCGTATGGGAAGAAGTGAATGCAGTGTTTGGTTCACTGTTTACTTCATTCCCTTCACCAAAGAATTGCTGCTAAAAAAATTTGTTCGAATTCATCGTAATAAACCGATAAAAATATGATTATGGAAACATCAGAAAATCTCAAAAACTTAGTAAAAGAAAAATACAGTGAAATAGCGCTTCAATCCAAAGTGCAGAATGAAAGTTCCTGCTGCGGAATAGGAGGATGTGCCACAGTTGATTATACCATTTTCAGTGAAAACTATGCAGGCAAAGAAGGCTACCATGCTGATGCCGACCTGGGACTTGGTTGTGGACTGCCGACTGAATTTGCACAAATTAAATCAGGTGATACTGTAGTGGACCTCGGCTCTGGAGCCGGAAATGATTGCTTTGTGGCACGTGCTATAACAGGAGTGTCTGGAAAAGTGATTGGTATTGATTTTACGGATGTAATGATTGAAAAAGCCAGGGAAAATGCCGAAAAACTTGGACTGAATAATGTTGAATTCAGGCAGGGGGATATTGAAAAAATCCCGATGACAGCAAATAAGGCAGATGTGGTGATCAGCAACTGTGTATTGAATTTAGTACCGGATAAACAAAAGGCTTTCAGTGAAATATATCGTATCCTGAAACCCGGAGGACATTTCAGTATTTCTGATGTTGTACTCACCGGAGGCCTGCCCGCCAATATTCAGAAAGCAGCAGAAATGTATGCAGGATGTGTTTCAGGCGCAGTACAAAAAGATGATTACCTGGAGATCATTAAGACCTCAGGTTTTGTAAATATCACCATCCAAAAAGAAAAACAGATCGAGCTGCCTGATGATATTCTTTCAAATTATATCAATAAAGATCAGATCAATGAATACCGTGACAGCCAGGCAGGAATTTTCAGCATTACAGTTTATGGTGATAAGCCTGAAGACTGCTGTGGACCAGATTGTTGTAAATGATAATTGAATGAATAAAAAATTAAAAAATTGATTTATGAAAGTCAGGGTCCTTTTTATCTGCAATCATAACGCCGGGAGAAGCCAGATCTCTGAGGCGATATTAAATCATTATTATGGGGAGGAATTTGAAGCCGAAAGTGCAGGTTTCGAACCTTCCCCAATCAATCCGCTGGCTATTGAGGTCCTGAAAGAAAACGGGATTGACATTTCAAATAAAACCAGCAATAGTGTCTTCGCGTATTTCAAACAAAATCGTTTCTATGCTTATGTCATTACGGTTTGCCATGAATCTGAAGCAGAAGGTTGTCCGATTTTTCCCGGAAATGTAAAACGGCTTCACTGGTCATTTGAAGACCCGTCAAAGTTCTCGGGAACACGGGATGAAAAGCTTGAAAAAGCAAGGTTATTAAGAGATAAAATCAAATCAAAAATCGAAGAATTCGTAAAGAATTATCATGAAAAAATATCTCGCTGAAACCATCGGAACTTTCGCCCTCGTTTTTTGTGGTACGGGAGCTATGACCATCAACGAAGTGACCGGTGGCTCCGTAACACATCTTGGCATTGCTTTAACATTCGGAATGATTGTGATGGGGATGATCTATGCGTTGGGTGATATTTCCGGTGCGCATTTCAATCCTGCTGTTACACTTGGCTTTACTTTAGCAGGAAAATTCCCGTTAAAAGAAATTCTTCCCTATTTTATGAGTCAGGCTATAGGAGCTTTTGCGGCAAGCGTTATATTAAAATATCTATTCCCAACAAGTATAAACCTTGGTGTCACAATACCTTCCGGGCCTGATATGCAATCCTTCTGGCTTGAAATAATCCTCACTTATTTCCTCATGCTGGTGATCATCAGGGTATCCCATGGTTCCAAAGAAACAGGGATGATGGCTGGCATCGCCATAGGCAGTATCATTGCACTCGAAGCGGCTTTTGCAGGCCCCATCTGCGGTGCGTCTATGAACCCTTTCAGGAGTCTTGCCCCCGCGGTTATATCGGGGCATTTAACAAGCATCTGGATTTATCTCACAGCACCATGTATCGGATCAATACTGGCAGTTTTAACCCACAAGCTTTTAGCATCAGAAAAAATAAATCAATGAAAAAAAATATCCTGTTTGTATGCATTGAAAATGCAAACAGAAGCCAGATGGCGCAGGCTTTTGCAAGGATGTACGGTGACGATAAAATCGAAGCATATAGTGCCGGATCTAAACCTTCAGGAATCATCAATCCGAAAGCGATTGATTCTATGAAAGAACTGGGATATGATCTTAATACGCATGATTCCAAAAGCCTGGATGATATACCAGATATTGAATATGATTATGTTGTGACCATGGGCTGCGGCGATGCTTGCCCTTATGTGCGTACAAAAAACAGGATCGACTGGAATATCCCTGACCCAAGGGAAATGCATTCAAAAGAATTTGCAGAAGTAAGGGATCTGATAGGGAGAAAGGTAAAGGAACTCCTCGAAGGGGTATAATTCAATCAACTTACTAACTGACTTATAACCCCGAAGGGGTTGAACTTCAATAACCGCGGGTGCAACCCGTGAATTCAAACGCAATATTGTCTTACAACCCCGAAGTGGGTTGAACTGTCGGATTTATTATTGTAATATCTATGAGTACCTATAAACAGAATAGAATGAGTTGCTCATAGAACATGGAATTGGGCATGATGAGAGATATTGACTGTGATGTTCAACCCATTCTGGCAATGTCTTTAAGTTAAGGATCTAATACCTTGTTTTTCAATACCGTAGGGATGGTTCCGAGCGTTCGGGAGTAGAAATCAAATACGTTAGCTCTTTAGAATCCCATAGGGATGACATTTTTCTCTTTTCCGCTAAGAAAAATATCGTACCTATGGCACTCAAAAACTGAATGGACCAAGTTTCTACCAAAATATCGTCCCTATGGGACTGTAACCATAACACTAAATACCAATATGTTATGGCTTAACTTAATGACATTGCGCTTCTGGGTTGGTATGTTCGATACCATTTCATCCCCGGGCTGCACCCGGGGTTATTATTGTTCAACCCTTTCAGGGTTGTGAAAGAAAACCAAATACAATAAAAAAAGGCCAATCCTGAAATCAGGATTGGCCTTAAAAAATGATGGGTGGAAGATGGGGTTCGAACCCACGACCCCTAGAACCACAATCTAGTGCTCTAACCGACTGAGCTACATCCACCATGTAAATTGGAGGGCAAAGATAAGGAAATTTAAAAAAGTACGGGACTATTTGGATGAAAACCTGCGTATCCAATCAATATCATACCAAAATTTAACATTGTCATAAACAAAAACGATTTAAACTTGCATTTTGAAAGTGATCTTGTTATATTTGTAACAGAAAACTGCTATTATCTTATTTGTTAATGCCTTAAATTAAAAAAAATGAAAATCGTACGCGTTCAATACACCGCTAAACCAGAATTTGTTGCAAAGAACAAAGAAAATATTTCCAGGGTAATGGAAAACTTAAGGGAAATCAATAACCCCGGTATCAAATACGGAACGTACTTATCACCGGACGAAAAGACATTCATGCACTTTGCACAGTTTGAAAATGACGAGGCTGAACAGGTTTTAATTAATCTTCCGGTATTCAAAAAATTCCAGGAAGAACTGAAAGCGAGCGGACCTGAGATGCCTCCGAAAACGGATCATATGACCATGGTGGCTTCCAGTTTTGATTTGTTCTAAAAAATCTTCTGAAATACTAAAAAAAGAATCTAACGGATAACTATTTTTTTGGTTATTGCAGCCATTTGACCTGATAGCCTGATGCAATAAATTCCCGGAGGATATGTACTGACATCAATATCCTTTGTTGATATAATATTATTGTCCTTCAGTTGTTCTGATAATAAAATCTTCCCATTTACATCAACAATCTGCAACCGGCAGTCAGATTCAGAAATATTATACCTGATATGCAAGATTCCATTTTCGACAGGGTTAGGATAAATTGTTAAAATTGAATTTTCAGCATCTGAATTTTCTGATATCCCTGTAGTTCCATCTATCGTTATAGGCAAAACAAAAGTTGAATCACATCCATTTGAATTGCTTGTTTTTAAAGTGACGATGTACATTCCTGGGTTGTTATAAGTATGCACAGGTTTTTTTGAAGAACCAAAGCTGGAATCACCAAAACCCCAGGAATAGGCTGAAAGGGTGCTATCAGATGCAATAAAACTTACCTTGTATTTATTGATATGTGCCCTGAATCTTGCCGAAGGTGTCACGTAGATGGTTATAAACATAGAAACCGTGTCACTTTTGCCATCAGGATTAGTCACTTTAAGGCTGATTTTAAATTTGCCGGTTCCCGAAAATATATGCGTCGGATTTATAAACCCTGAATTTGACCCGTCTCCGAAATTCCACAAATAGACTGAAGATGGTGGTGCAGTACTTGTATTTGAAAATACAACTGTATCTCCTTCACAGGAATTGGCCGCTTTAAAGGAAGCAACAGGTACATCATTTACATTAATTAACTTTTTGGTCGTGGAACTGCATCCATTCTGGCTCACCATAAGGCTAACCTGGAAATTCCCGGACCCGGCAAACGTATGAACCGGAATTTTAGCGTTGCTGCTATTCTGGTCTCCAAAATCCCAGTTATAGGTTGAGGCCAGACTATCTGTGGGGTTGAAAGTATAAGTAGTAGCATTTATCTTATAGGTAAAAGTAGATACCGGAAGAGGCAGGACATCTACATAAGCAATCACCGTATTGGAACTACCCTGTTGATTCGTAACCATAAGACTAACAACATAACTTCCGGGGTTTTTATATGTATGACCGGGGTTTTGCAAAGCTGAGGTACCGCTGTCACCAAAATTCCATGAATATACTGACCCTGCCGGAGCTGCTCCTGTAAATAAAAAATGCATCGTATCTCCAAAACATAAATTTGATTCCTTGAAAGACACCTGCGGATTTTGTTCAATTACTACCGTTTTATATAAAGTTGAATCGCAACCATTTGTGTTTTGAGTGGTGAGAGAAACCGTATATGTCCCGGCACTAAAGTATGCATGTTCCGGATCTTTCGCCTGGCTTTTGGTGGAATCTCCAAAATCCCATGAATAAGAAGTCAGGGTATTAATTGCAGGAGAAAAAGTTACCGTGTTTTTTGATATTTTGTAGGTATAAGAAGCCCTTGGCAGTTCATGAATTGTAATCGTTTTTGACACAGAATCACTAAGGCCATGAGAAGTTGTAACTTTAAAATTTATCTTATAAGTCCCTGAATCAGAATATATATGAACCGGGCTTTTCTGGCTGGAACCCGTATTGTCTCCAAAATTCCATGAATAGGTCGATGGGTCAGGCTCAAAACTGGAATCTGTAAATTGTGTATTGCTAAATTCACAGGTGTTTTTTATACCCATCGCAGCTATAGGCGGTTGATAAATCACAAGCGTAGTATGATAAGTAGAGTCACACCCATTAGAATTTGTAACATTTAGTGTAATTGTATGAATGCCGAAATATTTGTATGTGTGTACCGGTTTTTTTTGATTGGACGAATTACTGTCGCCAAAATCCCAGGAATACAACGAATTAGTAGTATCATAAGGCGTAAAACTGACCTGGTTTTTATAATTATTAATTGTTTCCGCAAAGTGTGCAGAAGGAAGAGGATTAACAGTAATAGATTTAGTAACTGAATCAACAGATTTATAAGGGCTGGTAACTACCAGTGTAACATTATAATTGCCAGGTTTTGCGTACAGATGTCCCGGGTTTTGTTTTGAAGAAGTGGAATTGTCCCCGAATCTCCACAAATAGCTTGAACCTGAAGTTGTAATGCTCGAATCCGTAAAACGTATGGAATCTCCAAAACAATGATTTTTAGTTACGAATGCCGAATGAGGCATTTCATATATAGCCATCACTTCAGAATCGGAAAGAGTTCGATGATAGGCTCTTACATCATCTAAAAGGCCTACGTATATATTAGTATAGGGAGGACTGTAATTTGGCACCCATACTGCGCCGGTAAAGTTACCTTGAGTGGACGAATATGATGTTTCAAGTTTACCGTTAAAGTAGATATATGTTGTGCTTCCATCGCTCTTGCATGTAATATTGTTCCACTTGTTATTATTAACCTGGGACGTGTTCTCATCGGAAGTCGACTTACCATTACCTGTGCCGTCAAAAGAGCCGATAACATGACCCGTGGAATACATGTTAAGATAAACAACACCAGGAGGTCCATCGTATAACTTAATTTCGTTGACAGTAGCAGAAGTCTTCATCCAGAAAGATATGGTAGCTCCTTTATAGCCACTATTTGAGATGGATGAAATACCAATCCCCTGGCCTGAACCTGAAGCATCAAAGCTATACGCGGCATTTGGAACGCCAAAGCGGTCTGTAGTCAGGCTACCGCTATTCACTGATCCATTGTAGCCATTGCCGCTGGCATCGTTGGCATTGCCATTGAATGGCCAAAAAAACATGAGTCCTTTGTTTAGGTTTACCTGTGCCTTCAGGTTATTATTGAAGGACAAAAAAAGGCATAGGAAGGAAATGAAAAAGAAGGGAAATTTTTTCATATTTGAGGGGTTTAGGTTACAAATATAAAAAATCGGGAATATTTTAAAAACCCTGATAGGTAAATTTCTGCCAGAACCTGCCGGTGGGTGTTTTGCTTACCACCTCTAATAGGGTCTTTTTTACAGGATGAATAAATTTCAGTCGTCTGGCAAGGAGACTAACAGAGCGATCTTCGAGCGTTATGGATGATCCGTATTTGTTATCTCCTACTATCGGGCAACCGATGCTGGCCAGTTGTGCCCGTATCTGATGCGAACGGCCGGTATGTGGTTTAACTTCAAGTAGAAAATTGCCGCCTACAGCCTGAACCTGTTTGTAGTCAAGAACTGCTTTTTTGCTGCCGTTTTTTTCTTTGTTATAACAATAGGCTTTGTTAGCCTCTTTGTCTTTCCAGATATAGTTGGTGATGGTATCTTCCAGTATTAATGGCTGTGTGTCAACAATGGCGAGATAGGTCTTTTCAATGGTTCGTTCCCTGAACATCTCACTGAGCCTTGATGCCGCTTTGCTTGTACGCGCAAACATTACCAGTCCGCTTACAGGCCGGTCAACCCTATGAACGAGCCCCAGGTACACATCGCCCGGTTTGTTGTATTTTTTTTTGATGTATTGCTGCACCAGTTCAAACAAGGATGTATCGCCGCTTTCATCGCCCTGGGTTGGCATGCCCGCAGGTTTCTGCACAATAATGATGTGGTTGTCTTCAAATATGATATCAGCAGAAGTAAGCATGGGAGGTAATTTGGTGCAAAGTTAGGCATTTGACCTGACCCTTCCGCGTGCCGCCAAAGCTTTAGCGGATGAGCAAAGGAAACTATCAGGTTATTGTTATTCCGAGTTACTTGTTCAAAAGATTAAAATCACTCAATTAATAAGTCTCCCTGAAGGGCAATTATACCCATTTACACATAACATAATCCTATTGAGAAATAGACCATTCAGCCTGTTTAATTGTTGCCCAACTCAATAATTGCATATTGTTTTGCTGGGGTTGAATTGGATTAATAAATTTTACCTGAAAAGCCTCATGTAATACCTGAACTATCTCATAAGAAAAGCCCTCCGGGCTGTTTAATGTGTCTCCTGCCTGGAGATTTCCTAAATGTTCCTCTGTTAACATTTTATGGCTTTTTTATTACGCATGGTTGATTAATGCTTTCAATGGTGGCTTTCACGATGTCCGCTAAACAACCATTGATCTTTGACTTTTGTTTACATTCTCCACACTTTTTCATGGTCGTAGCTAACTCCTGACCTTAAATAAAAATCTCAGCAAATGATAAAACCTCTAAAAAGAAGAAATATCCTTTCTGTATTTTTTGACTGATCTGCTTGTAAATAGGTATTGTTTCTCCTCAATGAGATCTGAGGTCTAAAAACCGATATAATCGGTTATACTATAAGATGTTCCGGGGCAACTACCACCATGATAGGCATTCAACTGACCATTAACATCTATTTCGAGATCGTTATTAAACGGGGCGGTAGCAGTTACGGTAGCAGTGATGTTGAGTTGTGGCTTGCTGCAGTTAAAACTATAATTGAAACTGCCAGTGATATTGGTATCCAATATGGCTTTTTGAACGACATTTGTGTCATTAGAAGTGGTTATATGAAGATGCCGGGTTATCGATCCATCACTTAAATCTTTCACCTTAACGGTAATGACATTATTTTGTACCATTACAGGAGCCACATCATTATTTGGAGAACAGGATTGAAATACGACAGAACTGACAGTCAATGCTGAAACAAATAAAAGAATCGTAAACCGTCTGGTAAAGCCTTTCAATGTATCTCTGAATTCAAAACTTAATGTTATAAATTCAATACAAAACTAAAGTGCAATGAGTGAGTAGAATTTTTATTATGACCAACCCTCCAAGAAAAATGACCAACATCACTTATTCAATGACCAACCTTAAAGCAGATAATTGCCCTTTTCATAAAATACGCATTTTTAATAGATTCCGGGCATAATCACAGTCATAAACCTTAACTTTTCAGTTTTTGACAAACCTTCGTTTTTGGCCATCAAAAGTTGAAATCACTTGATTTTTGGAATTTTGGGAGGTTGATTTTGAGAGATTTGACAATCTTCAAAAGGTTTATTCACAATCTATTGATCATTCCTGTGCGTACTACATTCGGATGGGGATACCTAACCGTATTTGTTTTTACTTACACCTTATCCCTTACGCCTGACGCCTTTTCTTGTCAATACTGTTCTTTCTCGTTCGGGAAATCGAGGCTTTTGATATCCGTAATATAGTTCTTTACAGAATCCGTAATGGTATCAAAAAGGCTTGCATAACGACGCAAAAACCGGGGATGAAATTCATTATTTAATCCCAGCATATCATGCAGCACCAGTACCTGCCCGTCAACCTTTGGACCGGCACCGATACCGATAGTGGGTATGCTCAGGGAGGCCGTCACTTTCTCAGCAAGTTGTGCCGGTATCTTTTCAAGAACAAGGGCGAAGCAACCCAACTCCTGAAGCAACAAAGCATCCTCGCAAAGCTTGTCGGCTTCAGCTTCTTCCTTGGCACGAACATTATAAGTCCCGAATTTATAAATCGACTGTGGTGTCAAGCCCAGGTGACCCATGACCGGTACACCGGCTGATATAATGCGTTCTATGGATTTGGTGATCTCCGCACCGCCTTCCAGTTTTACCCCATGTGCGCCCGATTCTTTCATAATACGGATGGTGGATTCTAAAGCTACTTTAGAGTTACCCTGGTACGACCCGAAAGGCAGATCTACAATCACAAGCGCATGCTCAACGCCCCTGATCACAGAAGAGGCATGGTATATCATCTGGTCGAGGGTAATGGGCAGGGTGGTTTCGTGGCCGGCCATCACATTGGAAGCGGAATCGCCTACAAGTATCACATCGATCCCTGCTCCGTCAATGATCTTGCCCAGGGTGAAATCATAGGCAGTAAGCATGGCAATCTTTTCTCCCTTCTCCTTCATTTCCTGAAGGACTCGGGTGGTTATTTTACGATAGGCTTTTTCCATAATATATTCTTTTATAATGTCTTAATATCTATTTCTCTATTGTTTCAGCCGATGGATCGTGAAAAAACTTCCATGCCTCATGACAGAAGTATCAAAGCTTGCACTTAAATTTGAAACCCTAAGGTCGGGAGCATAGCAGTACACCATGGTTTTATTCATTGCCTTTAGCTTAGTTATAACTGAAACAATACATGCAAATATTTCGTCGCAAATTTTACAGAAAAACAATTGAAAGCAATCGATTTGTTTTCGCATTTTTTGTTGTTTCCGTTGCTTTCCTGGTTTCCTGCTCTACAGATTTCCAGGTGAATGCGCCTTATAAAGAAGAAAACGCCGTTTACGGACTGCTTGAGCTACATGACAACCAGCAGGTTATAAAAATAGGGAAAGTATTTCAGAATGGCAATGGCGTAAGTGCCAGCCAGGCCGCCAAACAAATGGATAGCCTTTACCAATCCGACAGCCTCTATGTAACCCTTACCGATGTAAATACCCAGACCCAAACCGTTTTGCATAAATTTTACAATACCCAGAAAAATGCAGGATATTTTGCATCTCCCGGTCAGTATCTCTATGGAACGCCTGCCGGTTTTGTATTAAATCCTTCCGGCAATTACCAGCTTTCTATATTAGACACAAAAACCAAAGTGCTGTCACAGGCAAGTACGGTTGTTGTAAATGATATCATTCCTTCCCGTCCCTATAAAGGTTCGCAGGTAAGTGTTTCCAACCTTACCGGCCTGTACTCTGTAAGCTTCGGGGTGGGCAACAATGCAACAACTTATGATGTAAATATCTACATCTATGTGAAGGAATATCATAAGAAAGATTCTAGCCTCTCTAAGATTGATACCCTGGTTTACAATATATTATCAGCTTACCCGGTGGCAGGAGCCTCAGCGATCGTGCAGGATTTTAGAAATAATGATTTTTACGCCTTTGTAGGTGGAAGCCTTAAAGTAGATCCTACCATATACCGTAAAATGGACAGCCTCGATTTTGTAATAACCGGCGCCGCGACTGATTTCGCAAATTATATACAGGTAAATACCCCATCACAAGGAGTTGTACAAAAACAACCTACCTATACCAACATCAGCAATGGCGTAGGCATCTTTTCATCGCGTCTCATCACACATGTCAAAGCACCACTCACAGGTGCATCCTATTCTGAACTGAATACATCAACCTATACCCAGGGCCTCAATTTCGTGCCGTAACTGTCTTTTTGGCAGACTTGCCACGAAGTCACAAAGTCGCAAAGAAAAACTTAGCGTCTTTGTGTCTTAGTGACATAATAAACTGGTCACAATAAAAAACTTAGTGCCTTTGCGACTTATTAGCTATCAAGCTTGCCCTAAATAATAACTTAGCGTCTTTGCGTCTTAGTGGCATAATAAACCTGCCTCCCTCCCATTTTGGCAGAAAATCCATTTTGGCATTTTCATTGTTAATCCCTCTGCAAACAAAAAACAAAAAGAAGATTCCGCCATCCTTCTCTTTTGGGAGAAGGACAAAGGATGAGGCTAAATCAAACACTAAAAGGATAAAGATATTATGGCAAAAATTATTGGAATAGACCTAGGAACCACCAACTCCTGTGTTGCAGTGATGGAAGGCAACCAGCCTGTGGTGATCGCTAACAGCGAAGGAAAACGTACAACGCCTTCCGTTATCGCATTTCTCGAAAATGGTGAAATAAAAGTGGGCGACCCTGCCAAAAGGCAAGCGGTAATCAACCCGCAAAACACCATTGCATCCATCAAACGCTTCATGGGACGTAAGTTCGACGAAGTGGATGCGGAAAAAAGATTCGTTTCTTATGATGTGGTACGCGGCGCTAATGATACCGCTCGTGTAAAAATACGCGACAAAGTATACACACCTCAGGAACTCTCAGCGATGATTCTGCAAAAGATGAAACAAACCGCTAAGGATTACCTGGGTACCGAACCTACCGAAGCTGTTATTACGGTTCCGGCTTATTTTAACGACGCACAACGCCAGGCAACCAAAGAAGCCGGTGAAATTGCAGGCCTTAAAGTAAAACGGATCATCAATGAGCCTACGGCAGCTGCTTTGGCTTATGGACTTGACAAAAAAGGCAAAGAACAAAAGATAGCCGTATATGACCTTGGTGGCGGAACATTCGATATTTCGATCCTCGACCTGGGTGATGGTGTATTTGAAGTGAAATCTACCAATGGCGATACCCACCTGGGTGGTGATGATTTCGACCAGATGGTGATTGACTGGCTGGCTGAAGAATTTAAGAAAGAAGAAAACGTAGACCTGCGCAAAGACCCTATGGCTTTGCAACGACTGAAAGAAGCTGCTGAAAAAGCCAAGATCGAACTTTCAAGCTCGATGGAAACAGAAATAAACCTGCCTTATATTATGGCAGTAGACAATATCCCGAGACACCTTGTAAAGAAAATAACCCGGGCCAAATTTGAGCAGTTGACCGACAGCCTGGTACAACGCAGCATGGAGCCTTGCAAACAGGCCCTGAAAGATGCAGGATATACGATAGCTGATATTGATGAAGTTATTCTGGTTGGAGGTTCTACCCGTATCCCTAAAGTACAGGAAAAAGTAAAAGATTTTTTTGGCAAAGAGCCACATAAAGGTGTGAACCCTGATGAAGTAGTTGCCATTGGCGCTGCCATCCAGGGAGGTGTACTGACCGGTGAAGTAAAAGACGTTCTTCTTTTGGATGTAACGCCGCTGTCATTAGGTATTGAAACCTTTGGCGGTGTGAGCACGGTGCTTATTACCAGCAACACAACCATACCAACCAAGAAGAGCGAAACCTTTTCTACCGCGGCTGACAACCAGCCTTCTGTGGAGATACATGTTTTGCAGGGCGAGCGCAGTATGGCGAAAGACAACAAGACCATTGGACGCTTTGTACTGGACGGCATACCACCGGCCCCAAGAGGTGTACCGCAAGTGGAAGTAACCTTTGACATTGATGCCAATGGTATCCTGAATGTGGGCGCCAAAGACAAAGCCACAGGCAAGGAACAAAAGATACGTATAGAAGCCAGCAGCGGACTGAGCCAGGAAGAAATAGAAAAGATGCGCCGCGATGCCGAAGTAAATGCCGATGCCGACAAAAAGGCAAAGGAAACCATTGAAAAGATCAATCATGCCGACCAGCTGATCTTCTCTACAGAAAAGCAAATGACCGAATATGGTGATAAGATCCCTGAAGATAAAAAAGCAGCGATTGAGAGCGCCCTGGCCCGCCTGAAAGAGGCACACAAGGCAGCTGATCTGACAGCGATAGAAGCAGCCACCACAGACCTGAATGCCGCATGGCAGGCAGCGAGTGGTGAGATGTATGCCGCACAGAATCCGGCAGGAGGAGCGGATGGCGCCGCTGACGGAAATGCCCAAGGCAATCCACAAGGCCACGACACCGGCACCGAAGGTGCTACGGATGTTGAGTACGAAGAAGTGGGTAAATAGGCGTCAGGAATCAGGAGTTAGGAGTTAGTGGCTGACGCACGAATAGCCTCACCCCGGCCCTCTCCAAAAGAGAAGGTGGCTGACGCACGAACTTGATAGAAGGGATTCCCCCTTTAAAAAGGGGAGCCTGTCCCGACTTATTCGGGAGGGGATTCGGTGGATAAAGCACCTAACTACCCTCCCACTCCACGGATTGATTATAAATGACAAAGGCAGCTTAGAAGAAATTTTAGGCTGCCTTTTAAAAATGGATGGATGATACTTTACATGAGTTAATCAAAAAAATAAAAATATGAGAGCAGAATCAAAAGAGTGGCTTGAAACATTAAAAAATAATGACGATCCGTATAAGAAGGGAATCCTAAAAGAAATAACGTTAAATGCAATTGCAATGGGCGGATCGGAAACTGCTTGGCAAAAAGCAATAGATAACAAGGTTATATCCATGGGTTTGGAAGGATTGAATAATGGTATAAATGAAGCATTAAAGATTGTTAATCCTATTGGCGCACAAGAACATGAAACTAACCCTGAAGACACAACAGATATTGATTATGAAGAAGTAGATAATAAGTAATTTAAGAAATCCTGGTAGTTCAATCGGATAGAACGCCTCTCTCATAAAGGGGTGGTTGTGGGTTCGATTCCCACCCGGGAAGAAGAAATCAATTTTTCTTCCTGGGTGGTTGAATTGAATCACGATTAGGTACCGAAATAATAAAGGCAGTTCAGACTAGATTTTGGGCTGCCTTTTTTCTTGGCGATAAGAACCAGAAGGATAGTTATATTTGTAATAGTTAAAAAATGGCAACTTTAAAAGAATATTTCGATACAGATTTTCAAAGGGTTCTAGGTTTGTTGAGACCCTTGACTTTTTCAACACCTGATGGGAATATAGATATTATCGCCGGTGTTCACTTAGATTTTGATTCAAATTCTAAGTTTATATCTTGTTATATACCTGTGATGAAAAATCCTATTGCAATGTGTGTGGCAGTCTTACAGAATTTGAATATTATATTGGAAATTAGCAAAGCGGTGGAAATAAAATCGGGCCATAAAGGAGAAAAACCCATGGCAGATAAAGATTTACAATTTTCAGGGAGGGTCTTTTTTTATAGCGAAGTTGATATTGAAGATTTGAATATTGAAAAGCTTCAAGATGAAGCCAAAGTAAATGGTCTTCATATAATTTTTCGATCTCAACCTTACGCCGCAGTAAAATCAGAAGATATAAAACCTCTCGCTTTTATATCTCATGATAGCAGAGATAAAGAAGATGTTGCAAGACCTATCGCAATAGGACTTTCAAAAATGATTTGTCCAGTATGGTTTGATGAATATTCACTAAAAGTTGGTAATGGGTTAAGAGAAAGTATTGAAAAAGGCATAAGAGAATGCAAAAAATGTATTTTAATACTTAGCCCTAGTTTTCTTGAAAATGCTGGTTGGACAAAAGTTGAATTCGACTCATTTTTTACCAGAGAGCTTCTTGAAGAAAGAAAATTAATTTTACCTGTATGGTATAAAGTCTCTAAAAATGACATATTCAAGTATAGCACATCTTTGCCAGATCGGGTGGGATTAAATTGGGAAAAGTTAGGTGCTGATGAAGTTATTAGAAAGCTATATCACGAAATCATGATACCAGTTTAGCATTCGTTGCCCCGCTGGTCAGGATATACCATCCTGACCTTTGAGTATCAGCATCTGTGATCCGAAATAAACCTTTCTATTGTAATTAATTATCTAATGGGGTTACTTTCGGGTTTATTCATATCCCGATGCATCGCATCAAGTAGGTTGAAATAGGATTGTTTTTCTGTTTCAATATGTGTTTTTTCTGTTTCAATAACATTTGATAGGAGATTTGCAAGCGATGTGATCGTTTTGTTTCTGTTTTTTCCCGCCCTTGTTGGTGTTGTCACCAACAAGTCTATTCATTAGCAAGCTCTCAATATCAAAAAATACTCCCTAACTACGTTTAGAAAATCTTAACTCTCGTCAGTTTGCGGGAACTTGTTGGTAACAACGCCAACAAGGGCACAAGAAGTAGATGACGATTACCCCAGATAACTGATTTTATTTGCCGCCCTTGCTGGTGCGAATCTTACTGAAAGGAGATTCGTGACTCGGCTTTCGTTCCCGAATAAGTCGGGATAGATATTGAAACACAAATGACGTACCGCTAACATTCTCGCCAGCGAGATTCTTTTATCATGAGAAAATAAAAAATATTTACAAGCTGTGCTTTAATTAATAAGAGAATGCACATAACCTATCTTTACCCACGTATAGAAATTTTTATCTTTACCTAATAAAGATATAATATTACCATTATTTGCAAGAAAACCAACTTCAATTTTTACAATATCTGGAGTGGTATTGCTTGGTGTTTGTAGGTCTTTTGCACCAGATGTTGATGGTATATTGAATTTGCCTCGAAAGCCATAGTCTGTATATTCGAATCTCTTTAGACTAGTATTATAGAAATTTGCAATTTGTGTGAAAGGCCCATTTTCCCAAATTATATTATAATCACAAAAAAGGCTAAAAGAGCCCTTTAGCGCAACTTCTATTCCTGCCTTTACCATCAAGTTATCTGGATTAAAATTATACGTAGTAGTATCGCCAGCTTTATTTCCCTTAGCAGTTATTTGGCGACTATTATAGTATTCATTACAAACTAGTCCAATATTAATGGCATGTGTTTCATTTGATGAATAAGTATTATAAAGTGAGAGGATTTCACAAAAGTTTACACCAAATATAGAAGCATCTGGCACAAGAAACAATAAAGAGTTATTCAAAGGGCTTTTGTCTGCTATTTTACCACCCCCATATAATGAAATATCAAAAGTGAAGCCGCAGAATTTTTTAATATTTATTGAATCTGGAGCTGGATCTCCTGCTCCTATAGTCAAGTAACCCAAAAGATTAAAGGTTGGAATTGGTATTAAATTTGCCCCAACTGGCAAGGCAAAACTTGGATTGGCATCTATTTTGGATGTAGAAGAAACATTAGTATTTGGGTTGTCAGCAAGGTCTCTATTAGCCAGTGTTGCGGAACTTTCGGCCGCAATTGCAATTGCATCTGCTTTTCGGTAGGCCATATTTGCTCTATCTTCTTCAACCATAGCCGATTTTACAGAAATGGTATCGGGAATATCCATCCTTTTTATTGTTACATCTCTAATCGCCTTCGTTACGTCATTTAGTTTCTCGTTTGCATATTCCCTTGTTGCTATCGCATATTTTAGTTTTTGGGTTGCAGCTATTACGTATGGATTTGAATCGTGTATCTTTTTTAAGTGCATTTCATGTTCAATTAAATCTTGCGAATAAGATAGATTTGTAGCCATTAACAAAAAAAAGAAGAAAGATCCCCAAAAGGGGTTTGAAGTATTTAGTTTTAGTTTATTGTGCATGTTTTGTTGTTTCTTCAGAAGTATTGGTTCGCCTGGATAAGGTTTGACTGGTTGATATTTACTACCAAATTTATTTTCTCTCTTTCATTGAGGGGGCCTGGATTCCCTTTCTGACAACTGTTGAAGTTTAAACCCTCTCCTTCGCGAATCTTACCGAAGGAAGATTCTTGACCCCAGCAGATCTGGATAGCCATCCCACCCTTTGCGTACTAGGAAATAGCTTCATTTACTCAAACCCAGCCAAGCTGCAATACACGAAGGGCATTTCCAGAAGTAATATCCGTAATTATATCATTAATAGGTTTTGAAGGGAATGCATTCCCATATTTTACTTTAAGTAGTATCAATTCCTTCTCCAATGCCACTGTAAAATTTCCAAATTGAGAAGGCAGCGCCAAATTTCTTGATGCATCTGCTAAGCCATCAAAGTCAGATCCAATTGCAACATTATCAAACGTGCCAGTTAAGGAAAAAATATGTTCAATTGATTCCAACATAAATCTGATGCCATTATGGAAATTGAGAGGACCCAAGCCTCTATGTTTTCTAGAATGCTTAATATCCATGCACCAGTGGATGTCGCATCCTGTCAGCCAAAAAACTTCAGGTATAATCGCAATTACACCTTGGCAATCGTTTATCCGACAAATTTCTTCATCTGTCGCATTATAATCTCCAAAATCAGCAGCCGGGCGATTGTGATAAACTGAATATTTATCCGGACAATATTTATCAAATATCTTCCTAACTCCACTATGCGAAAAAACTATTGGTCTTTTCTTACTTCCACGTTCATCATTAATATTAAAGATTTGCTCTCTTGCACACGGATTAGTATGTGTAAGATCAACAATAATACCAATTTCAAGCATTTTGCGCACAATTACGGCGCCAGAAATTGACAATTCATGCTCAAGTTGATTTTCATCAGAAGAACTGTAAGGTAGATCTATATTCATGGAACCCGCAGAATCTGCCGAAATACCAATTACGGGAGTTCTTATAATATCATTTGAAAAGAAATGCGCGAGCGTAATTAAACAAACTCCTCTTTCTTTTAACTCATCTAGCCGACCTAAGAGTTTGATAAGTCCATCATCTTCAAATGTAATTGGACCGTCCGTTGTAATTGGACCCCACTTTTGTATTTGTTCATCTACCTCACCAGGTTTTACAGTGACCGAATGTCCTAATGAATTTGCTAATGAATTTGCGTATGCTTGCTCTTTAGCTTGAGTTAAATCACTAGCAATACTGGGATTGTTTAAATAATTTTTCTCACCCAGTTGTGCTATGTAGGCTGCACGCCTGTGAGGTCCGTTGGCTTTTATTCTGCCTAATGAATGAGAGCCTTCAACGGAATGGGCAAACGGAATAATTCCTGCTTTTTTGGCATCATCAAATTCTTTATAACTTTTAACTATTCTAATTAACTCAAATCCCAGTTTCCGGTTTGTTTTATTTACTTGTATCTCTAATTGATCCATCATTAAATTAAGTTGGACATAATTGGTCATATCCTCGTTTTCCATTTTTTGTGCCAGTGATGACCAAGGGATCCAATTCAATACAGAATATAATAAGTGTAATAGGTTTTTATCTTTAACAGTGGTCATTTCTGGCAAGTAATGAGCAGTAATCATACCCATTACCCGCCGCTTCGTTTTTCCCCCTGAGGTTACAACTTCGTTTTTTTGCAATTGATACTCATCAATTTGTTCATGTAGAAAATTGTCTCCACGTTTTCTCGGGAAATGGAATCTCCTCCAAAAAAGGTTATCCAATAAATACAGTTTTTGTGATGGATGTGCATGCATATCTATCACTCCAAACACATCTGGAGCTGAAACATCCCTTATTGGGGGTATGTAACCGTCATAGCTTGGCAATTTTTTAATTTGCGATCCTAATAAAGGTATGCGGGGCAACACGGCGGTGCCAATAAACACAAGTCCAGTTATTTTTACAAAATCTCTTCTGTTAGAATCGCTCATAATTGATGTATTTTAGTTTGGTACTTTATGATTTTTACAAGCCAAAGATCATCGCTAGCACTCCACACGTACCGGAGTGAAGAAAATATTTATTTCTTTTCCACGAAACGGAAGTTAAAGCAGCCCTCTTGTGCATAATAATAAGTTTTAGCGATATTGTCGTAAACAATATCAGCTCCCATTGTCTTCATCACGTTCAATATTTCGTATAACCAACTGGGACTTATCCCCAATTGGTCAGCAAGTTCATCAGGCCTGCCAGTGTTCCTCATGCAGATCTTTTTGTCGATCCGCTCAATAATATCAACATCTTTTTCAAATCCCATAATTGTTTTTTTTAGTGGTGTGTAAACTGCTCTTGTCCCAAAATTACCACGTCTTTAAACCCTTTTCCAAGGCGAAAAACGGAATTTGTACCGGCGATATTGAGGTCGTATTTTGGCCCTGCATTCCCTGATTGGTTAAAAATGGCGATTCAATCCAAAAAACATCGTAAAAACCTGAAAATCTGTGACAAAAAGGTGACGCAAAATAATTTTCAGTGCGTGCGTGTGTC
The DNA here is from genome assembly GCA_013288555.1 of Bacteroidota bacterium. Classification (GTDB taxonomy): domain Bacteria; phylum Bacteroidota; class Bacteroidia; order CAILMK01; family CAILMK01; genus JABDEJ01. Next base: position 34,325 of record JABDBQ010000006.1, on the reverse strand, counting down.
GTCCCGAGTGCCCCGGCTCGCACGCGTTCGGAAACGCGCGAGCAAAAGGAAGTATAATTTTACCATATATTTACACGTCGGTTGTCAAACCGGTAAGAACAGTTATATTGCATATAAACTTAACGAACCACAAATAAGGCCTTAACTGCATAAATATGAGCATAAGCAAGGTAAAATGGTTATTGGGTTTCTTGTTTTTGTTTTCTTCTGTTTTAAACGCCTCCGCAGAAACTATCCAAAATGATTCCCCAAGGAATGTTATTACGTTGGAACCAATAGACCTTGTTTTGAAAGTTCATATTTCTTACGAACATCTGTTGAACAATAAATATAGCCTTGGCATTGGCGCACATTACTATTATTATGGGTCATTACAAGTTCCCGGATATAAAACAGATATTTTTTTCAGGTATTATTACGCTCCTTTTTTTTACATACAACCCATGTTATCTGCTTATGGAAGCCTGGAAGATAATAACAAAATTGGAGGAACAGGAGGGGCTTCATTTTCCTGGGGTATGCGAAAGGTTTTTCCAAAAAGCCATTTTACAGTTGATGTTTCCATAGGTTTGCAATTCCTCCCGATATATTACCAGACTGACTGGTTTGGGAACGCTGGGTGGTATTTTCTTGGGCCCGGTGGGGTTTTACTTCCAAGAATTGCAATAGGGTATGCGTTTTAGAGGGATGATAGTATATGAATATGACAACACCATCAAAGACACAAAGAGAAATATTAATAAAAAACAGTAAAACTACCGCTAATTGTTTTTTTATGATTGGTATTAATAAGACCTCGCTGGTCGGGATATGCCATCCCGATCTTTGAGTATCAGGATCTGTGATCCGAAAAATGGCATTCCTTTTCCACCCAAGCTCTCGCTCGCGTCTCGCGAGTGTGGGTTACTGAGGCGTCCCGCCGCTTTATGTATTAAACTATAGGCCAGAGGCCGCAGTAACTGACACTCGCCAGAGGCGAGCGACAGCGAGGGGGTTCTCTTTTCAATATACGCAAGTAAAATTAAAGGGATTTTTGAGAAAAACAAAAAAAGGAGAATACTATTTTTTGCCATCCCCAGCTGGCGCGCGTTTGTCTTTGCCTCGGCTCACGCGCGTCTGTCTTTGCTCGCGCGCGTTTCCGAACGCGTGCGGACTGGTTTCGTGTTCGCAACGCCCGAATGATACCAACACCAGCAAGTGTACTAACCAGATTTGAAACAATTCCATATACCGATTTTCTTTCCTGTACCTTTACATACGTATTAGCAGGCAAGCAATGCTGCCTGCAGGTTCAGGATCTTGTGCACGATTTACACCCAAAAGAGAATTGAATGAAACCCATAATCGCAAATAAAAGCTTTATCGAAAGAGAAAAGCTTTTCAGAAAGTTTCAAATTGAAAAATTTAAGCGAAGCTCCTCTGTTCCATGCGTTTCTGTGACTTTGGATATTAGCGTAAATAAATTGTTAGAAGAGCGTTTAAAATACAACAATTCAATAAATAAGGAAGATAAAATAACGTTGACACATGCATTGATAAAAGCCATATCGATAGCATTAAGACAGTTTCCGGACCTGTTTGGATATTTTGACGGAAGAAGCATTGTTTCATTTGATACTATTAAAATCAATTTGCCCGTTGCCGAAGGCAACCATGTGGAATATGTGGTCATTGAGAACCCGGACACAAAATCCTTAAAAGAAATTTCGGAAGAAGTTAAACTGGAAGTCGAAAATATTAGTAACGGCAAAGGGACTTTTTATTTGAGTCTAAAAAGCCTTTTTATGTTACCGGCATTTGTCAGATCAATTGTAACAAGCATTCCTTCCATTCGCAGATGGTCAGCTTATAAAAACTATGGCAATTTCCCGATTACAAATTTCGGGAGTTTCGGAATAAAGAATGGCATCCCAATAATTTCATCGCCAATGATTGGGATAATGTGTTTAGGCGCTATTCAAAAGACTTCCGATAATCTGGCTATTAACAATATTTTACCTGTTACATTAGTTTTTGATCACCGCCCGATAGATGGAGCTTATGGTGGAAGATTTTTAAATTGTTTGAAAGAACTGATTGAAAATGGTACACACGAACTTTTTAATTAATGGGCAAGTTGCCTGTGACTTGGTTGCTTAATTAACAAAACACAATAATGAAGAAATTTATTGCTGAGCGATTTGCTTTAAACGGTTTAATAGCAATCTTATCTCTCTTTATTCTGTTTCATTTGTCGGTGATGCTTAACGTAATCCCGTTTGGGGTGGTTTGGGGCGGGACGATGAAAGTCAGGTCGCAAATGCTGACCCTGGAAACCGTATCAATCATTATAAATATCCTTATGCTTGCTGCTGCCGTAATAAAAGCCGGTTATTTAAAAACAGGTATCAACCCTGTGGTGATTCGGGTTATCTTATGGATAATGTTTGCGTTTTTTGTTTTCAATACATTAGGGAATCTCCTTTCGGACAATCAATTCGAAAAAATAGTGTTTGCACCAGTAACGCTTATTCTTACAATATTTAGTTTGCGAGTTGCCATTATTAAAGATAAAATAAATTGATCCCCCGCTGGTCGGGATATGCCCCCGCTCTCGCTCGCGTCTCGCGAGTGTGGGTTACTGAGGCGTCCCGCCGCTTTATGTATTAAACTATCGGCCAGAGGCCGCAGTAACTGACACTCGCCAGAGGCGAGCGACAGCGAGGGGCTTCGCTAACATTCGCGAGCAGGGGGACAAATTCCGATGAAACGGAACAAAAAAATATTGGAAAATTGTGCGTTTGATTAAAATCCATTAATTTCGAAAAATCTGTAGCCTGGAATTCGATTAGAAAACGAATATTCTTGATTCAATATGTCTGATAATACCGATTTGAACACCAAGATAGAAGCAATTCGTAGTATGCTATCTATGTTTAGGTTCGAACGTATCATGTATATTATTGTTACTCTTCTATCCTTTTTAGCCCTTTTGACATGCAGCGTAATTATGGTATTTCAAGGTAGTAAAATGCCTGTAGTTGTTGCAATGTTTGGCTCATCAGGAGGGATAGCTTTTACCTGCGGAAGGTTATTAAAAATGTGGGGTGATTCTATGAAATTACTTGCTCCGTCCGTTAAAAATGAAGATGGAAATTAATAATGGAATCCCAATTTAATAACTTTAACAGGCAATCAAGGATCGGATCGTTGATCGCTGCACTTGGCCTTGTGGTTCTTATGGTTTCTTTTGTTGTGCTTTTTATCATTAATTTTTTTAAAATTAAAGAAATAGAAAAGAATACTGCGACTCTAAAGCTCCTACACGATTCTACAAGATCTCTTCGAAAAATGGCAGATTCGTTACATATGGCTATAAAGGCTGCGGAACTGGAAAATGGTGGAATATCTCCGAATGAGCTAAAAAATTACAGTAGCTATGATTTCAGTAAATCAGATTCAATTAATCATTACATTAAGTCATTAATAGGCAAAATAGACACCTCTACAACCATTCGCTATTATCCAAAATTGGCTGATCAGGATAGAGCCTTATTAAGTTTGAAAGATATAGGATTTAAATTAGTGCTTTTCAGCCCAACAGAATATATGGCCCATACACCTACCAATTCAATATGGTTTGGTCCAAAAGTAAAGATAGAAAATGTTGAAATCGTAGCCTTATTTTTGTTACGTGCGGGCATAAATATTAAAGCAATCAGACCCTTCGCAATATCCAGCGAAATTAAAGATAATTTAATTGAGGTTGGGGCAGATATAGACGTAGTTAATTTGCCTGCCTATAATTTGCAAAGGATTAAAGCTGAAAACCAATTTAAGAGGTAACCCCTTGGTCGGGATATGCAATCCTGCCCCCCGCTGGCGCGCGTTTGTATGTGCCTATGCCCCCAACTGGCGCAAGCGTCCCCCAACTGGCGCAAGCGTCCGCTTGTGACTTTTCTTCCTGAAGCGTCCGCTTCACTTCTACAATAATCAACATAATCCATTCAACAACAAATAGAAGCCCCCGCTCTCGCATTCTATGATACTTCCAAATTTTCGCGAAATAATTTTCAGCTTATATGCTGCGCTAATTGGACAAAAGGGGTTCCTCTATTTACTGTGGCTAAAACCCTTGCTAAAAGTTTATTTTTCACTGCATTTAAAACTAACATTGCGTTTTTGCCCTCAGCCCGTTTCCTAGTATAGTATATTTTGATTTGATTGTCATGTTGAATGACGTTGAGTGCACCCATATGTAGTAAGGCCTTGAGTGCTTTATCGCCCATTGGACTCGTTTTATTTTTGCCCTTTATACTCGTTCCAGATTGGTATGGGAACGGCGCTACCCCTGCATAGGATGCTAGTTTTCTGCTGTCAGAAAAGCGACTAAATGCATGTGTAACAATAAGTAAATAAGTCGCCAGTTGCATACCTACCCCTGGTATGCTCGTGCACAAATTATATTGCTTATTCAGTTCCACGTCTTCTTCAATAAGATTAAGCATCTGTGTCTCTGCTTTTTTGATAGCTGTCTTTAATTCTGCGACCACTATTTGTTGATTCTGTATTGCCTGTTTAGCCAAGTCTTCCATGCCCATCTCTTCCATTTCTTTAACAGGACTCAGCAGTGCTTTCAAAGCTGATACAAATCTCTTCCTCTGGCTAAAGAGAATTTGTAGTTTAAGTATTTGATCTTCTTTAAGTATCTGTAAATTAATATCTTCTCTGTAAAGATAGCCGTACCGTGCAATAGCATACGCATCCTTTTTGTCGCTCTTACCACGGCATATTCCAAGGGATTTTTTTAGAACAACCCCCGGGATAAGCGAGTAATTAAGCGATTGTTTTTTAAGGAACAAGCAGACTATCAGGCTATAAATTCCGGTATGTTCTAAAAGAAACAATCCTTCTTTCAAAGACACTTTGCGTGCCTTAAGCCATGTCAATAATCTTAAATAGCCTTTTAAGCTATTGGTTGTGTGATAATAATGGCAATCCGCTGCATTAAATAAAACAAGCAGACAAATGTCCAGAGTTTTCTTAGAAACATCAATTCCAACGACAAATTGACAATTTTTCATAATTTTGTTTTTAAGCATTAAACAAAAGGTTCTATTGCCGTATCGCCTTTATTAAGCCTTGAGCTTATCATTCTATCTACGGTCTGGAACCACTTTCAGGGCAAGGCCGCAGAGGACTATTGCGAGGGATAAAGCTTAATTTTAGCTCGCGTCTTAGTTCACCTCTGCAGCTTTGTCTGAAAGAAATTTAATAACTATTTTTGTTTTGCAAATCTAAAGGCTCGCGTCTCGCGAGTGTGGGTTACTGAGGCGTCCCGCCGCTTTATATATTAAACTTTCGGCCAGAGGCCGAAGTACCTGACACTCGCGAGAAGCGAGCGACAGCAGGGGAAATGATGCTCATTTCAACCTGTTGTATATAATTTCATATTTGAAAAAATAGTTGGTAGAACTACAATCATTGCTTTCGAAAATATAAGGGGTAGTAAGCACAAGTTCACCACTTTTGGTTATGTTTGAAAACCGATATGGATAACTTAATTGATCATGATAAATATTGCCATTTCTTGAATAAACTTCTGAAACATCATCAAAAATTAACGTTGAATCAAGTAAGCTCCATTTCCCGGATATATGGCAATTGTCAACATAGGATACATAGGTTGCACTAAAAGTGTTATCCTGATTTAACGCAAGTGTATCAAAATCGGGATTATTCGTATTCACAAAAGTATCCTTGCCTGGTTTATTTACAAATCCACTTCCAAGGTCGTAAAAGGTTGACTTGTCGTAAAGACTTATGACGTTCTGAAACTTCCAAATGCCTATTATCGAATTATTTACATGAATTGGCGTTATTTGTGTTTTTCCAGGTAAATAATTGATTGCTTCTGGTGACTTTTTACAACCATTTGTAATAAGTGTTATCAGAATTGCGATACTTATATTCCTTAAATTCACAATCATCAATGTTGTATTATACAATTTAGTATTAAGACGAACAATACGTCACATTAGTTAGTTGACCACCCGCTCCCCCGCCGGTCAAGATATGCCATCCCGACCTTTAAGTATCAGGATCTGTGATCCGAAAAATGGCATTCCTTTTCCACTCTAAACCTTGCCAACATTCCATCATTTGCAGGTATGTTACTTAATTTTACCAATGTTGGTATGGATCCCAGTCGGGAATAATTTTTTCAAAAGGGTTTTAAAACTAAAATATTTATGCCACAATTAAATTGAATGCTCTTTTCCAATTCCAGATTTGTTCGTCCTTTGAAGATTTTCATCCCGTTACCCAGAGCAACAGGATTTACAAGAAGGTGATATTCGTCAACAAGTCCCTCCTCAATAAGTGATGAAACAAAAGTTACCCCGCCATACACGATAATGTCTTTGCCTTGTTTCTCTTTTAACGCTTTTATTTCTTCATTAAAGTTGCCTTTTAAAATTGTGGTATTGTCCCATTTGCTGGCCTTAGGGTTGTTTGAGAAAACGGCTTTTGGTATATCAGTGATTAGCTTTCCAAGCTCATAGTCAGCATGTTTCGAATCGCTGGCAATTTCAGCCCAGGCCGGAATAAGAGCTTCAGCCGTTGTACTCCCAATTAGCAAGCAGTCCGCGTTTTTAAGATTGTCAATGGAATAGCTTCTCACTCCATCATCCCATTTGAAATTTGTGGGTTCACTGTTTGTCGTTGCAACAAATCCATCAAGGGATATGTGCATTTGTAATTTTATTTTACGCATAATGTTTGATTTATAATTGTAAGTAGTTTGTTTTAATTAACAATGCAAATTTAGATGGTAAGAATGAGCCAGGGAAAGTGTAAAACGGCAATCTGAGGGGCTGATTGCGGCAGTGGCCCAGATGGACTCATGATCAAAAATGCAGTCTAACTCTATTTCTAAAATCTTTGCCTATTTGGTCTGCTGGAACTTGTTGGTGACAACACCAACAAGGGCACAAACCCATCTGCATCTTCCAACCCTGATTGCCTGGCAATCTTGGAATCCCTTAATCCTGTTCAAAAATTGCAAACAGGACAAAAAATAAACTACAATATATTTGTCAATTTGGCATGATATTTGTCAATATCAATTCGGACGTGCCGCACATCCACTTACGCTCTTTCGACTAATGAAAAATCAGCATCACATTAAAAAGTGAATGAAGAAAACGTTGTTTTTAGCCATTTCCTATTGATCTTTTATTGATATCTATTGATAATCGTCAACGAGTTACGTGTATGTATTTTAAAATCAATATGTTACAAATCGAAAAAATGAAAAAAACAATCCCGAGCACTCGGGATCAATCCAGAATAGTCAAAAAGGGCGTTTTTGGGAATTTATCAATAGGAAAACAATGGGAAGGGGGTTTTGGGGGAATCAGCTATGCTCGTGTGCGTTTCCAACACGTGCGGATTGGTTTAAAGCTTAATGCGGCAATACTACAGATTCATCAGTTTTTATGATATCCATGCCATTGTACTTAAACGCATAAAGCTTCCTGTCCTGGCACTTATCATAAATTCGTTCGTCAAAAAATATGGTGTCGACAATATTAAAGCCTCTTTTAAAATAAAATGTATGAATGCCTGATAAGCTTTGGTTTAAAGCCATAGGGACATCAACATAATACACGGAATCGCTTTTATTTGCCGGGTAGATAGTAACTGAATCATAGTATGCAATGCCTTTACTATCTTTATAATAAAGTTTTACACTATCCCTCGGAAATGCACCAAGATATTTTTGGGAAAACAAATCATCATGGGCGCTGTCGGAAATTTGAATAGCAAATGGAGGAACATAAGGATGTTCCGGGCTATAAACCATTTGGCGATCACCACAACCTGTGCCCTTGCCACAACCCGTATTCATAAGTGCCAAAACAACCAGAAATAATATATACCTCATAAGATAGCGCTAAGTTGTAACAACGTTGGTCCCGATACAATGGTATATTTAACAGACAGTTTATACTCTCAGAAACATCCGCTCCTCAATGGTCTATCGGCCCTTGTTGGTGACAACACCAACAAGGGCATTAATAAAAATTAATTAATAATATCGCCTTTATTGTTGGCCAGCCTATCGCGCCATTTCTGGAGTTCATCAGATGTTATTCTCACCCATTCTGTTACTTCACCAACGATTTTCAAAGGTGCCTGGCTGCGATAGGAACGGGTGGGATTGCCCGGGAATTTTTTGTCTGTCACGTTAGGGTCGTTTTCAAAACTTCCTGTAGGTTCTATGATATAAACACGTTCCGGACCATCACCTTTGGCTAATGCGGCTGCAAGCCCTGCCCCATTAAGCAAGGCTGTGAAATAAATATGATTCATTTTGACCTCGGATTTGTAATTAGAACTGCCTCCTGCTGTCAGCAAATCTCCCACCTGCAAATCAGCCCTGGTTCCATGATAAAAGGGACCTTTGTCAGAAGGTTTATCTGCAAACGAAGCCGCTGATTCATAATTCTTTTTTGCTGCATTTGGGTCATTTAATTCCTCATAGCATTTGGCAATGTTTGAGTATAAAGAAGGGAGGGCACTTTTGATGGTGTCGTCATTTATGTTTAGAGCCAACTGCAAACCTGTTTCGAGCCATTTTAATTTGTCAGAAACGGTGTTTTGATGTCGCGCAACGTAATGAGCAGAAATAAATTTTTCAAAGTCGTATGTGGCTTCTTTCCAGGCTTCAAGAAATAATTTACTTGCTTCTTCAGGTTTGCCTTTTTCTTCCATGGCCATACCTTGAAGGCATAGTTTAACGACACTGTTGTTTGGGTTGAATTCCATTTTCTGATTTTTGTTTTACCAGAATTAAAAGCTGGGAAATGCCCACAAAATAAGGTATTTATTTACAATTATCCAGCTGAGTAATGTTTTGTTGATGCGCTGCTTACCGGCCAACTTTTCGCAACGCCAAATGATTTTTATATTTGTATAGAACTTTAATAAATCAAACCTATGAGAAAAGTCATGTTCGCGATGAATATAAGCATTGACGGCTGTTACGATCATACCCAAATCAGCCCACCAGATGAGGAACTTATGGAGTATTTTGTCCGGCTTATGCAGGATACAGGTGTCATTGTCTACGGCCGTAAAACATACGAGTTAATGGTTCCATATTGGCCTGAAATCGCGGAATCCCGGGATGGTTCACCGGATGAACTTGCCTTTGCGAATGTCATGACCCCGATCCCAAAAATCGTCCTTTCGAAAACTCTCAAAAATGTCCCGGAAAATACAAGAATAGTGAGTGAAAATCCCGAAGAGCTGATCCGCGAATTAAAACAGCAGTCCGGAAAAAAGATCGCCTTCAGCAGCGCCAGCCTGCTTCCTCGAATGCTGACAGCCGGACTGATTGATGAACTTTTATTAGTAGTCCACCCTGTACTTGTAGGTGATCACAAACGCTTGTTTGACAATTTCATACTTCCTGAAAACCATAACTTTAAGCTGGAACATACCCAGCTATTTAAATCCGGCGTTATCGCCTTGGAGTATCATAAAAAGGAATAGAGTTGGTATACAAATGAGGACAAGGAAATCAATTCTCCTGCTCAAAACCATTTCGAATGGCTTCTCCAAGTACATCGATGTTTATATCTTTAAGCGATTTGAACTTAATGCAATACCCTGTAACGCTCGCCTTGCCGAGATTTTTCCCATACGTTTCGGATAAATATGTCTTATCCTTCGTGCCCATGATATAGACAGAGATCCCGGTTGTGTTTGCACTTATGCCAATTCGATAAAACTCCCTGGTTGTCCCATTGGCATATTTTATGGTGTATGATCCATACCCTATATTGGGGTTACTCACAGTTTTGTTTTCACTGTCTTTGCCATCCAAAAACCATAGTTTGCATCCCGGTGAAATTTGAAGCGTGAGCTGGTGCAACGCTTGCATATCACTGCGTTTTGGTTCAGGTTGGCTGCTGATGTATGTTCTAATTTGTTCTTCTACGTTCATATAAAGTAAAAATTATGAATCCTCGCCTTGTTAGCAAACACTTAGTGTGAGAAGGGAGCCTTATCTACCTTTCACATCTTTTCTGAAACTGAATAATAAAATCAAACCTAAAATTCCAAAGAAAATCAATCCGGGGCCTGGAATCGTATTGAGATATGTTCCATCACCAGACGGATTTGGCGGGAGACTGGTTCCAGCTCTGCCCGGATGGCCGTATCCTTGAATAAATTTATGGTTTACGGTCATATAAATTCCACCTGCGATAAAACCCAGACAGACAATCCAGCCAAAAATCATCCCCTGGAGCAAAAAGCCGCTTTTATATTCGTATTTATCTCTTGCCATGACGATGCAATTCTTATAAACTAAACTAATATGCAAGATAAACAATTCCAGCCAAGGGTCGGGGTATGCCATCCCGATCTCGCTAGTCATCATAGGCTTGCGACAGCGGGAACGCTCACTAATATTACCTGTTAATCCTTTATACAACGTATAGACAAACCCCCTGTCTTAAAGATTTCGTTTGCGGAAACGTTGCTATTGTCAAAACCCATGCTGCGAAACGATGCTGAATTCTCGTCAGTTGTGTTCAAACTCCACCAGTATCCAACGTTCCTGATGACGAAGAATGCGCCGGCGCTGCTACGGTTTCCACCCGCCAGGGCCGTGAATCCGGTCTCATTGGTTGCGTCCGTATTAGGAGTTAGCCAATGGGTAATTCCTTTTTCTTTTAGTTTGCCTCCTGCAACACTTTCGCCTCCAAGGTAGTTAATAAGCGTTGTCCATTCAGTATCAGCTGGCACGTGCCAGCCTACAGGGCAAACATTAAGGCTATTCGTTACAGCATACCAATTATAAAGTTTGCCATAAACAGAACTATTGGAAGGTTTATTCTCGTAATCGCAGTATGCGTCGGTTTTAAGGTCACCCCAGTCTCCGTCGCTTGTTACAATAGGTATTGCGGTCCCATCTCGATAATGTGTGGTTTTCAGGTTTTCAACCATCCATACCTGTGCGCCAATTGTTTTGGTATGATATATATTGTTGTCTATATCTTTTACCGTGGTTTGCGCCATGAGAACTGACTGTAGTAGAATAAAAATTGTCAAAATCAGAAAAGATTTTTTCACTAAAAGGAATGCATTCATTTTTTTACCATTTATTGGAATCAGCCAGAATTTCATTTCTGTTCAAAGCTGTTCTCTTTTTATCGCCGGTAAATATATGCAGTTTTGAACGAAACAAGAAAAGTTTCCCGCTGAAGCAGCCTTGTCTATGCTCAATATCCCGGGGGCAAATCCTATTCAAATTTCTGTTTCTATCTCATTCATTGCTTCCTTGATTTCAGCAGGTGTCATATAAAAGGAAAAATAGGTTTGGTAATAGGGTTCCTCAGGGTATTGTTTCATAAGTTCTTCTATCAGAATGGCATATTCAAGAAGCTGGTAACCAAAACCATGACGGATGGCATTAAGGTCTGTGCGTATTTCCAGCATTCGTTTAAACCCGTTTTCTTCCAGGTACCTGATCCCGATTTCTGCCATTTCAAAGGCGGATTTGTTAATGAAATCCATCACGTGGCCCAGTTCATGGGCAATAACGCCAATTTGCGCACTGAAACTCAGGCTATGAAACCTGACAGGCTCCTTACTCTTACGTATCTTTTTGCTGATCACTATTCTGTACGTACGCTTCTTTGCCGAAAACAATAATGTGGAAATATCAGGTCTGCAATAGGCGCTGGCATCCGTTACTTCAAAAACAAATTCAATCTCAATGTCTTTAAGTTCAGGATAATGGGAGAGCGCTATCAATGTATGAAGTCCATAGCCTCGGGGCAATTTTTTCTTCTTGCCAAATTCCTTTTTTAATTGCGCATGCCTTTGATTTTCACTTTCCCGGATATATTCTTTAACGGATTCCAATTTTTTACTTTCTATTTCTTCCTGTTGCAGGTAGTGATATACCCCCCGCTTTTATTCTGCATATTCATCAAATTTAAGAATTATACGATGCGAGAGTGCAATTTGAAAAACTGTTCCTCCCCGGCCAGCTGGTGCGAATCTCACCCCCTCTATCGAATATTTCGATTGTTGATTGAAGCCGACTGGAATAAATACAAAGTATCAGCGCCTTCCCAATATTGGTAACTCTAAGTAACATACCTGCGGTTTGCCTGTCTGCAGAAGACGGGGTATGTTTGTATGGGGTAGAATGGAAAAGGACCGTTGATTTCGGAACACATATCCTAATGATCAAAGGTCGGGATAGTTTTCCCTACCGGCCATTTGTAATATTTCAGTTGGTAAGGTAACAGACGGAGGAATCAGGAGCAAATTTTAAATCCATTTTTGTTTTCGTGACTTGAATTTGTAGTTTTGATAAAAAAGTACCCTGATGCAAAAGTGGATATCCAATTTGCTGTTATTTTCGCTGCTTGCTTTATGTTTTTCATGTATAAAGAAAAACGATACGCCCCCAACAGTACTTGCCATTCATTGTCTTGATTCTGTTGGAAATCCTGTGCCTGGAGCTTATGTAGCTGTTTATAACGATTCAACTGATTTGTTGAACAATATAAATGTCGCTTATTCAGGAAATACGGATGCCAAGGGCAATATTTCTTTTTCAGGGGTCAAGGCGCAACAATACTATTTCCTGAGCCGCAACCATTCCTGCCTGGTCAACTGGGGCGCACAGAAAACAAAAGGAGCTTTGGAGGCAAATAAAACAAATAATCTTGATGTGGTTCTTACAGGCTATGGTACGCTAATCGTTAGTAACATCAGTAAAAATCCTTATGAAGTAAAAATTGACAGTACAGTTTGGATTCCGAGCCTGGCTGCCGGTGCAACAATGTCAAAGATACGGCCTCTTAGGATTTGCACGGTGGAAGTAATTCAATTAAGTGGTTATACAACCAGTCCTATCGACAATATATATCCCATAAATATTCAACAGTGCGCTACTGAAATTCAGGATGTACCGCAATGATCGCGGAATCGCAATCTGATATTTGTAGCAGAGCGGAAAAAAATATAAATTGCTATAAAAAGATTATGATAAAATACATATTCATCGTGCTTTTGCTCGCATTTATTCTCTCCTGTAAAAAGAAAGACGCAAACGCTCCGACTGTAAATCCTATTAATTTTCATGGTATTGTGAGTACTGACAATAATGGAAACATTATTTACAATAATGATAGTACTGACTGGAAAATAAATGATATATGGTCAGCTACCGAAGCCGGCCTTTTTCCGACAAACAAACCCATCTGCAATAATCCACCCAACTACCAGGTTACGGGCTATCCAAACCCGTGCAATGGTTATATAACTATAAATTACCGCCAGCCACAACAGGCTCTGCTTGAATATAGGATAGTTGACAGGTATTATAATGTATTAATAGCAAATGATTCATTAAAATACGTTAATAATCAGTCTGTTAATTATATGATGGACTTATCTAAATACAAAGGGAGCGATACCATACGGATGTACTACAAGATTATTACGAACACTTGTGAATGTCGCGGGCATGGCGACATCGTCGTGAAATAATAACTTCGTTGCCCTCGATTTGCTTAAATGGGTCTGCTTTCCGTTATTCTCTAGCGTAGCAATGACTTATCACCAAGGGAATCAATCCGCCTTCCACTTTATTTTTCAGCTTATCTCAAATCGAAAGGTAAATTTACGGATATAGTTACTGGTCATTCGATTACCGTTGCTAAACAGTTGATTGAAGATGGGAATTTTTGAAAACTGTTTCATCATTTCGCCATAATAATCGGCCTGGTCTTTCACTTCGGTTATTGAAACAACCTTTGATACATTGCTACCGCTCGTTTTGGCTATCAGATCAGCTTCCTGCCTGGCCTGCGCGTACAGCTTCCTGAACATCTGATCGTAATAAGGAGCCGCCGATTCGTATTGTACAGAAATAACATCGCCATAAACACCAGGCATAGGGACAATGAGGTTGAATAGTTTTTCAAGCTCCTCTTTTGAAACCAGATCAACCAACAGACTTATACTGGTACTCTGGTCTTTCGTTTTTGTATATTTATTTTTTTCGTCCATCCGGTATTTGAAATTGGCTTTGTCCAGCTCAAACTCCACCGTCTTCAGCATCGAATCTTTGTCTCCGTAATTATCGATTTGTGTTTTGCTGAAATCCGGAAAAGCAGACGATTGACCAATAGTAATCTCATAAGTATAATGCAGAGCTTTTAACACAACGGTATCAGAAACAACAACTTCTACAAAATGATCACTGGCTGCGGTGGAAATGTTTGGTAAAAGCATACTGAACAATATCAGGACTAATAAAGCTATATTTTTCATCTTTTTGTGTTTGTTTGGTTTCATAAAATGTCATTAATAGAAGACAAATATAGAATAATAAAAATTTCTATATTACACGCTCAAATCTCTTTTCCATTTTTGCTTTCTTAAAGGACAGTCGATTAATTTCTCATTCTTTAACATCTGTTTTGCGAACAAAAGATTTGATTGATATATCCAGTTCCCTGGCAAACTCCTTTATGACCAGGATCATCATCTGTGGAGAAAATTTATGAAGCCCCCTGCACAACGATCATTCTTGTCTTTGCGCTTCTTTGCCTGATCAATTTAGCTTGAGCATAAATGTCTGAATTCCACCATTCTTTTGCCCGGTCCACTGTTGGGAATTCTAAAACAACAATTCTTTCCGGTTGCCAATCGCTTTCTAATATTTCAGTCTGTCCTACTCGAACAACAAACCTGCCGTCATAAGCCTCCACAGCCGCAGGAGTCAGCTTTTTGTATTCTTTATAGTCTTTAGGGTCGTGAATGGTAATTTCTACGATTACATACGCTGCCATTTTGGGTTTACTTTTAGTTATTTAATACTGCTTAAACTAATCAAACGCAAATGCTACTGCAGCCTCAGAATGGATACGCGTGGTATCAAAAACAGGTATGTTTACATCTTCCTGTTTTATAATAAGGGGTATTTCGGTACAGCCCGGGATGACTCCTTCAGCCCCTTCTGAAATCAGTTTTTGAATAATGGCCAGGTAACCGTTCTTGGTTTCCTGTTTAACAATTCCTTTTCCAAGTTCGCTATATATTTTCTGATGAATAAAAACCTGGTCTTCTTCATTCGGAATAATGGGTTCAATATTTTGTTCCCTTAGTTTTTGCTTATAAAAATCCATTTCCATGGTAAGTTTGGTGCCAAGCAGTGCTACTTTTTTAAGCCTTTTTTGTATATTTCATTGGCAGTTGCGACAGCTACATGAATGACTGGCAAGCCTATTTCAACTTCCAACCTGTCGGCAAACATGTGCATGGTATTGGCGCAAAGGACAATGGCTTTTGCTCCTGAATTTTTTAAGTGCCCTGATGCTTTTAAAACAATATTAAAAGTGCCTTCCAGATCTTTTGCCTCATTCATTATGACGGATTATCTCGCCATAGTTCAGGGAATAAATAATGCAATCTGCATACTCATTTCCACCCAGTTGTTTATTCACAGCCTGGTTGATATACCTGTAATAATCAATGGTTGAAACCCAACTAATACCGCCAATAAGACCAAGTAATTTCATGTATCTGATTTTTCATAAAGATCAAATATAATACTTCCCAAAAGACCAGATCCTGAATAAGAATATTTCGAGAAAATTAATTTCTGCTGAGAATGAGAATGAACAAAATAGCTCATTATTAGTTGGATTTAAGTAATCTTCTAAAGCGGTTTAAAAACATGTCATTCATAAATCTACTCTTTTGGGCATTTTTCGCATCATATATCATTCACATACTTGACGAAACAATCCTGAATGGTGGCTTTGTTCAATGGATCACAAGCAACTTCTGGCGAACTTATCATGTGCGAATGTTCTTTTGGTTTAATGCTGCCTTTATTGGGGCGATAGCGATTAGCAACATTCTCTATGATAGCTTTGGCAGCCATTGGGTTATTCTGCCGATTATCTTCATAGCCGGATTTGCAACGCACACGCTCACCTTCCATTTTTTTTGGACCATCCGTCTCAACACGTACTCTCCAGGCCTGCTTACAAGCCTGCTATACCTGCTTGTCTTCTATCTATTAGCCAGATATGGGTTGTGCGGGTATCTCATTAGTGCTACTGACTTCTGGGTCGGAACATCAATGGGTGTTGTGACGATAGGGTTATTCCTGACCGTGGGGCCGACCGTTGTATTTCCAAGGATCATGGGCAAGGCCTCTGCAGCTCAAAAGACTAATGTGATGGATTGAATATTAATGAATTAGCAAATAAAGCAAAAAATATTTCAACTTTTCCGTATCTCGTAACTTTAAAGTTACATAAGTTTGCGTAACTTAAAAGTTACTTATTATGCAAAAAGAAGTTAAACAGACATGGCAATTTAATCAGTCGCCAAAAGTGGTTTGGGAATATCTTACCAATCCCGAACTCATGGGCCAATGGTTAATGAAATGCAATTTCGAACCTGTAGTCGGGCACAAATTTCAATTTATAAACAATGATAAAATTGATGCTTACTGCCAGGTTTTGGAAATCATTCCTCACAAACTGCTTTCTTATAGTTGGAAGAAAGGGAAAAGCGAAAACGAAATCAGGCTTGATTCAGTAGTTACATGGACCCTTGAGGATAAAGGTGGCAAGACTGAATTGTTATTACAACATGGAAATTTTGAGCTTTTAAAAGATTATGACGATCATAACAATGGATGGAATTATTTACTAAGTCATTTAGCAGAACGTTTAAATGCCTCTGGTGGGGCCACAAATGCTTGATGCTTTCCAGGTGATTGCGGACCCCAGCCGCAGGCAAATGATGATGCTTCTTTCTAAAGAAAGTTTGACGATAAATGCACTGGCTGAAAATTTTGATATGAGCCGTCCTGCCGTATCTAAGCACATAAAGATCATGTACAATGCAGGCTTTATTTCCATTACGGATATTGGTAGGGAACGTTACTGTACTTTGAAGCAGGAAGGGTTTAATGAACTACAGGATTTCATTGATTACTTTGATAAATTCTGGACAGGCAAACTCAAAAAACTGGAAACTATTTTGAACAATAAAGCAAAACAGTAATTTATATGGAAAATCAAAGTTACAAACCAGCGCATTATACAGTCGAAATTGAGCTTGAAAAATCTTCTGGCGAAGTTTTTAATCATTTGATTAACCTCAATGAATGGTGGCCGGAAGATTTCGCAGGAGCGGACATCAAACTTAACAGTGAGTTCATATTTACATCGGGTGATTCACATTATTCAAAAAACAAGGTGACTGAATTTGTGCAAAATAAAAAAATTGTATGGCTTACTACCGAGAGCATCAGGACAACTGACAACTTTGACTGGAAAGGAACAAAAATGATTTTTGAATTAGCACCTAATGGCAATAGTACGATGCTGAGGTTTACATATGATGGCGTTGTTCTTGAGAATGACTCTGATAGACTCGCAATGATATGTGACATGACCGTTAAAGAGCTATTTTACAACTTCATAGTTAATGGAAAAGGAAAGTAATTTTAAGTAGTATAAAATTGGGAAATAAAAATTTTACTGCAATCATTGAATCTTCTAAATCTCCGGAAATTTTTTACAAAAGCATTACCAAGGATGTTGCCAAATGGTGGGGCGGCAAAGATCTTGAAGGAGAAAGCATTAACCTAAATGATGAATTTATAGTAAACCATCCCGGTGCCCATTATTCAAAACAGAAATTAATTGAAGTCTTTCCCGGTAAAAAGATTATATGGCTTGTTACCGAAAGTACACTATCCTGGCTAAAAAAGGATCAGCATGAATGGACAAACACAAAGATGATTTTTGAGATAACTACCATTGGCGATAAAACTGTTCTTCACTTCACACACGACGGACTTGTACCTGAAAAGGAGTGCTACACAATGTGTGAGAATGGCTGGAATATGGTAATTAAAGACTGGTTGTTTAATTATATCATTTATGATAAACCACACTTTTAATTTTTTAATTTACCATGGCAGTGTACCAAGTGTGGCATGAGTGAACGTACCATTGGGACCTTCAGGGCCGAGCATCGCAACACGTACCGCCTCTGCAGCTCCTTCTTCAACAGTATCTGTACCTGCATAGGCGTTTAGGTTTGTCTTTGTGAAGCCGGGAGAGACCGCATTTACCTTGATATTTGTTGCCTCCAGCTCGATCGCCATGGCGAGCGTCATTGCGTTGAGAGCCGTTTTGGATGCAGGGTAAACGGGTCCGAAGTTCTGACGTTGGACATAGGCGGGATCTGAATTCCTGGTCAGCGAACCAACGCCGCTCGAAACGTTGACAATACGGGCTGCCGGTGCCTCAAGCAAGAGCGGCAGCATCGCCTGATAAACAGCCAGAGGGCCGAATACATTGGTTTCCCATACCGCACGCACTTCGGCAAGAGACACATTGCTCGGACGCACCAACTTAGAGTATTCAACGATTGACTGGCCTGGTTTCTTGGTCGTATTTGAGATAGCTGCGTTGTTAATGAGGACATCAAGACGGCCAAACTCGTTACGAACGCGCACCGCAGCGGCATCTATTGAAGCGCCATCCGTAACGTCAAGTTGGATCGCATGCGCATCTGGCCCAACTTCCTTTGCGGCCTTTTCGCCACGTTCAAAATTTCGGGATCCTACAAGTACGGTGAAGCCATTTTTCACGAGATCCTTTGCGATCTGTAGACCGATTCCCTGATTAGCACCTGTAACCAGTGCTACGGGTTTATGGTTTTGATTTTCTTTTGTCATGATAGCAATATATTTTAGTTGCGATTAGTTACAAAATACCCAGATCACGTGCCACATAATAACTTGGTACAAGTGGCCTGAACCCGGTCTTGCTCCTGAGTTTTGAAACATCCAGAATACCAGCAAACGGATCGTTTAATGGGCCCTCTTCAGAATCAAACGCATCAGCTAACTTTCCCACAGAATCAGCAAGTTCATAAAGACTAATTGGCGCATCATCTACCACATTGAATATCTCTCCGTTTAGTCCCTCAGTATTGAGCAATAAAGTTAAAGCCTGTTCGACATCCAAATGATGTACCATGTGCATTCTTGACCCCGAATGAAGTTTCATTCTTTTCAGTAAAGGTATTATCTCTTCAATATGAGGGTCTTTATCCCCATACACAAAACCTAAACGCAGTACCCGAACATCAAATCCTTTGTTTTTATGCATTAAAATGAGCTCCTTTTCCGCAGCAATTTTGCTCGATGAGTATGCCCTGGGGTCATTTATGTCCACCAGATCATCTTCTTTTGCAGGATGACGGTAGCCCGATCCATATACATTGCCTGTGCTTACGAAAACAAATCTTTTTACACCAGCGGCCATAGCCGCATTTGCAAGTGCTGTAGTTCCGGCATGATTTGTTTTTATTATACCCTCATTATCAGTAAATGTGCGAAAAAGTGCCGCAAGGTGTACCACCCCTTCCATGCCATCTACTGCCAGAGGTAAAGTATCTGCACTAAACAGATCTCCTACTACGACTTTTGCACCGAGATCTGCTAATAGTGATGCTTTTCCGGCATCGCGCACTAAAATACGAACGTCATAGCCTTTTGCTAACATGCGCGGAACTAAGCGGCTACCTACTTTTCCGGTAGCACCGGTAACTAAGATTTTCATTCTGTTTTAATATTTAAATTGATGCGCAAAGTTCCGGTTAAAATAGGGTTCCATGTTAACGGAAATCAAACCATAAAGTATGATTTTCAAACCTTTCTTTTCCTGATGGATTGCGGAGTAATGCCGCATACCCGTTTGAAATAGTTGTTAAAATAGGTGGGGTATTCAAAGCCAAGGCCGAAGGCAATTTCTGCTACGCTCCAATTGGTGTGTTGCAAAAGCGCTTTGGCCTCAGCAACGATGCGTTCAGCAATGTGGACAGATGTGGGCTTGCCTGTAACTTCCTTTACGGAGCGGTTAAGATAATTAACATGTATTGAGAGTCTTTCGGCAAAGTCCTGGGCAGTTCTTAACCTCAGTGTTTCATCTGTTCTTTCTATCGGGAATTGCCTTTCCAGTAAATCCGTAAACATATTTGTGATCCTTGTAGCAGCATTTTTATTATGAAAACCATTTTGTGCCGGCTGAATTCTCAGCGCTTCATGAATGATGAGCTCTATGCAGCTCTTAAGCAGCTCATTTTTATAGTTATAATCCCCACTATGCACGGACAGCATTTTTCTGAAAATGCCGCTCATGAACCCAGCTTGTTCTTTGTTAAGAGGGATTACTGGGGTACTGTCGAAGTTGCCCAATGGAGAGCTTTTCAAAATTTCTGTCCGCTCTCTGCCCGTAATAAAAGCTTCTGTAAAAAGGCAGGCATATCCAGTGGTTTCTTTAGAGCGACGCACAACTGAATGAGGGATGTTTGGATTGACAAAAAAGAGAACAGTATCATTTATTTCTAATATCCTGTCACCATAATAGACCGTCATGCCGCCTGTTACCAGCCCTATTTTATAAAAATCCCGCCTGCCCTGAGAAAGTGGGGCATTTTCTGTTCCTGAGATTTCGTGGATTTTAAAACCTTTCATCTTTAAGTCTGAAATAATTCCGGTTTCGGGTTCTGAAATCATTTTGCAAAGTTAAAGAAATCAAACTATTTATAAACCATTTGAACTAATCGGATTACAAACATAATTCAGACAACCTGGTTTATTATTTGTGATACGAATATCGCTGGCAAGCATTAATTCATATATTTGGCTGATATGCAGCTACAAACCTTCAAAATCATTGAACCACTGAAAGAATCCATAGAAAAGATATGGCTTTATAAAAGTGATGAGCGGCTGGAAGAGGACGATCTGAAAATGATTGTACCCAACGGGCGGATAAAGCTGATCATCCCATTTAATGATGTTTTAACTAAAACCGGTAGTTTCGAAGTTTATTCAGTAGGGAACAGGATTTTCCTTATAGGAATCATCGAGGTTCCAAGGATTATCAACGATCAAAAGCAGAATCCCTCCGGGACAATAGGAATAGAGTTCAACCCAGCCGCAGCTTACCGTTTTTTTTCTTTGGATTTTGCCGGAATTGTCAATAATATTATACCACTTAGTAATATCTCAGGAAAAGAAGTAAGCGACCTGGAAAAAGCTTTGTCGCATGCCTCATCGCCAGAAATAAAAGCTGATATGTTGCAGCAATTTCTTTTGCTTCAAATGAAAGAGACTGAAGACACCGTATTTGGTCATTGCATCAGGAAGATTGAATCAGTCAAAGGCCAGATTACTATGTCGGAGCTGGAAAAATCGACTGGCTATACAAGTCGCTGGCTTAATATGAAATTTAAACAAAGGCTTGGGATAAGCCCCAAAAATTTTGCGGGTATAATCCGTTTTTATGATATTTATAAATCATTAAGCAACAACCCTTTCAGGCTGTTTTCTCAAAAAGGGTTTTATGACCTTTATCATGACCAGTCTCATTTCATCAGGGATTTCAAAAAGTTTGCCGGTATGCCTCCGGCGCGGCTCACCAGGGCTATCAATGATTTTGGCAAAGCATTCTTCAAATCCTGAGGCTTCCGATTTGTACAATTTCCAGGACTGTACCCGAATTAATTTTGTTCCATAAACTTATAAAAACCTGAATGTTATGGAAACACTTACAGAAAGTTACAAAACAAGCATCTTAGTAGATACCTCATTGAAAACCGCTTATGACAGCATTTGCAAGGTAAATGACTGGTGGGGGCATATTGAAGGGCCCACAAATCATGTTGGTAATGAATTTGTGTACAAACCCGGCGATGTGAGGGTGTATTTTAAGGTTACTGAAATGATATCCGGCAAAAAAATCGTTTGGAAGGTAACGGATTGTCACTTATCCTGGTTGAAAGACACTAAGGAATGGAATGGTACCTCAGTAGTATGGAACTTAAAGCAAACGGATAAAGGTACAGAAATAGATTTTGAACATGTGGGTCTGGCTCCGGCATTAGAATGCTTTGATGGCTGTGTAAAAGGCTGGGATCAGTATGTAAAAGACAGCCTTAAAAGCCTGATAACAGAAGGCGAGGGTAAGCCAGGCAGGTAATAGAAAAACCAGTTAAATTTATTTTTCTTCCCACTAAACCGAATCTGCTCTTCCGGATCGGAATAATTTACTAAGAATTGACTGAGGGTCAATTAGGCCCTTGTTGGTGACAAAACTGACAAGGGCCTGAAGATTTATTAAAATTTTCTTCTGCAATCATTTGGGAAATATGCGCAAAAATTCATTCAAACCCGAAAGCGACAGCAGCTTCAGCATGTATCAGAGTGGTATCAAATACCGGAACATTTACGTCTTCCTGCTTGATCAAAAGGGGTATTTCGGTGCAGCCTAAGATGATGCCCTCGGCGCCTTGTGAAACCAGTTTGTGAATGATGGCTAAATAACGACTTTTTGTTACATCTTTAATGAGGCCCTTGCCCAGTTCACTGAAAATCTTTTCATGGATGAAATTCCGGTCTTCCACATTTGGAATAATGGGTTCTATATTTTGGGCAGCCAGTTTCAGTTTAAAAAAATCCATTTCCATGGTGAGTTTTGTCCCCAGAAGACCGACTTTTTTAAGCCCTTTCTTCTGAATCTCTGAGGCAGTTGCTGCTGCAACATGAATAACCGGCAGGCCGGTTTTCTCTTCAAGTTCATCGGCAAACATATGCATGGTATTCGCACAAAGGACAATGGCTTGCGCACCTAAATTTTTCAAATGCAATGACGCTTTTAAAATAATATTAAATGTTCCCTCAAAATCCTTTGCTTCATTGTGACGGATTATTTCACCATAATTCAGGGAATAAATAATGCAGTCGGCAAACTCATTTCCGCCAAGCCGTTTATTGACCGCCTGATTGATATACCTGTAATAGTCAATCGTTGAAATCCAGCTGATGCCACCGATGAGGCCAAGTAATTTCATATGCCTGATTTTTTATCGAGATCGAAGATAATATTGTTGCCTGGCTCTCTTGCCTGCCGTGTAAGAACAAGTACTTTAACACCCTGCGCAGCAAGTTTATTCGCAATAAGTTGGCCCACAGATCCGGTACCACCCAAAACAACTACTTTCATTTTTATCTTTTTATAGGACCACAACGATGCGAATATAGGGCTTTCCACTACTGTCGCAAGTTCTTATATGATAGGATAAATTTATTTCCAGCAGATCGCATATCTTTTCGGTGAATTCTCTTGCGGAATGAATTTTTAATCTGTCCTTTTCTGCGAAATCCGCGGGAGATTTTTCAAAGACTTTCCCGTTTAAAAACAAAAATCCCAGCTGATTGTCTAATCTGTAACACTAATGCGTAAAACAATGAAACCTATTGATCAATACATGAAGTTTTGGGGGGTGGCCATCGTTACTTTGGTACTCGTCAATTTCTTAGATGGTACCAAAACTGTTGCCTTTACCGCTAACTACACTCAAAAAATTACCAATTTATATTTTTTGCAGATTGGCGACACTGCACCCAAACCTGCCACCGAAAGGGCAGATGAATTAACGAAAAGTATGAACTGCGAAATCGGGTTATTAGGTACCCAGGTACCCAAGGTCTATGCTATCAACCTCGAAGCTTGTCTTAAAATGGATACTGCTGCTATGGTAAGCAAAGACAATATCAGTTTATACCAGTCTAAAGGCAAAGAAATAGATGAGGAGCGCAACATTAAACTAAGGCGTATTTTAACCCCAAAGCAGTTTGCCGAATATGAAAGAATATCAAGGGGAAACAGGCATGCACTCAAATCTACAGCCGTTTGCAGGGACCCTTCGAAAACGTGGTAATCCAAACTGATTCGGTCTTGTAATCACAAAACCGACAGAACCGTTGATACCAGCACTTTACCTCCGGCCACCTTCACCGCCGCCATGGGGCATTTGCTGCCTTGGCGCTTGCATCCGAGGTGCTTGCTGACGTGGTGCTGCCATTTGGTGTTGCTGTGGTGCCTGGCGAGGTTGCTGCATTCTGGGTGCCTGCTGTGGCCTAGGTTCGCTTTGATGCTGAACCATATGATTTTGTTGTGCCCCTGGAGCACTTTGATGTGGAGCCGCATGATTTTGTTGAGGCCTTGGTGCACTTTGATGAGAGGCGACACGATTTTGCTGTGTTCTTTGAGTGCTTTGACGTGGCGCACTTCTATTCGCATTTGCATGAGGTGCATTCGTTGTGCTTGATGCAGGTCGGCTCATTGCGGCGTGAGATCCTGGATTCCCTTTATTTGCAGAATAATGCGTTGCCGGATCTTTTCTTGCAGCCTGCACATGAGAACGCTGCGCAGAAGTAGAACTTACGTGTTTATCTTGTGCCGCTATCCGCTCACTCGCATTTGGTCGCGCAGAAACGCCGCCACGGCCATTAAAAGCAGCGCGACTGCCACCGTTATGAACGGCGGATCTATCAACATA
This sequence comes from Bacteroidota bacterium, assembly GCA_013288555.1. Taxonomy (GTDB): domain Bacteria; phylum Bacteroidota; class Bacteroidia; order CAILMK01; family CAILMK01; genus JABDEJ01. Next base: position 9,860 of record JABDBQ010000006.1, on the reverse strand, counting down.
AGTGTTATGAACAACAGTGGTATTCACACGTGTTACAGCGGTATTATAGCGGAAATGACCACCTTCCCATCTTCCGCCATCATAGCCATGTCCCCAATATCCACATCCATAATTAATCCCACCATAAAAGCCCAAATGAGGGCCCCAATACCCACGATGCCACCTGTAAAAGCCTCCATAAAAGCCCCAGTAACCTGGCGTCCATAGAAATCCAACACTGGGAGGAGCTAACCAGACACCCGGTACCCAATAATAGCCGCCATCCGGATCATAAGCCCAATACCCCGGCGTCCAAAGCCAGCCATCATACGGACAGGGAGGTTGTTCATAAACGGGTATCGCTGGTGGCCCGACTGAAATTCCTACACTAACCTGTGCAGACACGTTTGATTTAGCTGAGAGCAGGATGCATAGAACGACGAATACAACTGTAACTCTTTTCATCAGATTATATTTAAAGATTTTAGCTCATATTTAATTAAAGACATAATTCTAAAAAAAATGTTTGATCTGTCTTGTTTTTACCATGACCAGGTTCACAGATTCATTGTAATTCAGGAAAAAAAGTAAGTGGACAATACAAAACAAAAAAATCCATAACAACAGAATAAATTCCGCAATTATGGATTTTAATAAAAATCCGGAACAGGGAGAATTACCTGCTCAATTCCAGCTTGGTTGACATCAATACATTACCTTGATCATCAGAAACATGTGCGAAATATAATCCTGCTTTATATCCTGACAGATTTAATTGGATATCCTGGTTCCCTGTTCCGTCAATTTTATGATAAGCAACTGTTTGGCCCAATATATTTACTAAAGTTAAATTCCAGGTCTTGTCTGACATTTTGAATACCCGGATGTTTACAGGGCCCGAAGAAACAGGGTTTGGGAAAATGCTGAATATCGCAGGATCATAGCCTTGGTTTTCAATGCTGCTTTGTACGTTATCTCCATCGTAGGTTACATAATTTGGTTTTGAATACGTGTTATTCGGATATGTAAATGACATCATAGGTGTGCCGGTTCCGGCGCGATACAAATATTCATTGTATGTTATGGTTGTATCGTTTTGTTTCACACCAAATGCGGCAAGCATAACAGCAGGCGCTGGCGATGTACCAACATAAAAGCTGTCAACAACCATAGTTTGTCTTCTCACCAGCAAAGCACTATACCCGATACTTGATTTGTTTGCAGAAGGCACATTTACAGTGCCCCAGCCAATTACGGTGTCTTTGATATAATAATGCTTGGCAACTGCGACCGGCGTTTTATTAAGACCAAATGCAGCAATAGAAAGACCAAATGTAAGCCTGTGATACCCTTTTACAGACCATGAACTTCCGGAAGTTTCAGGAAATACAATCAGGTTCTGTCGGTCTTTATAAGTAGAGGCTGTCCAGTAAGAACTGTCCTTATTATTGCCTGTGAGAAACCCCTCGCTGTATTGCTGTACCGGAATCGTGCGCCCAGCCAAGAACATACCACTTGCGTCGACATCGTAAACGGCACTTGCCTTAATATAAGCAGAACCAATGACGTTTTCAAAGGTAGATGTGTCCGCTACCGCTGTAGCCGCAAATCCTGAGGCTGCAACATAATTGGTTGTATTTGAAACACTATCCTTCAGCCCGGAATAGTCCCAGGTTTGATTTGATCCCATTGCGGGAGATTTGACACCTGCGTTTGATGAAACATTCCAGTGTGTATTACCAGCCTTTAAGCCTGTAATATTTGAGCTTGAAAATATCAATGCCGATTGGGCACTCGCTGATAATGAAGCCGCTACAAATCCCAAAAAGTAAATAAATTTACGCATCTCGTTCTTTTTTAAAAGGTTAATAAACATAATGAAAGACAAAACTATGATTAAAAACATGAAATCAAAATTTTTTTTGACCGTATCGCGTTTATATGACCTATAAGGTCAGGATGTTAGAACTACTCCTTTTTTATATTTGACTTTTCTGCTCCAGGGTTGCTCTCAATGCAAATATAATTTCAATACAACACAGTAAAACTTCCCTGGATGACTTTTGTATACGAAGCGTCATCAAGTCCTGCGAGAGTGGTTTTATAAGAGCCCTGGATACAACTTAACGTATGGAGCGTGATAGTGATAGTGCCTGAAGTACCATAATATTCCATATTGAAAGTAGAACTTGAGGGCGCCCTGATAAAGTATGATGTATATGGGCCCTGCTCCGTTATGTTATAAGTGCCAATATCAGTAATGATTGGCATACTCAGATGTAATTCGCTCTGATCTTTGCAATCGCTGTAAATATCAAAAGCAGTATTGTTATAATTTGGTCCGGCTGTCAAGCCAGAATCACTCAACCGGTTCGCATTGCCTACTTTACAAATAAATGACTGTGTAAGGACAGGCACTTTCCCCGTATATTTAACTTTGTTGAAATTCCCTCTGAAATGATAGGTATTACTTTGGCCGTTGTCAAGACTAAGTTCAAAACTGCCGGAAACTGTTTTTTGTACCGTATCCAGTGAAGAAATAATGCAGGTATCATGGGGTAATGATTCCCAATCTTCATTAAATGTTGTCGTGCTGGATTTAGGCTTAAAAACTGCTGTGTTATTTGTATTCAGAGAAACAAATTGCGACCCTCCGAATTGATACATTGCCGGTTTGAAATCATATATATTAATGCTGAGTTTTTGAGTATCTGCCCCTGTTATATCCAGCTCCAGGTGCCCGTTTGAAATGCTGGCGGTAGCATTGGCTTTCCATTTCTCATTTACATAATTTGTTGAAAGTAAATTTGTTAATTGCGCAACAACACTGTATGTGGTATCCGAATTATTATTGATCGATTTTACGGTTGGCTCCGTTTTATTGCATGATAATAATGTGATGAGGCCGGCAAAAAAGAATAATTTTTTCATGATCAAATTATTTTGACGCAAAATAAATAAAAATTCGCTGGTTGAACTTTCTTTTAACATTGAAAGTGGCATTTTTATGACTTACCGGAACTTAAATACACTTATTTTTAGGGCAAAACGGAAGAGGATTTTTTTTCAACAAGATCAACCTTTTTCTCAAAATGTTCGGTTGATTCCACTGCAGTTTGTTCTACCTCTACATTTTTGGTCCTTATTGCGTATTCGGCTGGCTCTATGGGCTTTCCGTAGGCAGTGGCGTAAACTTTCGTGAATTCTGCACCCAGGAAAAGTATCTGCGCGGTATAGTTCACCCATAGTAATACGAGGACAACAAAACCTGCTGCTCCATAGGTCGTGCTGATATTACTTTTGGAAAGATACAAGCCAATCAGATATTTGCTTAGAATGAATAATGAGGATGTAAAAAAGGCACCGACCCAGACTTCCTTCCATAGAATATTGGCATCGGGTAAAAATTTATAAATAACTGCAAATAATAAAGTTATGACAACAAGGGAAAGAATAAAATCAACGATGGCAAGGAATATTACTGAATTTAATGAAAAATGTGCGACCAGGTAATGGCTTAAACCGGCAAGGGCTGCACTGAGTACGAATGAAACCAAAAGCAGGAACCCGATCACGATAATTAGACCGAAAGAAAGTATCCTGTCTGTAAGATATTTGAGATACCCTTTTTTAGGTTTTGGTTTTACCTGCCATATTTTATTGAGCGAAAGCTGCAGCTGATTAAACATAGAAGTGGCTCCGAATATTAATAAAACAACAGCGAAAATGGTCATAATTTCACTTTTCCCGGGATTATAAACGCTTTTCAAAAGATCCTGAAGCTGGATAGCTCCTGCGTCTCCCAGGAATGATCGGAGTTCGCTAAAAATCTGTCCGGATACGGCATCATGGCCAAAAACCAATCCACCTACTGCAATTACAATAATCAGAATCGGGGCAAGCGAAAACAGTGTGCTGTATGACAGAGCATAGGCGAGCGTAAAAGTATCATCATCAGAAAATGCAATTCCGGTATCTTTGATCAGTCTCCAGGAATTTTTAAAAAACCGGCCCATTTATTTTATAATTATAGATGCAACTTGAATTAATTCAGTATGAATGTGATTACTGCATTTCTTCAATGAAGTAACAATCAAACATCAATAGTGTTTTGAAGATAAGAAGAATGAGTTCCCGCACGTGATTGGACACTTGCTCAGGTAATGGTTAATAATTAAATTTGAAATATAAAAATAACCGGATCCGTTATGAAAAATCAAGCATTGCAAACATTGGTAAATTTTCTGCTGTTGCCTGCCGGGATTATTGTTTCCTTTTACCTTACTAGTTTCATTGTCTGGATATATAAATTAAAACATCCTCTGCCTGAAAATTCGAATTTCCCTGACATGGCTCCGGCTTTTATTTTTATGTACGCGATGGGGATATTGTCAATATTGGTTTATATACTTTGGACAATAAGAACAATTTTATTGATTAAAAAATATCCTAAAAACAGTGTCTGGATCTGGATAAATTTTGTGCTTATTTTATTAGTGGTATCAGTACCCTGTTTCTTTTATTCGTTTATTTTATGATGAGGGATTTGTAAATATTTTCTGAAAGTAGAACTAACACTTCAAAGTAAAAGCCATTGACTTTTAGAAAGTCGACGACCTTCAATTCTGCATATTATCAAAATGACAGACATGACATCAATCATACTGCTTCCTGATTTTTTGCAGAATATCTGAGAACAGATCATCTGAACTTTGTGTTATGCAATTGATCTTATAATTGTATATAAACCTATTTTTGGCCTCTCTTTATCTTAAGGGGGGCCTATTTCTTTAATAGCGATAAGAGACTAAAATAACAAAGCCATAATTGCTCTCTGTAATGAAGAAAAAGCCCTATAGGTAAGAAAATATCCGGCTGCCCATTTATTATCAAATATTTAGGTATATTTGATTTATCAACCCACCAGATCATGATAAAACCAGGATTGTTTTCCCTTTTTTTAATCTTATGCAATTGCCTGTTTCAATCTGCATACGGACAAATAACGATTTCTGACAGCAGCGCGCCAAACAGTGCTGAAAATATTATTTATACAATAAGCAACCGTAGTATTGATACATCTGTTACCGGCCCGAATACTTCGTGGGATTTTTCAGGCATTGTGCCTACAGCCCAGGATACCTATAAGTTTCTAGCTCCAAAAGATATTAATTCTGCGTATACCACTGTTTACAACGGAGATCTGGGCTTAGATCTCAAAAACCCGAATGTAAATGGATCATTTGCATTCTTTAAAAACAGTTCATCCGATTTCAGAACGGTGGGAATAGGCATCACAGTACCCATTATCAACTTAGCCACGCCTATGCCATACAAATCACCGGATATTGTCTATCGTTTCCCAATGAAATACGGCAATATTGACAGCTGCTATTATGGAGGCAGGATCAGTCTTTTTGGAATGAATGCAAGCGTAACGGGAAAAAGAGTTGATACAGTAGACGGCTGGGGAACGGTAAAAACACCTTATAAAACATATAAGTGCCTTCGCATCAAATCTGTGATAACTGAAACAGACACAATAGGATCAACGGTTGTAAGTAACAATAGCGTACAGTACAAATGGATATCGGCAACAGAACATATCCCTGTTTTTGAAGTCGACGCGATCGCTAATGGACAGGGGGGAACATCCACAACAATAAAATACAGAGATACTTATAAAAATTTTGAAAACCCTGATGGCCCTTACGTAGATTTCATTGCAAATGATACAAACGTTTTTGTAAAAGATACCGTACGTTTCTATGATAAGACGGTAGCAAAGCTTTCATCCTGGCTATGGACCATATTGCCAATAACTTACAGTTATGTTGATGGTACAAAAAATTCTTCTCAAAATCCGGTAGTTGTATTTAATGATACCGGAACTTATACAATAAGTTTAAGAGGAATGATTCCAAGTGGCGGGGGCAATACAAAGGTTAAGTTGCACTATATCACAATAGCTCATAATAGTAGCATTAATCAGACTTTTTATCCCCGAGAATTAAAATTATTCCCCAATCCGGCAACTGGCTTAGTATCAATACAATTTGATAAAATATTGATTAACAACAACCTTCAGATTGTCGTTATTAATTCGACTGCGCAGGAAATCTACAATCAATTCTTTGTTTCAAATGGAGATCAGATGGTTTTGGATTTAAGCAAGTACTCTAAAGGCTTGTATTTCATAAAGATGCAATGTGAAAATCAAATTTACACTGGCAAGGTCGACTTACAATGATAGTGTGGGCGATAACAAAAAGTAAATCCTTTCAGATTATATTTCACAGATGAGCCCCTTTCTCTCTGGCATTGGAATTGCATTTAATAACATAGATGCCTAAAATATCTTTAATTTGCAGGCTAAAACAGGAAAGGTAAAAACATGAAAACACTCATTTTTGGAATATCAATTGCGGCAATTGTATTGCTCAGTTCGGCACGTGCTTTTGATAAAATGAAGACAGAAAAGCCCGTAAATAGCGAAACCCAATTCCATAAAGGTCTTATTCCATCTGAAGAAGATATGGCCAATGCATTGAAGGAAGCGCTGCAAGTGGGTTCTACCAATGCTGCCAACGCCCTTCACAAACCGGGAGGTTATCTTGATGACCCTATCATAAAAATACCTTTTCCACCTGATGCGATGGAAGTGGCCAACAGGTTGCGTCAGATAGGCCTCGGCCCACAGGTTGACAAGTTTATAGAAACCATGAACCGTGGCGCAGAAGATGCCGCAGCCAAAGCCGCACCGATATTCATAGACGCCATTAAAGGCATGACCCTTACTGACGCAAAAAATATTCTTCTGGGTCCTGACAATTCTGCTACGACTTATTTTAGAAATAAAACGTCAAACGCATTATTTTCAGCCTTTTCCCCGGAAATCAAAGCATCTCTTGATAAGATGGGCGCCACTAAAAACTGGACTCAAATAACTACAAGTTATAATAAACTCCCTTTTCACAAGCCTGTGCAAACCGATCTGGTAAAATATGCGACCGACAAGGCGCTCGACGGACTTTTTGTAAAAGTTGCTGATCAGGAAAAAAGCATAAGGAAAAACACTGTAAATCCAAACCAGGTAAGTGGTAACCTGAAAAAGGTTTTCGACTGGGCGGCGGGGATGAAGTAATTAGCCAATTAGGCAATTTGAAAATGAGACAATCGGGCTGAAGCAATATGATTTAAACACAAAGTGAAGCCAATTTTCAAATTGCCTCATTGTCAAATTATCTAATATTCTTCTCACCAGTTATAATAATTCAGATCATTAATAATCTGCCATTCTTTAACCTGGTTTTGGCTCAGGCTGCTTCGAATATCAATATCGCTCCTGAGATTCATGATAAAATCGGTAATGGATATATCTCCCCGGTTGAGTTCGCTTTTGTTCATTCCGATCAACTGATCACTCAGGCCTAATTGCGTTTTCAGGTTACGCGTCAGTTCTTCAACTGCTACAAGTTGGTTGCTGAGCATGGCAAATTGCTTATCGTACTGGTTATGATTATAGAACACATAATCAAGCCTCGTTCTTTCCTGTATACCAAACCTCTGGTAGTCAATATCCCGCTGTTTTCCATCAAAAATGGGAACCACAAGACTCAGTCCAAGACTAAATCCGGGATGCATGTAAAACAATGGCGTTGAGGATAGAAACCCTGCATCAGCATTCCAGGCAAAATGGGGTTTATACCGGACATCAGTCAACTCTTTTTGGTTTGTAATCTGCAGGCTATCAATATAATATTGTTGAAAATAGTTCGACTTAAAATAGTTGTATTGTATATCGGTTCTTTTCAAAGACGGCTCCTGCAGTTTAACAGCTGTCACTGTATCGTTGATGCCGCAAAGAATATTCAGGGTCATCAGGTCAATAGCAAATTGCATGCGCAACTGTTTCAGGTTCAGTTCATCAGATTCTCTTTCAAGATGAAATGCCAGGTATGATGACTGTTTCAAAATTCCCTGCTCTACCAGTGGTTTAAGGACATTTTCTTCTTCGTCCAGTAATTTTCGCACCTGTAGGGCGTTGGACAACTGGCTTTTGTCAGACCATACTGACAAGTATTGAGATACCACATTATGCCTGAGGTCATGTTCGCTGAGTTTGGATGTATTGGCAATCGTTTGTCCCTGGATATTAACCTGCCGGTACTGGGGTTTCAGGATTTTACTATTCAGAATGTTTTGCGTCGCAGCTATCTGTGCCGCATAATTGCCGCCGTTGGTAATTGGTTGGTCATACCCGAAATTGCCATAGTTGGGTTCATACAGAGCTGATACATTACCGTTTACCTGGGGACGATTCTGGGCTTTGATGGTAAGACTATCCAGTCGGCTTGCAAGTATCTGGTTTCCATAATCCTTGAGCAAAGGGCTGTTTTTTACTGCGGCATCTGTGTAATAGTCAAGGTTGTGGGTAATAGAATCAGACTGTGCCAGGACTATACAAGGCATAAACCCAAAAAGTGAAAGAAAAAAACCAACAGTTACAAATCCTTTAAACATTGTGTCAAAGATATTGAATTCCTCTGGAGTGAAAACAGGAAAATAGAAGCGGCGATATTATATAATATTGGAAAGAATCAGTTTTTGTAATGACAACTGTGATAAGTCTTACATATAATTGACCATCATGGTTTTACCCCTGATTGATGTAAAGCCTTTACAAACCAATCCACAAATTTAACCGAACTCTCAAGGGCTAAATGCTCACCATCGCCGTATTGGTATGCGCTGCAATCGGGCATCGATAGCCATTGAAAATACCTATCAGGAAATGCAGCTGTCAGTTTTTGTTTGGGTACCAGATATCTCGGCGTCTGGTATAATTTGCAATTGACTGGAATTTCGTAAAGAACCACTTTTATGCCTTTCGCCTGAAAATCACGGATATAGTCTTTTAACAATTTAAGATTCTCAGTCATCGTAACGCTATCAGGAACCTGCTGGTAATCAGCAACTTTTTGTTTGAGAAGTGTATTGAGTATTGCTGTATCTGCTGAATTTGTATTCACCGCTTCGCCTTTGCCTGCTTTTGCTATCAAAGGCGGCAGAAGGTTTGCAGGCTGGTTTTCTTCACGAAATGATGGAATATATTTCCGTATCCAAAGCATCATCGGATTGAACACACCTTCGCTCAGATCCTTATCGGGTTTCTTGTAAAAAATATTGGTTTCAACCAGGATATATTCAGGCTTTTTTGTGCTCTTTTTCACGATTTCCAGACCGTCAAAAATACTTTCTCCGGCAAGGGCCAGGTTAAAATATCCTGATGGCAGCAGGGAAGGGTACAACCGCGCACTCAGCGATGTTCCCACGATAACAACAGGCACTCCTTCGTGGTAATCAACATAATCTTCTATCAGTATCCTGTTTTTTTGCCACTGATGCTGGCCGGGCCCGGTTACAGGATGTTTCAACAGCAATAAAACATTGTAAGCAATGAAGATAACTATTGATAATATGATGGTTTTTTTAATCACTGCTTTCAAAACTGGAAATAGATGAAACTGCCGGTTCTGCCACTGTTCGCAATTATAAAGAAAACCAAAATCGCGTAAAATACAGGTTTCAGCATGCCGAGGTTTTTTTCAATGCCGGCTTCTGCCAGGTGAAACAAATGAAACAAGACCACTGGTATAGAGTATAGCAAAATATAAAAGATGATTGTGAAATCAGTCCTCCCGGAATGGATATTATGAAATACAGCCTTAATATAGAGCACAGCGTCATCAAAATTAGGAAGTTTGAAAAGCAGCCAGGCAAAAGTTACGAATGCAAAAACCAAAAGCATTTGCAGGCCTTTTATAAGTGCTGCTTCCCTGGGTTTGATATAATTCCCCAAAAACTTCTCTACGGCCAGT
>JABDBQ010000005.1 GCA_013288555.1 Bacteroidota bacterium | reverse complement strand
CCGATTTTGCGATTGTTAAAGCCTGGAAAGGCGATACCATGGGAAATCTGGTTTACAAAGGGACAGCTCGAAATTTTAATCCGCCAATGGCCACTGCCGGCAGAATTACCATTGCGGAAGTAGAGGAACTGGTACAACCTGGAGAACTCGATCCGAATTTTATTCATACTCCCGGGGTTTTTGTCAACCGGATTTTTCAGGGAACGAATTATGAGAAAAGAATTGAACGTGTAACTGTTACAAAAAGATAAAGGCAATGCTAGATAAATACGGAATAGCGAAAAGAATCGCACAAGAGCTACAAGACGGTTATTATGTAAATTTAGGAATTGGCATTCCCACATTAGTGGCAAACTACATTCCAGAGGGAATAACTGTTATCTTGCAATCAGAAAACGGACTGCTCGGAATGGGGCCTTATCCATTTGAGGGTGAGCAGGATCCGGACATGATCAACGCCGGAAAAGAAACGGTAACTACCCTTCCCGGTTCTGCTATATTTGATTCTGCCACTTCTTTTGCCATGATACGTGGCAAACATATTCAACTCACTGTTTTGGGAGCTATGGAGGTATCCGACAAGGGAGATATTGCCAACTGGAAAATACCCGGCAAAATGGTAAAAGGCATGGGGGGCGCTATGGATCTGGTTGCTTCATCTGATAATATCATTGTAGCCATGATGCATTCTAACAAAGAAGGTGAATCGAAATTATTGCCTGAATGTACTTTGCCGATAACAGGTGTGCGCTGCGTGAAAAAGATCGTAACCGAAATGGCTGTATTGGAAGTAACACCTGACAGCGGTTTCAAACTCCTGGAACGTGCGCCGGGTGTATCGATAGAAGAAATCAAAGCCAAAACAGCTGGTAGATTGATTATTGAGGGTGATGTGCCTGAGATGAAAATCTAATGTGATGATATGTTAATGTGATGATGTGATAATAGGCTTACGCAAGCTGAAAATTAGTTGACTACAAGTTGTAGTCAACTGAAAATGCTGACCAAGGCAAAAGAACTACATTTTTCGGAACAAAAGATTTAACTAAATTTGTTCTGTTCAATAAACAGGATAATAATGGACGTAAGTGTTGTAATACAAAAATTTACGAGATTACCAGATGCACTGAAAGCTGAGGCTGAGGATTTTATTGATTTTTTATTTGCGAAAGCGAATAAGGATCAAACAAATAAACGCCAGACCAAAGGCTATGGCTTGTGGAAAGACAAAATTGAAATGAGCCCTGATTTTGATGCTCCACTGGAAGATTTTAAAGAATATATGAGGTAATGGATTACCTTTTGGATACCCATACACTCATCTGGTACTTCAAAGAGGACGCTCAGCTATCTAAAAAAGCACTTGATTGCATCCAGAATCCCGATTCAGAAAATTATATAAGTGTTGTTTCTTTGTGGGAAATGGCCGTTAAAATCAGCTTAAATAAATTGAATATAAGCAGGCCTTTCCGGGAATATATTAATGACATTATTTCAAGTGGAATCAGCATTCTTCCTATTCAAAATGAAGATAATGTTTTAGTTTCATCATTACCATTTCATCATAGAGACCCATTTGACAGAATGCTGATTGCACAAGCCATAAATGGTAAAATGTCGATCATTTCTAAAGATGATACTTTCTCAATGTACAATGATTTAAAAGTAATTTGGTAAAACATTTCAAAATGGTTGAAATCAAAGCCAAAACAGCTGGAAGATTGATTATTGAAGGTGAGGTGCCTGAAATGAGGATTTGAGGCTTGGTTTATTAGATTGTATGCTACATAGATGGCAATTTTTAATTACAATATTTCTTAATAGCATCCGGAGCTTCATTATTACCTAACCTTAGAGATTTATTTAAATCATTACACCCGCCATTTTTTTGTCCCATTAAACATTTCACTAACCCTCTGCTATAATAAAATGCTGGATAAGTTGAGTCAATCCCAATTGCCTTATCGAAATCTGCTAATGCATTTTGATACGAACCTAGAGGTGCTTTTGCTAATCCTCGGTCATAATATGCAATTGCGTTATTTGGATTAATTTCAATAGCTTTATCTAAGTCTATAATAGAACCTTTGTAATCCTGGAGTACATATTTTGCCGTACCTCTATTAATATAAACTGGAGTATCCTTTGGATTAATTTCGATCGCTTTGTTATAGTCTAAAATTGCTCCTTGATAATCCTTAACAATTTTTTTAAGCTCGCCTCTATGAACATAAGCATCTTCCATATTTGGATTAATTCCAATAGCTTTTGAATAATCTTCTATTGCACCGGCATAGTCCTGCAAATGCTTTTTAGCCCTGGCCCTTTCATAGAATGCGTTGGAATCATGCGGATTAATTTCTATTGACTTGTTGTATTCTTTCAATGCTCCCTGATAATCATTTTGTTTAAATTTCATAAACCCTTTGACAAGATATATTTTTGAAATATTTGGATTAATTCTCATTGCTGCATCATAATCAGCATTAGCCCCGTCATAGTCGTTTAGGTCAGCTTTTACATTACCTCGATTTAAATAAAGATACGGATCCATTGGATTAATACTTAAGCCCAAATTATAATCCTCCATAGCACCTTTGATATCTTTTAAATTTGATTTTGCCATCCCCCTATTATCATAAGCTTTATCCAAATTAGGATTGATTTCTAGAGCTTTACTGTAGTCAGATATGGCACCTTTATAATCCTGAAGCGCCAATTTTACATTACCTCTGCCTAAATAGGCTAAATCGAATTTTGGATTCATTGCAATTGCCTTATCATATAGTCTTATTGATTGATGGTATTCATGTAACGAATCCTTTTCTTTAGCTCTGTTAAAATATTCCTCGCTCGTTTGACTATGGCAACTTAAAATTGGAGTTATGGCAAGTATCAAAAAGAGAAAAGATTTCATGTTTGACTAATTAAATATATACTAGGTTTCTTCAAATATAGGGTATTATGATCATGATAAACTTACTCACGCAATCATCACCAAAAACTCATCCTCACTAATCACCTTCACCCCAGCCAGTTTCTTGGCTTTTTCTACTTTGCTTCCGGGATCTGCACCAACAACAAGGTAATTGACCTTGGCACTGAGCGATCCCGCTATTTTGCCCCCCAGTTCTTCAACTTTTTCTTCGGCTTTGGGGCGGGTCATGGTAGCCAGGGTGCCTGTAAATAAAAACATTTGTCCGCTTAGTTTGCCTTCGGTTTCGGATCCTGATTTTTGAGGTTTACAGGTTTGCAGTCCAATGGATTTCAATTCGTTGAGCAGGTTAACCGTCTCTTCTGAATGGAAAAATTCATAAATGCTTTGAGCCACTTTCGGGCCGACATCATACAAGGCATTGAATTCTTCCAGGCTCCATCTTTCAAAATCTTCAATACAATTCACTTCCTCCATCAGGTTTTTGGCAGTGGTTTCGCCTACGTGGCGGATCCCAAGCCCAAACAGCAACCGATAGGGATGTTTCTGCTTTGCTGCTTTAATGGCAAGTTTCAGCTTTTCAACCGACTTTTCTCCAAAGCCTTCCAGTTTGGATATATCATCATAAGGCAGTCGGAACATATCAGGAATCGAGCTAACCCAACCCTCTTTGATAAACCTGTCGATGCTCGCAGGGCCCAGGCCAGCAATATCCATGGCATCTTTAGAGACAAAATGCACGAGCCGTTCATATACCTGGGCGGGGCATTCATTGTTTACACAGCGCCATGCCGCTTCTTCTTCTGATCTGATAAGCTTTGTCCCGCAAGATGGGCAATGCGTCGGGAAATGAATGATGGTTTCATGACCACTTCTTGATTCTTTAATAGAAGAAGCAATATAAGGTATTACATCCCCTGCCCTTTCCACAACTACTTCATCACCAATGCGGATGTCTTTATCTTTGACAAAATCCTCATTGAACATGGAAACTGAAGACACCGTTACGCCGCCGAGCGCCACAGGCTGCAATTTGGCAACAGGGGTTATCGTCCCGATCCTCCCCACCTGGAATTCCACTTTTAAGAGTTTTGTTCTGGCCTGCCTGGCCTGGAACTTATATGCTATGGCCCAGCGCGGATGGTGTGAGGTAGCGCCCAGAATATCTTCAAGTTCAAGGTTATCCACCTTAACCACCATGCCATCTATTTCATAAGTAAAATTATCCCTTTTGACATGCCATTCTTCGCAATAGTCAACAATGGCTTTTCCTGTATTTAGTATTTTCAGTTCTTTGATCGGTGTTTTGAATCCCAGGTCATTCAGCATTTTAATATTGTCAGACCGCTTTTTGAAGGTAGAACCGAGCAGGTCATTTCCATTCTCATCAACAGCATAGCTGATATGGTATAAAATGGCATCCAGGTTTCGCCTGGCCACCTCTGCCGCATCCTGCATACGTAAGGAGCCGGAAGCAGCATTACGTGGATTAGCCAGCTCTGAGAGGCCAGCCTCTGCCCTATCCTTATTATACTTTTTAAACTTTTCTTTGGGGATGATCACCTCACCCCGGATCTCAATGGTTTTGATCCCATATTTTGAAAAATTGGCCTTAGGCGGAATAGATTTTACAGCCTTGATATTTGGGGTAATCTCCTCACCCATAATACCATCACCCCTTGTTAAAGCCCGCGATAACCTGTCATTTTCATACACCAGTGAAATACCTCCGCCATCAAACTTAGGCTCAACAGTATAGTTTACCGATTCCAGTTTTGACAAGTCTTTTACTTTACGGTCGAAGTCTATCAGGTCGTCTTCATTATAAGAGTTATCCAATGACAGCATGGGCACAATATGCGAAACGGTGGGGAATTCTTTGGTCAATCCCTGTGCGATACGATGCGTGGGTGAATCATCCGTAGCCAGTGCCGGGAAATGATCTTCAATGGATTTGAGATGTTTGAATAATCTATCATATTCAAAATCTGTAATAATCGACTCGCTTTGAACATAATACATATGATCGTGAAAATTGATCACGTCGCGAAGGTCGGTGACTTCTTTTGCGGCTTCGGATATTGAATGAATGGATGATTGAATGAGAGAATGATTGTTAGAATCAAGATGCTCAAGCAACTTATTGGTTAAGTTTTTGAAGTCCTGTATTTGTTCCGGGGTGTACATATTCGGTTAGAAAATTAAAAGACCGGAAAATTAGGAAAATTATGGGATAAGAGAAGTCAAAACCGCAAAGGGCGCAAAGGTGGCGCAAAGGGCACAAAGTTTTAATGAGGAATTTCTACAATCTCTACTCAGGTTTAATCTTTGCGTTCTCTGCTATACCTCTGTGTTCTTTGCGGTTAAATCTTTCTACTTGAAATAAACATTCCATGTTACAACATATAACAAAACCATTTTCAAAAATCTTCTGTTTGGGGAATTAGACAAAAGACAAAATTCTAAAAATATGAAAGTTGAAATATGGAGTGATGTGATGTGCCCGTTCTGCTATATAGGCAAGCGGAAATTTGAAAATGCATTGGCACAATTCCCTCATAAAGAAGATATTGAAGTAGAATGGAAAAGCTTTCAGCTGGATCCTAATATTGTTACTGACCCATCAAAAACCGTTTACCAGCACCTGTCAGAGCGCAAAGGCGTCACTTTTGAGCGGGCAAAAGAAATGAATGATTATGTGACGAATATTGCCAGACAAGTTGGGTTGGATTATAAATTCGACCAGGCTGTGGTTGCCAATTCATATGATGCACACCGCTTTTCGCACCTGGCTAAAAATCATGGCCTGCAAAATGAAGCTGAAGAAAAGCTTTTTAAAGCTTATTTCACGGAAGGTAAAAACACCGCTGATGTGGAAACACTGGTAAAGATCGGTGCTGAGATCGGACTTGAAGAAGGTGAGATCAGAAATACCCTTGCCGGAGATGATTTTAGTGATGAGGTTGAAAATGACATTTATATTGCGCAACAGATTGGCGTAAATGGTGTTCCGTTTTTTGTACTGGACAGTAAATACGCTATTTCTGGTGCACAGGAAAGTACCACATTCCTGGCTGCACTCAACCAGGCATGGGAAGAACATCAACCTGCTAAAATCATGTTGGCTAATGACTCCGAAGACGGAGCATTTTGCACCCCGGAAACATGCTAATATATAGCGAAGAGATATGAATAAAAAAAGGAGCCTTGCCGCTCCTTTTTTTTATTCAAAAATACCATAATGCAAACCTGTAAGCCGGGTTCTGTTTCCCGGTAAACCGGGACTTCTATCATTTATCTGGGATGACCGTCACCGATCACCTCTATCAACCTACCCTCCGACATTGGACGGGTATCCTTATCCTGATTTGCACCAGGAGCTGCCGGTTTATTTGGTCTTTCAACCCGCGGGGTTTACCTTCTGCCACCGTCACCGATGGCAGCGATGAGCTCTTACCTCATCCTTTCACCCTTACCCTTGCAATTGCTTGCAAAGGCGGTCTTGTCTCTGTGGCACTTTCCGTATCATCTATGGCGGGATGATCCTTTTCGTTAAAAAGCGCGGTACCCTGTGTTGCCCGGACTTTCCTCCCTGAACGAATTCAAGGCGATAGAACGGTTTGCGAGGGCAAAATTACGAATTATGAATCAGGAATTATGAATTAAAAAGTTGAACCCTTTTGGCAACCCGAAAATATAATTTGGTAGTAACAAAAAGAATGACGTCATTTGGAATAGGAATTGGGTATTTGCTGGAAAACAAGTCTTTAAAAGTTATCGCTATACTTTTTTCCGTTGAGGTTTTACGAATAACGTACTTAAAAAACAAGCTTATGATTCCTCTACCTGGTGTTTGGTATAGTTACTTCGATGATTTGGGATTAGAGCACTCTGCTCAATTTTTGCCCGGCAAGAATACCTATTCACCCCCCGGAACAGCGCCGGTACAAAATAAACCTTATACTTATATAGATCCGACACAATTATCTATCGTCGTTTTCTTTAATGCAAATAATCTGCAATTGGTGGGTGGGCCAATGGGTGATCCTTATGTGGATGAAGCCGGTAATAATGTTTATGATGTACAGGTAGAGTCAGGCCCAAACCCATTAAATTACGATTCAATGTGGTTTAATCTCAGGTCCTACAACATTGAATCTAATAGCTATGTCCAACCTTCATTTATTGTGAATTTACAAAACCAGGATAGCAGCACATCCAGGACCAAGCCACATATTTATTCATCTTCAGGTGTTCCGATGGGGCCTCAGATATGGCCACATGCTAAATTTATAATTGAGGAAGAATTTAATGCAGCCATTGAGAAAGCAATAAATCGCATGCAGAAGCTACTAGATGTAGGGAAGTAAAAAAACACATTTTAATCGGATGATTGACTTTTTTAACCCGAAATCCGGTATTTGTTTTATCCTGATTTTATCAAGTTATTTTGGTTTCATAGATGCTAAAGCTGATAACTACGGCTTAAAGAACAAGATTGATTCTCTACAATACTATTCTACAACGGATACCAACCGTGTCAATCTTTTAAAGTCAATTGCGTGGGAATATAGGAATACAAGCTATTCAGATTCTAAAAAATATTTCCATTTAGCTGAGGTTCTTGCTCAAAGGCTACATTTTCAAACGGCTATAATCAACATATATAGTAGCCTTGGACTAATTTGCTTTAATGAAGGAGCTTACGATTCGTCCATTTATTTTCATTTGAAAAGCCTAAAACTAAGGGAAACCATTCATGACAACGCAGGTATTGCGCATTCAAATGAAAATTTAGGAAATGTTTATATTAGGTTAAATGATAGTGCAAAGGCGTTGTATTATTTACACAAAAGTGTAGAGTTCATTTCAAAGACTGGAAATATACTTGATGAAGCTAGAATAAATATGGATCTCGGCTTTTTATATCAAAATTATAAGCGATTTGACCTAGCTCGAAGTTATTATTTAAAAGCTCTTCCACTATTTATTATGGTCAATAACAGAGAAAACCAGGCAAAAATTTATAGTAATATAGGCGCCACTTATTTTAGTGAAGGGAATTATAAAAAAGCATTGGTATATTTTTCTCAGAATGCCAGAATGCTGAAATCATTAAATAATTACAGCGATTTGGCAAATGCTTTTGATAATATTGCAATTGCTTATGAAAAAGATAATAAAGATAGTTCTCTTTATTATTTCAACCTTGCCATTCCCCTTGCAAAAAAAACAGGGTCTTTGTCATCACTAATGGAGATATATGGCAATCTATCAGATTTTTATAAACAAATTAATGATTATCAAAAAGCCTACAATACGCTCGATTTATATGATAAAATAAAGGATAGCATATACAATATAGAAAAGAGCAAAGCCATTGCAGATATGCAGACCAAATATGAAACGGAAAAGAAAGAACAGCAGATTGCGATACTAACAAAAAACCACGAAATAGAAGAGGCTCATGCACAGCGTCAGAGTTTTATTGGCTATACACTTGGAATAGGATTGATTCTCATTCTTATAATTTCATTCATTCTTTACCACCGTTATCGTTTTGAACGAAAAGCAATTCAAATTATCCGCGCCGAAAAACGACGTTCAGATGAATTGCTTCTTAATATCCTGCCTGCTGAAACAGCCCAGGAACTTATTAAATACGGCAAAACTACTGCCCGTAATTATGATGAAGTTAGTGTGATGTTTGCTGATATTAAAGGATTTACAGAAATTGCCGAATCAATGACAGCTGATGCACTGGTTGAAGATCTTGATAAATATTTCGGTTCGTTTGATCTTATTATTGAGCGGCATGGACTTGAAAAAATTAAAACAATCGGGGATGCCTATCTATGCGCGGGCGGGCTAACAGGTTCGTTAAAAGGGACACCAATTGATATCATAAAAGCTGCTCTTGAAATGCAACAATATGTAGAAGCAGAGAAACTTGAGAAACTGGGCAAAAACCAGTCTTATTTTGAGATCCGTATCGGGATAAATACAGGCCCGGTTGTGGCTGGAGTGGTTGGAATAAAGAAATTTGCTTACGATATATGGGGTGATGCTGTAAATACGGCAGCCCGCATGGAACAGTTTGGTGAGACCGGTAAAGTAAACATATCAGAGCACACTTATTATATTGTGAAAGACAATTTTAATTGTACTTCCCGTGGAAATATTGAGGTAAAAAGCAAAGGGATCATTGCAATGTATTTTGTTGATAGTGAGAAAATAATTACGGTTTAGAATCTCGAATTCTTGGGTACTCATTAATAAGATAAATATTACTTGCAATACACTTTTGTGACTTCTTTGGCTCTTGAATCTCCTAATTTTAAAGCCTGGCTAAAATCCTGGCATGCATTATCCTTTTGCCCCAACTTCATTTTAACAGATCCTCTTTCAAAATAAGCATAATTGTAAACAGGATCAATTTTGATACATGAATCAAGATCAGCTATTGATCCTGTATAATCAAATAAGCTGGCTTTTGCACACCCTCTTGCATAATAGGCATCTGCGTATCTGGAATCAATCTGTAAGGCTTTATTCTGATCTTCTATATCTCCCTTATAGTCTTGTAGATAGCTCTTTACGAATCCCCTTCTGAAATAAGCCTCAGGAAACGACGGATTAATCTCTATTGATTTACCAAAATCATCGATGGCTCCTTGGTGATCTTGTGACTGATCTTTAGCAAAGGCTCTGTTGAAATATAAATTTGCATTATAGGATGTCGAATTAGAATTATTTAATTCTATTAACTTACTATAGTCGGCAATCGCCCCCTGATAGTCTTTTTGGTAATATAACTTTACAAATCCTCTTCTGAAATATGCATCCGTATATTTAGGGTTTATACCTATTGCCTTACTGTAATCCTTGATCGCTGCATTGTAGTCCTTCAATTTATCTTTTGCAAAACCTCTGGCACAATAAGCTTCAGCGTATTCAGGATTAGTCTTTATTGTCTTGTTATAGAATTTAATAGCTCCCTGGTAATCTTTTAAATAGCTTCTGGCAAGTCCTTTATTATAATACTCATTCGCAATTTGGCTGTATCCATTTATCGTAGAATAAAACGCAAGAATAAGCAGAAATAAGTTTTTCATATTGTTCAAGTCTTTATAAGTCAAATATAAAGTTTTTTGAAAATACTTTCAACGCCAGTTATACAACATACTCGTTCAAAAAAACAATGCCCCTGTTTCAAGAATTTGAAAAAGGGACATCGCGAACCAGAAATATGATTGAAAAGATTATGAGCAGATCCGTTTCATCACTCGTAATTGCTAACGCGAACCTTCGGGTTCATAATTACTAATTCGTAATTGAATATCAGCTCCACTTGAAGCTATGGAACAACCTTATACCAAACGTAAATGACTGGAGATTTGGGGCAGCATAAGATCCCTGGAACAAAGGAGAAGTATTAAATTTCCCATACAGTTGAACATCTCCATATCCGATTATTCCCATCAACCCGTAATCAATGCCATTGCAATGAAAATCACCATAATAGTGCTGGGTACCGTGCGCGTCACTGATTTGTTTGGTATAAGCTCCCAGCAAAATACCACCATATCCACCTGCTCCGATTGTGAAAGAATGGCTTTGTTTCTTAGGGTTTGAATTATAACACAACATAAGAGGCAATTCAAGATATTGAGTTGACAATTTATCTTTTGAAAAATTGGCGGTTGTATCATTATAAGCGTTAAACTTTGCAGCATTCGGCTGGATCGTTATATTATTGGTAAAACGATAATCATGCAAATCAAATTCGAGCCCTGCATCCAGGAATAATTTATGATCAGCCAGGTTAACCATCAGATCGGCAACGCGGAAATTGACATTGACAGATTTCCCCACATTAAGATCCAGAAGACGGTTTGGCTGGGATACGCCAAAGTTACCACCATCAATAAACTGCGTGAACCCTAAATCAAATCCTTCGAGTCCAATTCTGCCTTCAACATTCCGAATATGTTCTTTTGCAGTATCCTTATGTGACAATTTATTGAGATTTATAATTACGTATTTATCAGAGATCGTTATTCCCTTCTTATCCGCATCCTGAAGTGATTTGTTCAGACTGAATTTCCTCCTGATGGTGGCTGTATCCACATCAATGTTAACATTACCATCACCCGGTTTCACAGTATATACAGAATCTCCGTTCATAATAATAATTGTCTTTTTTTCAACATTTATATTTTTATTCCCACCAACGCCGCCATGAATCCTCACAACAGAATCACCATTAATTATAACAGATGAACCACTCTCTGGCCCTGTACCGCTATTGTCTGAAGTTACTATATTAGTAATAGTGTCTCCATCGCGAATTACAATGTTTCTCTTTATATCCACTCCATTTTCGCGGTCCTCCTTGCATATTGTTACAATGCTGTCCTTTCCATTTCTGTCCACCGACCTTTTTTCAGTATGAATGATTTTGTCTTTTTGGCCCTGTGCTTTAATAGAAAAGGGCATGACTATCAGTATTAAAGAGGCTATTAAAACTGTTCTCGTTATCATATTTTTATTTTTCATTTTATTTTTAATTTATTTATTTGATAGTTTTATTAATAGAAATATTGGGTGTCTGTATTGAAAGTGCATAATAGGTCTGCTGGTTTTTTTCCTGCTTTTTAATTGATACATGATGAAAAAGATTGATTGCAGTCTGAAGCAGGGTTTGATCATTATCCTCATTAGAAGAAACTGTTTTCACCGGATTTTTTGAAACAGAATGATTTACCGGCTCTTTCGCAATAGCAAGTTGTTCTTTCATTATAGACTGATGTGTAATTTTATCAGTATCATTTTTTATACCTCCTGGTATTTTCTGTTCCGCAACGGGTTGACTTTTTAATTGCGTTGGCTCCGGAATTGCATTTTGAACAGATTTATCTTTAACAGGTTCATTTGGCATTTGTTTCGCAATCAAGCTCTTATGACTATTTTTTGAACCATTAATATCATTCTTCTGATTATCGATCGATTTTGTATCCTGAGCCATTTTATTTTCTTCCTGTGATGAAGCAATATTTTGGTTCTTCTCTGGGATTTGAACTGAAGGTGTGTTTTGATTTTTCAAAAACGAATGTGCAGTCTCAATCCTGGTTTCGGGCTTACGAATAGTAAAAATAATCACGAATGCAAGAACCGCTGCCGCGGCTGCAAAAGCCGCATAGCGATATAATTTGAAAACCACTACAGGTTTCTTCAGTTCCACCACAGGTTCCTCAGTACGAAAAAGCAGGCTTTTATTCGGGAAACGGATACTCAGATCCGGCTGAAGGCGGGTACGCTGCAGCAAATCCCATTCAGAGGCTGCTTCATGATTCTCTTTAATAAACAGTTCCATATCTGCTCTTTCATCCGTATTCAGGTCATTTTCAAGGTACCTGATAAGCCAGTCTTTATAATTATTTTTATTTATTTCCATAGTAGTAGTTCTCTGTTTTTTCAATGTAATTCCTCAAAAAAGTCCTTGCCCGGTGAATATATACCTTCACCTGGCTTTCAGTCAATTGCGTTATAGTCCCAATTTCTTCATAAGAATATCCTTCATAATCTCTAAGTAATATTACAGTCTTTTGATCGGCTGGCAGTTGGTTTACAGCATTTTGAACCATTTCTTTTGTCCCGGTATATTCCTCAGTATAAAAATTCATATCCTCATGATGTTCTTCCAGTGGCGTAATCCGCTTTACTTTCCTGATCCTGTCTATCATGGTATGATAAGCTGTGGAGAACAGGTAGGATTTTGCTTTTGTGCCGTCTATATTTTCTTTATTCATCCAGACTTTTTCAAATGCGTCTTGTACTATATCCTGGGCGTCTTCCTCATGTTTGGTGCACTTCAAAATAAACCGGTAAACAGCATCCGCTTCTGCCTCTACCAGGCTATTGTACGTTTTAGCATCCATTTTGTCGTATGACGGGCTAAGAGCCCGGAAAGTTACAGGGGTTTGAGAAAATAATTTGGGGATTTGGGGATTTAGGAATGGAATAAACAGATAAAATATAACCAAACTAGCACTTTAGCTGGCTTTAGGGTATAAAAAAATGCCGAAGCTAATTTAATCTTCGGCATCATATTTTGTTTAGGTATAGTAGACTTAGAAATAAACCGAACCAGTGATCACAGCGCCATTAGTACTGTTGAAATTAAACTGGGGTTTCTGTTCAGAAGAATTTGAGATGTCTGGCTGATTGATACCATTGACGCGGGAAGAGCTTACTGTAGAGCTCTTTGCATCCAACGAATATGAAATACCAAAACTAAATTCAGCACCGATAGAAAAATTCTTTGATATAAAATATTCGAATCCAAGAAATGGATATAATCCAATATTAATAATGGACGGATTTTTGGTAACTGACTTGCTAAAATCACCATTTAGTCCATTTCCTGTTAGCGTTTCATCGATGATTGTATTGGAACTTGTTGAAGTTCCGGAAGTCATCATAGGTACCAGATCCCCACCCCCATATATGCGAAACCTGTTCACTTTTGCAATCACTTTTTCACACCCAATACCTATTCCGACCGTAGAATTACGACTTTCATTATCATAATATCTTCCGCCACTGGTACTTGTGCTACCATAATTGGTTAATGTAAGGACTCCTGAGAAACGCCAGATAAAATTTTCATTCTGAGACAATTTGTATTGTAGCGTGCTCGTGTGCGCTGCTGACAAACTTATCCCCTGGAGTCCATTAAGTCCAAAAGTAAATCCTTTCGAACCCGGATCTGGGAATTGTGCAAAGGTTGAAATTACAAGTAATGAAAAACAAAAGAATAGAATGATTTTTTTCATGTTTTAAGAATTAAAAGTTATCTTATAATTTTAATAACGAATAATAATCTACGGCAGTGGGTCAGGCCTAATGATTGTCCAGATTTTATTTATAAATTTCCTCATTCTGTTATAAATCCTTCTTCACCACGCAGCCCCAATTCCACTACTCTCAAATTCTTCATTTGTGAGCCTTCAATATCCATAAGAACTAAAGTCCTGACTTTATGAAACCCACTCCGTCCGGCTGCACCCGGATTAATATGCAATAATCCTAGTTTTTGATCACGCATCACTTTGACAATATGCGAATGACCACATATAAAAAGATTAGGCGGGTTGGATTTTATTTCATCCCGGATATCAGGAGCATATTTTCCCGGGTATCCTCCTATATGGGTCATCAAAACATTTACGCCTTCACAATTGAACCTTAACGTTTTAGGATAAGTAAGCCTGATCTCTCTGCCATCAATATTTCCATATACACCACGCAATTCTGCGATTGTTGCTAACTTATCAGAAACCTCAATCCCACCCCAGTCACCGGCATGCCATATTTCATCCAGATCCTTTAAATAATGAATGATTCTGTCATCCAGGTAACCATGTGTATCACTGATTATGCCTATTTTCTTCAACTGTGCTGATAATTATCGACCTTTGCGCTTAAGTCATGCAAAGTAAAGAAAAAATATATGGCATCCATTCCGTTCAGGAAGCCATAAACAGCGGCACCTCGCTTGCCAAGGTTTTTATCCAGAAAGATATTCATAACGATGGCATCCGTGAGATTATCCTGGAACTCAAAAAATTTGATATTCCTTTCCAGTTTGTACCGAAAGAAAAACTTAACAGATTAACTTCCAAGGCACACCAGGGAATCATTGCCATAAGTTCAGCGGTTGATTTTGCTTCGATAGATGATGTGCTTCCCCAGATTTTTGAAAACGGCGAAACACCTTTTATTGCATTGCTTGATAAGATAACGGATGTCCGTAATTTCGGAGCCATAGCCCGTAGTGCGGAGTGTTTTGGTATTCACGCACTGGTTATTCCGGCAGTTGGCAGCGCCATGCTTAATGCAGATGCATTGCAGGCATCAGCGGGAGCTTTGCAAAAAGTGACCGTTTGCCGGGAGATCAATTTTATGCGATCCATAGAGAATATCAAAAACTCCGGATTACAACTTGTCGCTATTACTGAAAAGGCCACAAAAGAAATATCTGAAATTAATTTCAGTCTGCCGACTGCCGTCATCATGGGATCAGAAGGCTCCGGAATAGATCCTGAATTATTGAAGATCTGCGACGATAGTGCCAAAATAAAAATGACAGGAGAAATTCAATCTTTGAATGTATCAGTTGCGGCCGGGATTGTGTTTTATGAGGCGAGTAAAACTCGGGCTTAGAAGTTCAACCCCTTCAGGGTTATAAATTTAACATAGAATATATTCAATAAAAGCAACCAATTCTTTGGAAGCCTGAAGGGCTTCAATTTTAATAATCCTGGGTGCAACCCGGGGCAAATCCTAAGACTAAATATCACAACCCTGAAGGGGTTGAATAACTATATTGATAGCAAAAAAACTTGCCCTAACTATTCCCCAAACAGCACTTCCACGAACCGATAAACTTCCTCGAAAGTATTATAAAGCGGTACAGGTGCCACTCGAATCACATTGGGTTCACGCCAGTCCGCAATGATATGATTTGCAGTAAGTTTGTTAAATAATTCTTTCCCGTTTTTCAGTGCGAGCAATGAAATCTGCGCGCCTCTGTCCCTTGGATCTGACGGAGTTATGATTATAAAATTTTCTTCAGTTTGCCCTTTCATCCTTTCGCGGATAAGGAAATCAAGATAACCGGTGAGCATATCGCTTTTCTTTCTCAAGGATTCCATGCCCACTTCATCAAATATTTCAAGTGACGCTTTATGTATGGCCATTGGAAAAATTTGAGCATTGCTCAGCTGCCAGCCTGCCGCACCATATTCCGGGATAAAACCAGGTTGCATTTTAAAACGCTCACTTTCTTTATAGCCCCACCATCCAGCCAAGCGCGGCAATTCAGGACTATTCGCCCATCTTTCATGGACAAAAACCCCGGATGTTCCTCCGGGTCCTGAATTCAGGTATTTATAGCCACACCAGGCCGCAAAGTCAACACCCCAGTCATGCAGATTTAGCTTCAGGTTTCCGGCAGCATGGGCCAGGTCGAAACCTACCATACATCCGGCCTCGTGCCCGGCCTTGGTAATGGCTTCCATGTCAAAAGCCTGGCCAGTATAATAGTTTACTCCTCCAAGCAAAATCATTGCAATGGTGCTCCCCTCTTTTCGTATTTTGTCCAATATATAATCGGTCTTTAATATATGTTCTCCCGGCCTTGGGGTAAGTTCAATCAAACTATCATTTACATCGTATCCATGATTCCGGATCTGACTTTCCACGGCATAATAATCAGAAGGGAAAGCGCCGCCTTCAATTAATATCTTGAACCTGGCAGGATTTGGGTGATAAAAACTGGTCATTAATAAATGAAGGTTTACGGTCAATGCATTCATAACCACGACCTCATGCGGCAATGCCCCAACAAGTCTGCTAACTGGGCCCTCAAATTGCTTATGATAACCAAACCATGGATTCGTTCCTTCAAAATGTCCTTCCACACCCAGTCTGGCCCAATCATCCAGTTCTATATCTATAAAAATTTTAGCTGTTTTAGGTTGCAGGCCCAAAGAATTGCCACAGAAATAAATAACCTCTTCCCCATCTACCTTAGGAATGTAAAAACGTGAACGGAATGATTTTAAGGGATCTTTGGAATCTAATGAGCGGGCATATTCTAAAGTATTGTCAAACATTTTGGTAATTGCTGAAAGAGGTGTAAATGAATCCTGAATAAACCGGGTTCAAAGGTAAAATTATTTTTTTTGCAGAAATGCCTTCACAGTATATTTGTAAGGTCGAAGAATCAGACATTGTCCATGCTTTTTAAACCCACTTTTCTTTTTTTTATCGTAATTGGAGCTACACTATCCGGATGCGTGGCAGTGATGGATATCCTTGGATTGAGATTCAGCGAACCTAAATTTGAAAATAAGGAAAAACAAATGGAATTTCTCCAAAAGTACTTTTTGGACACTTCCAATTTATTTGTTTTGAAGGGAATATATTGTGATAGTCTTGCTTCAGGTAAATATGACATTTCGCCCAAGGAAGACAAAAAGAACAGCACTTTTAATCTATGTCAGTACAGAGTATTTGATAAAAAAGGAGACTTAATAGGAGGTTGGAGTTCAGATTGTAATATTATTTATCCTCCTTTTCCACCTGATGCAATTCCAGCATATAAGGTTGATGGGAATGATAACTTAGAATCTGACTTGAAGATGTATTCAACACTTGATGGGAAAGATATACCGATAAAAAACTATTTTGGTGTGCACCAATACACAATAGTCGCATATTGGGCCATTTATCAGCCAAAGCAAAACCTTCATATGTTGCAATTTCTTCAGGGGTATTTAAGGTCACACGATATTGATGCCGTTTTGCTCAAGATTAATACAGGCGCCCCAATCCATCATTGGCGCCAAGTAACAATTGATAAATAATCAACTGGCTTTCCTTCCCAAAAATTGGGCAAAGTCTGTTATCCCGTGCTTCTCATATTGTTCCTTCGGCATATTCAACCAGTCCAATGCGCTTTTATGCAGAAGCCAATCTGAAATCCCCTCATCAAAACCCATAGATTCTATCAGTTCACCGGGAATAAGCTCTCCTAATGGGAATGGGTAATCAGAACCGAGCATTATCTTATTGGCACCGAAAAGATCAACCACAAATTTCATTACGGATGGGTCATGTACAAGGCTGTCAATAAAAAAACGACCGATGTATTCTCTTGGGTTAACATTATTATCAATAGCACACAAGTCAGGCCTGACTTCAAAACCATGAGCAATTCTACCTATAGTAGAAGGGAAAGACCCTCCGCCATGTGCGAAGCAAACTTTCAGGTTTGGCAAACGCTCAAATATCCCTCCAAAAATCATTGAACATATGGCCCTACTTGTTTCTGCCGGCATCCCTACGAGCCAGGGCAACCAGTATTTCGGCATCTTCTCCTGTCCCATCATATTCCAGGGATGCACAAAAATAGCGGCACCCAGATCCTGGGCAGCTTCAAAGATCGGGAATAGCGAAGGCTCATCGAGGTTCCAATCATTTACATGACTACCGATCTGGATGCCCGCCATGCCTAATTCATTTACACATCTTTCCAGCTCTTTGATGGCCAGTTTTGAATCCTGCATCGGGATGGTTCCCAACCCGATAAATCTTCTCGGATATTTGTTTACAACTTCAGCAATATGGTCATTTAGAATTCTTGACAAGTCATAACAATCATCGGGCCTGGCCCAGTAACTAAACATCACCGGTACTGTTGAAAGCACCTGCATATCTACCCTGAAACGATCGCATTCATGAATCCGGACATCAGGATCCCATGTATTGGATTCGACTTCCCTGAAAAATTTATCATCAATGAGCATTCGGGCACAGCAAGGCTTATGGTGCTCGAGCCTCACGAACCCGCCGTAACCATAGCGCTCCCGCAGATCAGGCCATTTTTCAGGAAGAATATGGGTATGTACGTCTATTTTCATTATTCCAGGCGTAAGGCGTAAGGGGTTAGGCGTAAGTCAAAACAATTTAACTTCACTAATTCATTTAAATGAGTAGCTTCTCCCACATTTTCAAATTTCCAAATTCTCAAATTTTCAAATTGCATTACGGTCTTTGCATCACAGTTCCGCAATTGCTGCAGGTACAAAGGTCAATATTGGAATAGAACTTATTCATGAGTGGCGGAAGTTGTGTAACGATATCCGTCATCTCAAAATATTCTTCGTACAGCTTGTTGCCACAGTTTTCGCAATACCATAAAAAACCATCTATTTCATGATCCTGGCGGACTTTCTCTATCACAAGTCCGACTGTATTTGCGCCTCTTTGGGGTGAATGAGGTGTTTTTCCAGGCAGCATAAAAATAGAACCTTCATTGATATGAATATCCCTCTGTTTACCTTCGTCAATGATTTTGACAATAATATCTCCCTGTATCTGGTAGAAGAATTCTTCGCTCTCATTATAATGATAATCTTTGCGGGCATTTGGCCCCCCCACAACCATAATGATAAAATCCTTTACATCCTTATAAATCTGGGCATTGCCTACCGGTGGTTTGAGCTGATCCCTATGATCCTCAATCCAGTTCTTTAAATTGAATGCATTTTGTATAGCCATAGCAGATAATTTTCTCAAAATTAGCTAAAATCCTCAAACAGGCAGATCTCAATATTTTTGAAATCCAGATTTTTTTTGGATAGTATATAGTTCAAAACCTTAATTTGACTAAAATCAGGTATATTACTATCTTTGAACAGCAAACTTTTCAGTTTCTAAATAACAACTTCAAAATCATGGCAAAAGATCAACCTGTTATTTTTCTCGTAGATGAGGATGAGCAATATATTTTACGTCTCAAGGATCTTCTTAGTGAAAAACTGGATTTTAAAACCCGTATATATACCTATACTACTGGCGAACAATGCATATCAAATTTAAACCTGCAGCCGGACATCATCGTTATGGATTATTATTTTTATCCACAAGAAGCAGGAAACCAAGCTAATAAACCATTAAATGGCATTGAACTCATTGGCCTTATCAAAGAAAAGAATCCTGGCGTTCATTTGATTCTGCTTTCAAATGAAACAGATGTTGAAGTTGCCAACCTTGCAATAAAAGAAGGTGCATATGATTATATTATAAAGTACGAATATGCCCCCATACAACTGCAATACCTGATCAGTAACATCATCCTGAACAGGATGTATAGCCAAAAAATAAATTATTGGAAATGGGGCGCTATCGTTATTGGCGTACTTTTTATAATGGCATTAATCTACCTTGTATCAGGCTCGAAGCACTAATCCTTTTTAGGATAGGTACCAAAAACGATATCCCAAAGTGGTGAAGAAACCCCATAAGCTTTATCATGATGCTTAAAATGATGCACATTATGATATTCCCAGGCAAACTTCAGTTTGTTTTTGGGTGCACGAAAGGCATGTAAAGTATAGTGTATCATATCGTAACAGATATATCCGGTAATAAAACCACCAAAGAATACACTTACAAATTTCCCAAGTAAAAAATTAAATATAAAAAAGAAAAGGACCGCTATAACCAGGCTTGCCATGGGAGGCATGACCAGTCTGAGCCTGTCTTTGGGATATTCATGATGAACACCATGGATGAGGTAATGAAAACGTTGCGCCCACTTTGTTTCGTTTACAAAATGGAAAATATATCTGTGCAGTATATATTCGAAAAATGTCCAGGTAAATAATCCGGCAAAAAACATGATGGCTAATGTTAAAAAAGTGGGATGGACATGGCTATAAAAATACCATACTAAAAAAGCCACCAAGGGTACGTATATCGCTAAAATAGCTATAGGACTGGTTTTTGTCCCGGATTCCAGTATTTCGCTTTTAAATAATCTGGCCCTGCCTTTTGCTTTTACTGTATACATGAAATTTATAATTGAAAATTAAAAGATTGAAAAATGACCAAAGCCTTTTTATTGATCATTTTTATGTGCTTTCTCCTTTTTACCGGCACTTGAATCCTTTTTTTTCATAGGAGGATAAGTACCGAAAATTACATCCCAAAGTGGAGAAGAAACACCAAATGCCATATCAGGATGTTTGAAGTGATGGACATTATGATATTCCCAGGCAAATTTCAGGCTGTTTTTTGGTGGCCTGAATGCATGCATGGTATAATGAATCATCGCATAACATAGGTATCCTATAATAAAACCACTGAAAAAAACAAGCCCATAACTGCCCATAACCAATCTGAATAACAAAAAGAATGAACCGGCAATAATGATACTTGGTACCGGTGGCATTACAAGCCTTTGCTTATCTTTCGGATACTCATGATGCACGCCATGTATCAGGTAATGAAAACGCTGAGCCCATTTTGTTTCGTTTACAAAATGAAAAACATACCTGTGGAGAATATACTCAAAAAAAGTCCAGCTGAATAATCCAAAGAAGAAAACACCTATCAATATGCCAGCACTTGGTTGGATGTAATTGTAAAAATACCATAACAAAAATGCGCTCAAAGGAATATACATTCCAAGAATGATAATCGGATTGGTACGGGTAAGGAAATCAAGAATCTTACTGTCAAACAACTTTGCGCTGCCTTTTACTTTGACATTAGCCATATTGATTCGTCGTCTTTATTTGACTTCAAATTTACTATTTTTTGACTGAAACAAATAATTTATGAAACCAATAGCTTCATATTCTAATATAATGACGGTTTAAGGCGTAAAAAGTTTTTAATTACCAACTCATGCGCTTCTTCTTTTCACTTCTCGGCCATACTGCGTATTTTTGCAAAAAAATAAGGCATGGAACGTCAGGCAACAACAGAGGAATTAAAAACGATAACATTTGATGAGTTCAGGCAGCAAACGCTTGATGATTACAAATTGGCTCAAATAAGTCGACATGCCAGCCTGCTCGGCAGGAAAGAAGTATTAACTGGCAAGGCCAAATTTGGTATTTTCGGCGATGGTAAAGAAGTTGCCCAGATTGCCATGGCAAAGGCATTCAAAAAAGGCGATTTCAGATCCGGATATTATAGGGATCAGACATTTATGATGGCCATTGGGGAATTAACCGTCAGGCAGTTTTTTGCGCAGTTATATGCCGATACAAGTATAGAAAGGGAACCAGCATCAGCCGGGAGGCAGATGAATGGTCATTTTGCCACAAGAAGCCTTGATGAAAAGGGGAACTGGAAAGATCTTACTGAAATAAAAAACTCATCCTCAGATATTTCACCAACTGCCGGCCAAATGGCACGGTTGCTGGGTCTTGCTTATGCATCAAAATTGTACAGAAACAATACTGAATTGTCTTATCTGACTCAATTTTCCAATCAAGGCAATGAAGTAGCTTTCGGCACTATTGGCAATGCATCCTGTGCGGAAGGAGCATTCTGGGAGTGTGTAAATGCGGGTGGCGTATTAATGGGGCCCATGGCTATTTCAATATGGGATGACGAGTATGGAATTTCTGTGCCCAATAAGTACCAGGTCACCAAACAGGATCTAAGCGAAATATTAAGCGGGTTTGCATATAGCCAGGACAAACAACAGGGATATCATCTTCATACAGCCCGGGGGTGGAATTATGCAGAACTTGTAAAAATATATGAAGAAGGCATTGAATCTGTGCGAAATAGCCATATTCCAGCTATATTTCATATTAAGGAAATGACACAGCCGCAAGGCCATTCTACTTCAGGTTCGCACGAACGATATAAATCCAAAGAAAGACTGGCATGGGAAGCTGAATATGACTGCCTGAAAAAAATGCGCGAATGGATGCTGGAGCAGCAAATAGCAACGGCAGAAGAGTTGGATAATATTGAAAATGAAGCCAAAAAATTTGTTCGCCAGGAACAAAAAGCAGCTTCCGATGATGCGACCCGTGAAATCATTGGTGACCGCATGTTATTGATTGAATATTTTAACGGTATTGCTTCTGTGAGTGATCAGAAAGATGCCATATTGAAAGAGATTGAAGAATTAAAAAGTTCCCTCGATATCGACAAACGAACAAATGTTCATGCATGCTGGAATGTATTGTTCCTGAGCAGGAAAGATCAGGAAAATGAAGCAAGGAAAAATCTATTGAACTGGAAAAACAGGTCTGTAATCCAAAATAATTTGGATTATAGTTCTGATTTGTATAGCGGAACAGCGCTGAAAGTAGCTGAGGTACCAGTTGCATATTCTGAAGATTCTGCCATCGTGGACGGTCGTGAAATCCTTGTAAAATTTTTCGAAACAGCATTTTCGAATGATCCGAGAATTTTCGCATTTGGTGAAGACGTCGGTAAAATCGGAGATGTGAACCAGGGACTGGCAGGGTTACAGGAAAAATTCGGAGAAATCAGGATCACAGATACCGGTATTCGTGAAACCACCATTATTGGTCAGGGAATAGGATGTGCACTGCGTGGATTAAGGCCGATTGCTGAAATTCAATATCTTGACTACCTGGCTTACGCCATACAAACGCTTACTGATGACCTATCATCACTTTATTATCGCACACGAGGCGGACAGAAAGCACCATTGATTGTACGGACACGTGGGCACAGGCTCGAAGGAATATGGCACTCTGGATCTCCAATGGCTTTTATCGTAAGCGCATTGAGAGGCATGTATGTTTGTGTTCCACGAAATATGACCAAGGCGGCAGGGTTTTACAATACCCTTTTGAAAGCAGACGAACCGGCTTTAATTATCGAACGATTAAACGCTTACCGTCATAAAGAAAAAATGCCTTCAAATCTTGCTGAATATACATTACCACTTGGTGTCCCTGAAATTTTGGTAGAAGGTTCAGACGTCACGGTGGTAACCTACGGAGCATGTACAGATATTGCAAAAGAAGCATTGGATAAACTGAATGAAAGTGGAATTTCTGTTGAGCTCATTGATGTACAGACTTTACTGCCTTTCGATATAAATCATGCTATTGTAGAGTCATTAAAAAAAACCAACAGGGTTTTATTTTTCGATGAAGATGTACCGGGCGGTTGCACATCTTATATGATGCAAAAAGTTCTGGAAGAACAAGGCGGCTATTACTTCCTTGATTCCCAACCCAAAACATTGACTGCCAAGGCCCATCGCCCAGCTTACGGCTCCGATGGCGATTATTTTTCAAAGCCAAATGCGGAAGATGTATTCCAGGTGGTTTATGAGATTATGAATGAGGTTGATCCGTCTCGGTTCCCGGCCTTTTATTGATTAGAGGTATTCTTATGAACGCATTGACCCCTTCTCTCACAAGTTTCTCTTACCAAAGGCAGAGGCTGGGTAAACAAGGTACAGACGCTCCCCAGGTACTTCATGATATTATTGGCGTTTACAGTTGGCATCCTTCTGCACCACTCTCTTTGCTGGCCCGGGTAAAGAACTTTAAAGTTGAGGATTTTTATAAACTAGATTCTGAAAAACAAGCATACAGGGTGCCGGCCATGCGCTTGTCAAATTATATGCTTCATTCGGATTCTGCTTTTAAAATTATGAGCGCCGTAGTCCCTCTTCCGGATGACATGATTTGGGTAAAACGATATACTAACGCAGCAAGAATTATTCCCGCCGAACTATATCCCGACTGGAAGTCCAAAATCCTGAAATTAACAGACTCTCCTTTAGAATCATCTGATATTAAGAAAGTTGTCAATATTCCTGATATTTCTTTAAAGCCTACGTTGAACCGTATGGCTTTTGAAGGACAACTCCTTCGTTTTGGTTCAAAAAATCTCAGATCCAATATTATCAGTTACGTTTCTACAAAATCTTTTACCGGTGATAATTATAAAACCATTGAGCCGGACAAAGCCTTAAGTTGGCTTGCAGGTGAATACCTGCGGGCATTTGGCCCCATACGAATTAAAGATTTTCAATGGTGGGCGGGAATTACTGTTAGGAGAGCTAAAGCGGCTATTGCTCAATTTGATACAATAGATATTGGAGATGGTTTGTTACTTCTTAAAAACGATATCAAAGAATTTGAAAAAGTTAAGCCCCTGACAAATGACAAAATTGATATCATTCCGCAATGGGACAGTTATACCATGGGCTATGCACCTGATGGCAGAGGACGCTTCGTAAGCCCTGAGATACAACACCATGTATATGGAGATATTGGCGCAACTGGTGGAAATGGCCTGGGATTAATATTGCTAAATGGATATGCAGCAGGCGTTTGGGAACCTAAATTTACTGGGGAAACGCTTAAAATAAAACTCAATATGTTTGAGAAGCCCAATAAAAAAATCACAGAAAAAATGAACGAGGGGTTTAATGAGGTCGGTTGGTTTTTGGGTGCAAAAAAAGTAGTTGTTTAATGCCTTGATCCCCTGAAAATTATCAGTTATCAATAAACATTTCATTCAGGATATTTTTTGCCCCGGCAACACTATTGAGTTCCCATAACACAAAACGAATATCGAGCCCTATACTTCGGCTATATTTGTCATTCCAGGCATAATCATTTATTGTTGCTTCAAAATTGCGATCGAAATTCAAACCAATCAATTGGCCGTATTTGTTGAGAACAGGGCTACCCGAATTACCCCCCGTCGTGTCAGTATTGTAAAGTAAACAAAGTGGCACATCATGATGTGCAATTTGTTCATTATGCATATTTAATTTGAATATCTTCATCAGGGAATCATTGGCATTATAATCAGGGTTTTTACCATTCTTTTCAATCATACCTTCAGTAGTTGTAAATGGCTCATAATAAACGCCATCCCTGGGACTATAACCCTTAATATATCCGTAAGTAAGTCTTAGGGTATGGTTAGCATCGGGGACGAATTCTTCCTGGAGTGCGTCCATTTTCAAATCAATATAAGTTGCAGTAAGTGCCTCAATACGCGTTTTATAAATCGCTTCTGTAGAATCCAGCCTTTTTGCGTCATTGTAATAGATATGTGCCAATTGCACGAAAGGATCTTTTAGTTTGAGAATTTTGGAAGGTTTATTTAGAATGATATCTATTAAATAAGAACTGTCAAGAAGTTTTGAAGCAGCAATGGCTCTAGAGGGGTCAGTAATTTTTGAATTTACTTCTTCAAGACTTAAAGGCTTGTCTGATGCGTCAAAACTACTGGCATCTAGAAGCATTTTTGCAAAATACATTGTATCAAACCTGATATACATATTTCTATAATATTCTCTAAGTTGTTTAGAATATGTCATTCTTATTTTTGGTTCCGGATTATTATCTGTGTCAATGATCGCTTTGTATAAATCGACTACATGACTGATTTTTATGAAATAGTCATCTATCAGCAATCTATTATACCATGCATATTTTTTGTATTCTTTTTCGGCGAGGTTATAGGTACTATCTATATTTTTGAGGGTTTCCAGGTATTTTCTGCTATTTGCCGGGTCTTTTATTTTAGCTGCAAGAGCCTGGTCATCTGCCTGTTTTGTTTTATACAGATCCAGTTTTTTCAGCCCTTGCAATTTGCCTTTGTAATTTTTCATAACATTGGCAAGGGATTTAATCCGGGGGTCCTGTCTTATCTGGTAAGCTGAATCCGATTTCCCAAGCTGTAACATGGTATTGATCTGCCATTCATATAATTCGCTTATGAATGGCAACTGGTATTCCTCCTGATATTTCAAAAACCCGGATGGTTCCTGTCGGTAAGTACGTCCCGGATAACCCAAAACAAAAACAAAATCACCCACATCAAGGCCAGTTGCGTTTATATTGAGGTATTCTTTGGGTTCATAAGGAATATTAGAAGTATCATACCCCGCCCCATCTCCAGTTTTATTGACATAAGCTCTAATAAATGAAAAATCCCCGGTATGCCTTGGCCATACCCAGTTATCTGTTTCCCCCCCGAATTCACCAATATCCCTTGGTGGAATATATACAATCCGTAAATCATTGATTACTTTATAGCTAAATAGCAAATAACTTTTGCCAGGGAGCATTTCTGATACTTCTATTTCAATTTTATTATTCTTGAGCTGAGCCAGTTGTCTTACATGATCCATATTCTTTTCGATCATCGCTTCTTTCCTGATAACATCTTTAATAGTATCCGTCCCTGCCAGCACTTCTGAACTTACATCAGAATGATCTTCCAGAATTTTACAGGTAAGCCCCTTCATGGGCAATTCAGTTTTCATCGACTTGGCGAGGTATCCTTTCTCAAACAGGTTATTGATGGTACTGCTGTAAGGTGCCAGAGAACTGAATGCACAATGAT
The DNA here is from genome assembly GCA_013288555.1 of Bacteroidota bacterium. Lineage (GTDB taxonomy): Bacteria > Bacteroidota > Bacteroidia > CAILMK01 > CAILMK01 > JABDEJ01. The sequence goes on along the minus strand of JABDBQ010000005.1, from coordinate 79,127 downwards.
GGTTGGTTATGATCAGCCCTTCGCCGGAAACGAAAGAACCTGTACATCCACCGATCTGAACGATGGCCTGCAGAATACCGGTACCGTTTGGATTATAGATATCCGTTTCCGAGATCTTGAGTCCGGCTTTCTTTAATGGCAATTTGTGGAGGGTGCTGATTGGATACATTCCGCCATCCGGGTTCTCAGCCAGGCAAAAATGGGTAACAACAAAAAATGAAAGACATGCGATAACAACCTTTCTATAAGAGGACATTTGTCAGGGAATTTTTATTTCTAGTTCGGATGGTTTGATTTGATTGCGATACAAATATAGTCATGTAATTATTTATCAAATTAATTATTATCTCATGCAGATATTCTTATAACTGCACATCTTGCATATATTCAAATCCTCTGTTTGGCCGATTGATAAATCCGGGTCCAATATAGTGTGAATAATGGATTTTAATTTATTCTCAAAAACCACAGATTCATTGCTACCAAACAAACCGTCCCTGGCATTTACATCGACATAACCTTTTATAACTTCGCGAAGTGGTAAAATTGTAGGCTTTAACCTGGCATCTGGATTCTTTTTAAGGTAGAGCATCCCATAAAAAAGAGTTTGAAAGGCTTCCTTATTATCTTTATACAATATCTCTTCAGGTTCAGTATAATTGAAATGATAGGTCTTTACACTGCCTGTTTTATAATCCACAATCCTTGTTACACCATCCTTTTCATCTATCCTGTCTATAATACCCTTTAGATGAATGGTTTCAAACCCATCCTCAAAATATGGCATTTGCCATGATGCCAAAACTTCAGTATCAATCAGTTTAAAAGGAGCGTAATTCATATCTGCATCGAGCGCTTTATCTGCCAGAATTTTAACAGTTTCAATCAGGATATTGTTTTTTAAAACAACAGATTCTTTTTGCTTCCCATATTGATGAGTCAAAACTTTGTCTAAAGCTATTGTTAAGCCTCTTCTTCTTTTGTTTATTACGTCTTTGTCAATAAGCTTTCCTTTTAGTCCATCATAAATTCTGTCCATCAGGTCATGAAAAAGTGTTCCGAAATGTTTCGCTTCCAGTTCTTCTACAATGCTCTCTTTTTCCGGGATTTTTAATACATTTTTAAAATAAAACTGGAGCGAACAGATAAAATAAGAACTGAATAAACTTGGCGAAAGCCCCGATTCATTCCTGGCCATTAAAACATCATTGAAAAGCTTTTCTTTACGGATGGTTATCTCTTTTGAGGGATTTTTCCCAAGGGGTAAGCCATAATACCGCCGCTGAATCTTTATGTTGGGATTTGCCGATGGCAAATAATATTCTATCTGCCTGATATACCTACTTTCCTCATCTCCTCCATCGGAAGTTTCAGAATCGTAGACCAGGTAAATATTCTTTGCCCTTTGTAGTAATCTGTAAAAATTATAAGCATAAATATTTTCCTGTTCGTCCTGCATAGGAAGACTAAAATTCCTGCGAATATCATATGGAATATAAGACCTGTTTCGCTTGTTCTCAGGGATAATACCCTCATTTACAGGCAACATAAATACGGTTTCAAAATCCAGGGTACGGGTTTCAAGCATGCCCATAATCTGCAAATTATCAGTGTTTTGGTCCTTGCCATTTGAAGACGCTTTATTTACCTTTTCTTTAAAAATACGCAGGTACATTTTCAGCTTCACTATTTGGCCATGATATTTTAAAAGAGAGAACATCTCGTCAAATATTAAAGCAAATGGCTCATTCTCTGATTGTTCTGACTTTTTCCCGGCATTTAAATAAACATCATAGAAATACTGATGCAAGCTCTCAAGGTTTAGTACTTCTTTAAAATACAACTTCAGAATGTCAGAACCGGTTTCTTCTTCTAAGTTCTCACCCCATATTTCATCCTGAGATATAAATATCAATTGATCATTTTGTATTTTATCGGACAATCGTTTCATCTCATCCTCATCCTGGTTCCTGATTAAGGGATGGGATAAAACAGCCAGGACATCTTTGTAATAAAAAGAATGTGATTCCTCCCGATAATTATTTATCAGGTTCGTAAGGCATTGAAAAAGTGAATACAAACTGCTGAACTTAAGAGGATAGCCTGAGCTCAGGTTTACAGGTTCAGCTTCCCCCGGAATAGCGTACAAGACAGGTGAAAGCATATTTTCATCTGCAAGCACAATACAGGCATTTCCAGGTTTATTTATTGAGAAAAGTTTTTTCAATTCAATAGCCAAGGCTTTTGATTGCCCTACCCTGAGCGGTGCTCCTATAATGTGAATGTCTTTAGACCCGGTTAATAATTGATTCCCAAACACCTGTTCATTATACCCATGCAGGTTCTGCAAAGACCTTCTGATAAAATACCCACTTCCTTCGCGGTCGTTATCAATAAAATAATTGTCGGCATCCCAATAAATAAGCGCTTTGTCGAGATCAATAAGCTTTTGTATAATTATTTCTTCTGATTTTGATATGGCATTAAATCCAATGAAAATATATTTATTAAATGCCAATCCGAATGCCCCATTTTGCAGAGTCTCAGCAAGTTTCCTGAAGTTCATCCCAGTATAGGCCTTGTTCTGAGCAGAAAGTTCTTTTTTGAATTCGAAATAAAGCTTTTCATAAACTTCCCAGTTTTCAAGGAATCGCTTTGTTAGGTATTGCTCATCCTCGGGACTAAGTTCAGGAAGCATTTCAAAGGGAAGGGTTTGTTCCTGGAGAAAATATTTTTCCAGATCTTTTACTGCCGACAGATTTTTAAAAAGCGAAACAGGATCAGCCATATACCTGTCTATTTCATCAAAATCACTAAGCATCATAGATCCCCAGCTGTAATAGCTATCAAATTCAGCTTCTGGATAATGTTCCAGGTATAGTTTAAATAAAATAATAAGCAGATCAATGGAATTTTCAGAATCTGTACCTGAATGGCTATCAATAAATTTCTCTATTGAAAATATTTGAGGCGGTTTTCCCTTATATCCCTCAGATTTTAATTCTTTTAAGAAATATTGCTCCGGTTTCTGGTTTGGGAAAATTACAGCGGAATTATCCAGGTTTCCTTTTAATCTTTTAAGGATGTCTTTAGTTACAAAATGAATAAAGGAATCTTCCATGGATTATTATCAGGCAAGTTAAGGGAAAAGGAGCATTCCATTTTAAATTAAACATCGGAGAAAGCCAATATCATAGGACCCTGAGAAATAAGAAAACCTATATTATTACATTTTTGCTGTGTTTATTATTTTTGCACCTCTATTCTTTTACTCACGATACCATTATCTGTCTGGATATAAATAAAATAAATACCATATGCCAGGTTTTCAACAGGTATTGAATTCACTCTTTGGTTTTCGGGGGATAAGATGGAATAGACAATTTTACCATCCATACCTGTCAGTGTTACCTTATTTACATTTCCTTTAAAGCCAGACAGATCTATGTTCAAAACATCAGACGTCGGATTTGGATATACATTTATTATCGTTGTATTATTATTGTTTTCAATCCCTGAAATAGATTTCGTAATATCAACATCAAGCAAGTAAGTACCGGTCTCGGTTCCTGATAAAGAAGTGACCAGGAAATAAACCGTCGTACCATGATTGAGATTGATATTTGAAGGAATGGTACCCTGATATGGACCCGACCAGGTATTGCCTCCATCTAATGAATAAGAAAACTGTCCATTAAGGCTATATGTATTTGAATTGCCACTGCCCTGGGCATCATCTATCCTTGCAGAAATTGAATAAGCCTTTGTTGGATCCAGTATTATCTTATAATAATCGACATCAGAACTGACATTTATATTGGAACCCTGCGTGTTAACATTTGCTGTATTTCCTGAAAAGTTAACAGGCAAAGAATAAGCCGTAACAACTGAATTATCAGGTTCGTACTTGTCTGCTTCCATAACTCTCGAAACAGATAAATCAAGTAAATATGTACCGGTTTGTCCACTGAATTGTGGTGATACCAGGAAGTAAACGCCCCCCCCGTTTTTGATTACGATATTATTTGTCAAAACACCACTAAATGGTCCATTCCATGTTTTTCCACTGTCAACGGAGTACGAAAATATTCCGTCCAGCGTGTATGTATTTGAATTACCGCTTCCCCGGGCGTCATCAATTCTTCCTGAAATCTTATAATCAAAACCCGAATCCAGTATAATTTTATAGTAATCGTAGTCAGTTCCGGTATTACAATTTGACCCTGCGGTGTTTACATCAGCAAGATCACTCGAGAAAGTCACAGGGAGTGAATATGCTTCAGATATAGTGTTATTTGGTTCATATTTATCCGGGCCTAAAGCAGGTTCTACTACGATTACCTTGATTGGATTGGGATAATTAGTTGATCCGGTTAATGCGAAATTACTGCCGCCGGATTCGAGATATTGCATGGCCAGCAAATAAGTTCCCGGGCTTACATTAACATCTGAATTTGAAAAGGTTAAGCCGCTGGTATAATGATAATTGTATTTCAAAGTCTGGCTGGTGAGCGTTTGAATGGATAAAACGTGGGAACCATCCAGATTGTAAAGAGATAAATCATATTCGCCATTAAATGTTGTTGTTGAAGTATTGATAATATCAAGGTTTACTGATACCGATTGACCTTGTACCAATGTAGTTCCTGTTGATAATTTCATCTTCGAATACATTTCAAGAACTCCGGGGTTTATGACGCTGAGCTTGACATAATTTGTATAGGTGCCGGTATTTGCAACCAGTTTCCAGCTGCCTCCTATTGTATGATAAAAGATGGCAATACTGTATTTGCCGGGCAACATACTTAATGACCCATTTCGTCCAAAACTAATATCACTTGTATAATACTGATTTGGCAAAAGCACTATATTATTAAAGCTATCCACATAATCGAAAAATGTGTTGGTACTATCAAATATTGCGGCGCAATAAGAACCCTTAAAAGTATCTGTTCCTGTATTTTGCAAGTTGGCATATACTGCAAATCCTTGCCCATATTTAATGGTTGCAGATGATATGGTTACCTGGTCATATAGCGAAATACTGTCAGCTTCCGGTGGCGTAGAATGGCTGCCTCCGGTCGAAGGTTCAATCCCTATTATAGCTTCCTGGTTGCTGTTAAAATCGCCGCTTCCTCCTCCCGTACCTACATTAGATGGATTTAATGCATCAACTGAAAAATATCCATTATCCGTTCCTCCCCATCCCCAGTTTACATGAAAATAATTATTGGCATCATAGCCATCAAGGTCAAAACAATGGCCACCACCGGGTCCGAACCCAGCATAGATAACAGGCCTTTGGTTATCAAGCTCATTTTTGAGTTTAGAAATCCAGGCTGTATCTGCAAAATTAGATCTGAGCAATCCTTTCAGTGAACTACTATATCCAAAATATTGCTTTAATGCGTATTCTGCACAGTTGGTTGTTGCAGAAGCCGCTGAAATAACATATGAAGTACTCTCGTCAGTACCATAGGCCATATTCACGCTTACCCCGCAATGGTACATTAGGGTAGCAACTGCTGTATTGGAACTACTTATGGAATTTGTCATTGAACTCCAGCCATATGTCGTGGTGCTGAAATTTACTGATTGTGTACCGTAATGTGCATCATTATATGAATATGAATTATAACCAGAAGTCGGGAAATTCCAGTATTTCATAACCTGGGCCATCGCTGTGGCAACACACCCGGTAACGCAATATGCATTTTTGGTGTTGTCATAAGGGCATAGATCATTATAATAGGGCGATTGGTTCCAATCTGTGGCCATAAGTGGCGAAACCCCGGATGATGTCTGTGCCATGGTCTGTGTCGAATTATTATTTAATGAATTCCATTCGGCTGAAATTGAACGTGTAGGTTGAATATTATGGTCAATAACATATTGAATCTGGCTTTGATATCCATCAAGCCAGTAAGACATTGATGGTGAGATATTTTTTTGATCGAAATTCCCATCGTTCGAATACCCAAGAATAGGATGGACTGCATCATCACCCGATACAATAACGAAACCATGACCCGTATTAAAAATATAAAAAGCAGTCTTACCCTTGGAAACCGTCGATACGGCGGCAGTATTCGATGAAAAGGATTTATAGGCAAGGGTGAGTGAAATTCCGGTTTTGTAATAAGCCGAATTGGTCTTAACAGAAAGAAAATTCCTACCAGCTTTACTGGCAGTAGATTCACTTACCGGTTTTGAAATAACTATGTTGCATAAGTGCAAAAAGAGAAAAATTGTACAAATATTTTTCATACAGTAAATGTTATAATTGCATATTTTTACAAATATAGAAAAAGAATACCCAACCAATTATTAATAAAAAATCAAAATCTTACACTTCAAATCCGGCACCATCCGTTGCAAGAAAGACTTCGCCGAATAATTCTCTTGCTTCATTTAGTAAGGGTTCCAAATCTTTATATCTGGAAGAAAAATGCCCTAAAATCAATCTTTTTACGCCCGCTTTAACCGCAAATTCAGCAGCTTCTTTAGCCGTGGAATGACATGTTATCTTAGCCTTATCCTTTAATTCATCTAAAAATGTTGCCTCGTGATATAAGGTGTGTACCTTGTATCTGGATAGTTGTTCAGCAAGTTCAGGCAAATATGTGGTGTCAGTAATATACATATAGCTGAATGGCTCTTCGTTGGGTAAAGTATATTTTTCAAACTCCCACACCTTTCCAGTTTTATCTGTAAAATCATGTCCACTTCTGAGAACAGGATATGATTCGTTTGGTAGTTTCACCTCTGAATTTGCTGGTTTATTTATTTTTCGAACTGATTTCTTTTCCTGAAATAAAAACCCACGGCAGGTAACTCTGTGATTCAAAGGAAAACTGTAAATTTTAAGATATTGATCTTCGAACTCAACATTTTCCACCTCTTCAGCAAAAACATGATAACGAATTTCATAACCTAAATGAACTTCTCCGAATTGAAACTGCACCTCAAGTATTTCCTTCAAACCAACCGGGCAATAAATATCAAGAGGTTCCATCCTTCCTTTTAGACCCAGGGAACTTATAAAACCCGGTAATCCAAGATAATGATCCGGATGAAGATGCGAAATAAAAATCATATCAACTTTGAATGATTTGACTCCAAATCGCATCATTTGGATTTGAGACCCTTCACCACAATCAATTAGAATATAATGATTTGCAAAGTTTAAAAACTGGGAACTTGCAAAACGATCGGGCGTTGGCGATGCAGAGCCGGAACCTAAAATGGTAAGCTCAAAAGACATTAATCCTTAATAACCATCCTCCGGGTAATAATATTATTACCGGTTCTGATACTGTATAAATATATTCCCTGGGGCAAGCCATTGCGCTCAAAACCAATGACATTAGATCCTTGGTGACTTTGAATCTGTTTTGCATAAACCTGCTGTCCTATTTCATTCGTGACAGTGAGATATACAGGCTGTACATCAGGATTATTGAAGCCTATTTCCGTTTTTTTGCTAAATGGATTTGGGTAATTCTGATCCAGTTCAAATTTGCTGTTTGCAATTGGTTCTAAAATTCCTGAATGAGCATGTATCGTCAACTTCATTGCACCACTATCAGGTAATGGGATCTCGGTTGGTATTAGTGTCGAATGAAAGAAAACTGTAAAATGAATATTAAGGTGATATACACCCACTTCACTGTTTACAGGACTACCCGTTATCAGTGCGCAGCCATATGTTCCGCCTTTGTAAGTACAAGTTTTACTTGTACATTGATAAGAAAATGATTTTGGGAAATGACTTACGGAATCAATTTTAACAGAATCAATTATAACCGGGAATGATGAATAGGTCGTGTCTTTCGGAAATTTAAAATTTAAAGTCTGGTTAAAACCAACATTGGCATTAGCACTTAAGCTATCGGGTAAAATACCAAAACTGGTTCCTTTTGGGAATTGTGAACTATCTGGCGTGCATATCGCTTGGGCTGACATTTTTGATGCAATGACAAAAAACATAAGCATTAGTAGTATAACTTTATTCATGATCTGTAGATTTAATGAGTTTCAAAACCAAACGCAATATTAAGCATTATATAAATAACTATAAATAGAGTTCAACTAATCCTCCTGATCTTCTTCATCTTCATCATCATCAACTTCCAAAAAATGCCTTTCAATTTCCTCCATAAAGACATAATCACCGGCTTCAACAACTGTTTTAGTGGAAACAATATCAAGATCATTAAATAAATCAGGGTTTACTGCACTAAAGCAAGCTATGACCAATATCCCACCTTCTTTCAGAACAATATTATTAATATGATTGAGTTTTAAATATAGAGAATGGTTAAAATCCTGGATCTTTTCAAAATCGAAAATGAAGTTTACTCTGCCTTCTTCCATTTCTAGAATTACCTGGTTATAAAGCAATTCAAAAAGTGCATTGTCTGCTTTTTGAATATTGACAGTAATCAAAGTATATTGTTCTTCCCTTTTTATCGCTAATTCACTCATATTTCAATTTGACTTTTTGCATGCAAATTTGATAAAAGACATTGGTAAAAATGCAATTATGATTCTTATTAACTTTTTTAGCGCCTAATTCAGTTAAATTTGCCCCCTAAAAAAATTAAAATGCAGAATATTAATATTTATGACTTTACAGGAAAAAAAGCCCTTATCAGGGTTGATTTCAATGTTCCACTTGATAAAAATTTTGAAGTAACTGACAATACCAGGATCAAAGCAGCCATCCAAACTATTAAAAAAGTTATCCTGGGAGGCGGTTCGGTCATCCTCATGTCACATCTGGGCAGGCCAAAAGGTAAAGTGAATGAGGATATGTCACTAAAGCACATTTTACCTGCTTTACAGGCATTATTACCAGGTGTAAATATTAAATTTTCAGCTGATTGCATTGGAAGTGGAGCAAAAGAAAACGCTGCGACCCTCAAGCCCGGAGAAGTTTTGATGCTTGAAAACCTTCGCTTTTATAAAGAAGAAGAAGCTGGTGATGAAGAATTTTCTAAAAAACTCGCATCGCTTGGAGATGTTTACATAAATGATGCCTTTGGAACAGCACATCGTGCCCATGCCTCAACAGCTATAATTGCAAGGTTTTTTGGAAAAAATAAAATGTTCGGGTACCTCATGAGCGATGAGATAAAGAATATAGACAGGGTGATAAAAAGCTACGAGAAACCTTTCACTGCAATAATTGGCGGATCAAAAGTTTCAGATAAAGTCGGCATAATTGAAAACCTGCTTCAAAAAGCTGATAATGTATTAATTGGCGGCGCTATGGCTTATACTTTTATTAAGGCAGCAGGTGGCAATATTGGTAAATCCAAAACGGAAGATGACAAACTGGACCTTGCTAGGATGCTAATTCAAAAAGCAAAAGATAAAAATGTAGGATTGTTTCTTCCTATAGATAGCCTGGCCGCTGATAATTTCAGCAACGAGGCTGACATAAAAATTGAAAACTCGGATAACATTAGTGCCGACAGAATGGGCCTGGATATCGGGCCAAAAGCCATTGAAACATATAAAAATGTGCTAATGAAGTCAAAAACAATTCTTTGGAATGGCCCAATGGGTGTTTTTGAATGGAGTAATTTTGAAAACGGAACCAAAGAAATCGCTTTTGCTGTAGCAGATGCTACCAGTCTGGGTGCCTTTTCATTAATCGGAGGTGGAGATTCTGTGGCTGCAATTAATAAATTTAACCTGGAATCCAGGGTAAGCTATGTATCCACAGGAGGTGGTGCCATGCTGGAATACCTTGAAGGAATATCATTGCCAGGAATTGAAGTAATTAGGGAATAGAAAGAATTATTATTTGAGAGAATTAGTGACGACCTTTACATTCCTGACTTCTTTAATGGGTATCTGCATGATATCTTTGTCTAGAATGACATAATCAGCCCATTTCCCTGGTTCGATGCTGCCTTTTTCATGCTCTTCAAAGTTAGAATATGCAGCCCAGATTGTCATTCCTTTTAAAGCCTCCTCTCGGTTTAAAGCATTTTCCGATTGAAATCCTCCAACCGGAAAACCAACACTATCCTGGCGTGAAACCGCCGCATAAAATCCAAATAATGGATTGATTGATTCTACCGGAAAATCGCTTCCTGTAGGCAGAACTTTATTTTCCGCAAGCAATCGTTTTAAAGCATACCCACCCTTCAGACGTTCAGCCCCGATCCTGTCCTTAGCCCAATACATATCAGAAGTGGCATGGGTGGGCTGCATGGATGGCAGAATATTGTATTTGCCAAACATTTCGAAATCATTTTCATTTACAATCTGTGCATGTTCTATCCGCCAGCGCCGGTCATTGCCCAGCCTTAAAACTTCAGCATAAACTTGTAGGATAAACCGGTTTGCAGAATCACCAATGCAATGCGTTGCCATTTGAAATGGAGAATTCGCAATACGTTTGGCGGCGCCCTTATAAAAATCAGGAGGATTAAGCAAAAATCCCTGTTGATCCGGTTTGTCCAGGTAAGGTTTTAGGAGACATGCCCCTCTGGAACCCAGCGCCCCATCGGCATAAAATTTAAAACAGCAGACATGAAGGCGATCCGTTTTTATAATGCCATGACTTAAATAATAATCCAGGTTTTCAGGTGTGCCACTCGCCATGGCATAGATCCGCATTTTCAGCTCTCCTTTCTTCTGCATTTCATCAATAAGGTCAATTACATCCTTGTCCAGCCCGGCATCATCTACAGTTGTCAGCCCTACTTTGGAACAATCAGCCTGGGCCTGGAGAAGATACTGACGCATTTCTTCTTTTGTTGGAGGAGGGATGACTTTTTTAACGAGGTCTGTGGCGTTGTCTACTAATACTCCAGTTGGAATTTCTTCAAAAACTAATGTATCTTTTGAAATTAGCTTTCCTTCTATAAATGAGTAAAATTTACCAAGCCTAGCAGGATGTTTTTTCCAAAGGAATTTGTCGACAATTGTGCCACCATCGATAGCAGTAAAATGGTCAATTTCCGCCAAATCCAATGCTTTCTGATTTACCAAAGCCGCATGTCCATCTATCCTCGCCAGGTAAACAGGCATGTTTGGGAACAGCTTATCAAGGGTGTCTTTTACAGGAAATTCTTTGCCGGGCCAGCGATTTTGATCCCATCCCCTACCCAAAATCCAGGGAGATTTGTTAGTCTTTGAATACTTAACAACCCTGTCAATCATTTCTTTAAAAGAAAGACAACCAACCAGATCTACCTCAGTTCGTATCCTTCCGTATCCATAAAAATGGCAATGTGCATCAATAAAACCCGGATAAACAGGTTTCCCACCTGCGTCTATTGTTTTAGAAGCTTCATACTTCCTCATGATTTCATCATCGCTGCCTGCTTCAATAAATTTACCGTCTTTTACTGCAAAAGCCTGTACCACAGAAAATTTACCATCTACAGTGTATATTACTCCATTATGAAGGATAAGGTCAACTTTTTGCTTCTGGTGACAAGACGTCATAACAATAAGAGGTAGAATAAAGACAAGAGCGGAAATTTTCATTGATTTAAATATTGAAACAATATTAGGGAAGTTTGGTTAATGATTTATAAGCATTTATAAATTTATATTGATTCAATTTTTGCTAATGGAATTGATCATTGATAATTGGTCATCGATCATTGTAATTTTTTCTTCATTCATAATATAAATAAATGTACCTTTGCCGCTTCTATTCATTAGAAGACTATAAACTAAATGGCAGTTAAAATCAGATTAGCGCGTCAGGGACGCAAGAAAAAACCCTATTATCACATCGTAGTAGCGGATTCACGGTCGCCTCGCGACGGTAAATTCATCGAAAGAATCGGTATCTACAATCCAAACACAAACCCGGCAGTTATCGATCTCGATAGCGACAAGGCTTTGGACTGGCTTGCAAAAGGTGCACAACCTACTGACACTTGTAAGGCAATATTGTCTTATAAAGGCGTCATGTATCGCAAACACCTTGCAAGAGGTGTGGCTAAAGGAGCTTTTACAGCTGAAGAAGCTGACACCAAGTTTTCGGCATGGATGGAGGAAAAGGCAAATAAAATTGATCAGAAAATTGCCAGCCTCAAAGACAGCATGGACAAAGAACAGCGTACCCGCCTTGAGCGCGAATCTCTGGTTGCACACAAACGCGCCAAAGATATCCTTGCAAAAAACAATCCTGAACCAGTGGCTGAAGAAGCAGAAACTTCTGAAGAAGAAACTGAAACTCCCGTTTTAGAAGCTTCCAATGAGGCTCCTGCCGCTGAAGAATCTCCTGCAGAAGAAGCTGCACCGGCTAACGAATAATAATCAGATTATGCCTGTTTGGAAGCTAGAAGACGGCATCCTGCTAGGCAAAATACTCAAACCATATGGCTACCTTGGCTTTGTCAAGGTAGCCTTTTTAATTTCGGACCTGGATGAAGTACTATCTGATGGTGATTTTATTTTTATAGAGTGGGTTGGCAAACCTGTTCCTTACCAGATTGAATCGATTATCTGGGATGACGATAAAACAGCACGTATTAAGTTTAAGGATATTATAGACCTTCCCGGAGCAACAAGGCTTAACGGCAGAGCGGTTATACTTGAAGAGAAAACCATACCGGTGGAGCTTTTGCAAAACCTGGAGCCCAGCGAACTGATTGGCTTTAAGGTTTTTGATCTTCAAAAAAAATCAATTGGGATTGTTACCGGTCTTGATGAATCGGGTAAACAGAGTATTCTCGAAGTAAATTCCGATGAAAAAGAAATCCTGATTCCATTTCATGAAGACCTGGTTAAAAAAATCGATCTCAAAAGAAAAACAATTACTGTAGACTTGCCGGAAGGACTGCTGGATTTGTAACGATTAAGCCAATTGACTATGGCAGCGAATCAACTGTTTTCTGATATGGTATTCCTTCCATAAAATGAGACCATTCCATAGGAGTAAGATTCCTGCTTACTTTCTTTTTAAGCCTGTTTACAATATCCTTCTCGTCAATGTCATAGATGATGATATTTTTATCTTTCCCTCCCGAATAAATCCTTTTTCCATCTGCGCTCATTACCATGCTTGTCACCCAGTCATCATGCTCGGTGAAGACAACTGGTTCAGCCAAAGTTTCTGATTGCCAAAGCTTTACCTTCCTATCAAATCCGGCACTTGCCAGTAAAGTACCGCGACCAAATGCAACAGCGGATAATGCTGATTTATGCCCAGTAAGAGCTTGAACCAGGCCTGAGTTCCTGTTTTTAATTTTATTCGCCAAAGGAGAATTTGGTTGATTGGTATAATATAAATTTAGACTTCCATCCGAAAAAGCTCCTGCAATTTTATCGCCTGTATCGTTGAAACTTAAACCAGTAACCTGGCTTCTTTCTTTTATCAATAGTCCTGGTCTACTATCTTTATTATTTTCGGCAAACATAAAAATAGATCCGTCCTCACAGCCTACGGCAATCATCTTTGTTGTCTTAGAATAGGCTAGTGAAATAACAGATGAATTGACTGATTCCATTCTCAGACTATTATCCTTTAGGCTCTCAACGATAATCATCTTGTCGAGGCCACCTGATATCAATACGCCTTCCCCAAAAACGAGCGAAGTAATTCTACCCGTGTGACCGGAAAGTATTAATGGCTTTTGTTTCAAATCACTCACCTTCCAGATATAGATTTTTTGATCAGAACAACCTGCCAGTATGGTATTATCTGCAGAAAATGCTACCGAATTAAATTCATTTGTCCCCGAAATAATTTCAGTTGACTTAGGTTTAGCCTCAGTCATATCCCATAAAAGGACCTTGCCATCGTCCCCGGATGATGCCAGGTATTTGCCATCTGATGATGCCGCAAGTCCTTTTACCAGCCCGGCATGGCCTTTTAAAACGTATTTATCGCGATCGTTAAAAGCTTTGTCAGCATCAAATAATGCCGTCATAATATATGCATCAAAAGAATCATTTTTATTTTTCAGGTTTAACCTGTATGCTTCTAAAGCCAGGAGCGCTTTCTGGTCTTTATCTTCATTCTGGTTTGAAGATTCGATCGCAAGGCTATGCGCTACGGCAAATTGATTTTGTTCTTTTGCAAGTTCTTCATTTTGATTAGAAATTATCCTTAGACTATCAGCCATTATTTTTTCCTCCTGGGCTAACTTCTTTTCTTCTTCAGCTTTTTTTTCAGATTTCTCAGCAGCTATTTTTGCTTGCTGTGCTTTGTTTCTTTGTATCCTGGTTTGTAGGGTTTGAATATCAGCTAGTCTTTTTTGTCTTTCAGCTTCCGTTTTTTGATTTTCGGCTTTTTCGGTTTGTTCGAGAGCCTTTTTTCGTTGTTCTTCCGCTATATTAAAGTTCTTTTCTGCCTCGGCGGCACTTTTTACAGCCGTTTTCTCAGCTCCTTCCGCCTTTGATTTTTGGGAAATAGCTTCATTTGCACTTTTAAAAGCAATATTTTGCTCAATCAGGGCCCAGAGGCTCAATCCACCAGCGCTAAGCAAGAATATGATAACAATAATATTTGTAACCAGTCTTCTTCTTTTCTTTTCCGCCAGCATTCTTTCTTTTCCTTCAATGCTCTCATCGAGAAATCGCATGCTCTTAACGAAATCCTCATTGTATTGCTTTGCCCATGCCTCGTGGGGATTGTTTGCTTCTTTCCATTCCAGGGCAACGGAAAGTTCAGGATCCCGCCACAGTCCTGCTACGCCGTTTTGATATAAAATTGCCGCTTCAGACAGACGCTGATACATTTGAGCCGATTCATATTCCTCATCAACCCATTCTTCCAGACGTTTCCAGTTACGCATCAAACTTTCATGAGAAATATCAACCATCATTTCTGGCAATAATTCAACGTCAGCCGGTGGCATAATAAATCCACGGCCGGATTTCCGGAATACTTCAAGGGTTTCTAAGACATCTTTATCTTTAGCCCTGGTTATCTCACAAATATCTTTAAATTTTGTCGGCCTTCTTATGCCTCTATTGTCTGATCCTTTTACCGTAATACATTTAAAAATGAGCGCGGCAAGTTTCTTCTGCTTTTCATTTAACTCAGCAAATGCCTCATTGGCATGCTGGTTCAAAGCATGCTTCAGAGTACCAATGGCTTTATATTGTGCCAAATCCATCGGATCTCCTTCAACGCCAAACTTTAATGTATTTTCCCAGGCACGCATCAAAGAATGCTGCAAAATAGGCAGCTGATCCTGGTTGTTACTCATGTCATTGAGTAATTGCTGAACCAGTCTTGGAGCTATTTTGCCATGTGCATAATTTACAGGCCCTTCAATTACAAGTTTATAATGTTCTCTATTGAGCCTTGGTATAAGATACTGGCCATCATTTATAGCTTCTGGCAACCCTTCAAATGCGGAACAATCTCCGAGAAAATCAGCCCGAAGTGTTATTACGACATAAATTCCGGCATCATGTTGCCTAACCGCTTCAATAAGTAACTGCACAAAATGTGCAGCATGTTTCTGAGATTCGGGATCAGATTCATTTGAAAAACGGAACAATTCTTCGAACTGATCTGCAAGAATAAGAATATTCGTTCCTCGCTGAATATTTGCCCTTATGATCTGGATAAGGCTCAGTGGACTTTCATTCAACAATTCAACGGCGGCATCAATTCTTGCGCGCACATCTTTTGACGTGCCGAAAACTTGCTCACTGAATAACGATTTGGCAAGATTTAAAATCGGGTTTGCCCCTGGGCGCATGATCGCTATTAACCATTTCGACCCCTCTCCTATATTATAACCATTATATAGCTTAGCCAAAAGTCCTGCTCGTACCAGGGATGATTTGCCGCTTCCTGAAGTTCCGACAACGGAAACAAAATGATATAAAGTAAGCTTTCTGAGAAGCTCATCAACCTGATGCTCTCTGCCAAAAAACAAATGGCTTTCTGCAACATCGAATGGTCTCAGCCCGGGAAATGGATTTTCAGATATTGAGCCTGAATTTTTCGTATCTGTCACAGATTTATGTTATTGTTAATATTAAAACTCCCTAACGAATGCCAAAAGTACAAATTTAAATAAACTTAAAAAGGTTTAAATTTATGATGATCATGTGAATTATAAATGAACAACAGTAATGTTCCATAATTGTTGTTTGATGTTAAGGGAAGCTGATTTATTCATAAACTCAAAGAAAAAAAGTATATTCCATAAAATTGTCTATTTTTGGCAAATGGAAAGCAGAAAAGACTTGCTCATTGAATGTTGATTAGGATTATTATGAAATTAAAACGGCATTTATAATGATTTTAGGAAACACAAAGAAAGACATTCAAACTCTCAAAGACAAAACTGAACGTGCTATTGAAGGCGGAGAATTCCATCCATTTGAGATAGAAGAAGATGGTTTAATCGGTGCTTTAGCAGAGAATTTCATTAATCTCGGAAAAAAGTTTAATGATGCGCTGGCTACTATTAAGGAGCTAAAAAACGTTTCTGAACAAAATAAAACACTTTCAGACAAACTGGTTGAACAGCAAAGTTCAATTGACCAATTGTCAATTATTGGTGAACTTGGACAAAAAATTACCTCTACACTCAGCATCCAGGAAATGTTTCAAAAACTTTCCGAAATTATTAACTCAATAATGGATGCGCCGGTTATTTTACTGGGCATTAATGACCGTAAGAAGAAACTTAAATATTTCCGCTCACCCGATTTCCCTCAAGTTAGAGTCGAAAAACAATCCGTCTCGGAAACAAGCGTTGCTGAATGGAGCATTGCCAATAAAATTGATATTTTTCTGGACGATGCTGAAAAAGATTATAGCAGATATTTCTTTGACCCCATAATAACCCTTGACGGTGAGGCTGCTAAATCTATGATATGTAACCAGATGACGGTTAATGATCATCCGATAGGAGTACTATGTGTTATTAGTTATAGGAAAAACGCCTATAGCGATTATCATCTGAATATGATCAGATCATTAATTACCTATGTGAGTGTAGCCATTGACAATTCAACTGTTTATGAAGAACTAAAAGCAACTCAGTCTCAGTTGGTTCAATCGGAAAAAATGGCATCACTAGGCCAACTTACTGCAGGAATAGCTCATGAAATCAACAATCCAATCAATTTCGTTTCTGCCGGCATAGAATCATTGAAAAGCAATTACCAGGAAATAAAAAAACTTCTGGAAGAATATATGCAAATCAAACCGGGTGAAGACAATGAGGAAAAATTAAAAAGCATTGAAAAGCATAAAAAAGAAATAGAAATTGACATACTGCTTCATGAAGTTGAGGATTTATATAGAAGCATCAAAAATGGGGCTAACCGAACTACTGAAATTGTTAAAAACCTAAGAAACTTTACCCGCCTTGATGAAAATGAGTTCAAATTATCCAGCCTAGAAGAAGGCCTGGATTCAACCCTTGTCATTCTTAACAGCCAGTTAAAAGATAGGATTGAGGTTGTAAAAGAATATGAACACATTCCACTTGTAAATTGTTTCCCCGGTCAAATTAACCAGGTATTCATTAATATCCTCAATAATGCAGCACAAGCTATTGAGGGTCAAGGAACCATCTGGATTAAAACGCATGTGGCAAATGGATTTGCAGAAATAAGCATCAAAGACTCTGGTATTGGTATGAGTGAAGAAACAAAAAACAGGATCTTCGACCCGTTTTTTACAACAAAAGATGTCGGAATTGGAACGGGACTTGGCCTTTCAATCTCTTATGGCATCATCGAAAAGCATCATGGTACGATTACTGTCGACAGTACTCCTGGCGTGGGAACTCAATTTACAATAAGAATACCTTTAAATCTTAATTAGTTATCATGGAAGAAGAAGAAAAACCTACAATCCTTTATATTGATGATGAAGAGGATAATCTTGTGGTTTTTAAAGCGGCATTCAGGAGAGATTATAAAATTTTCACAGCGCTTTCTGCTGATGAAGGAATGGAAATTTTAAAAAATAACTCCATACCCATAATCATCACAGACCAGCGAATGCCTTCAATGACAGGTATTCAATTTTTGCAAAGCCTTCCCGATGAACCGGAAACAATTCGAATGATTCTTACAGGTTTTAGTGATATTGAAGCTGTTATTGAAGCTATTAATACAGGCAAAGTATATCGGTATATAACGAAACCGTGGAATAAGGACGAGCTCAAAATTACACTGGACAAGGCTTATGAAACCTTCAACCTGAGACACAAGAATAGAATACTTATTGAAGAACTGCAAACTGCAAATGAGACCCTTGAAGAAAAAGTAGCTGATCGCACTGAAACCATTAACAAACAAAAGGTAGAAATTGAAGATCTGCTGCTGAATATTCTTCCGTCTGAAATAGCTGAGGAACTAAAGAAATTCGGGAAATCAGCCCCGAGAAAATATGAAAATGCTACAGTCATGTTTGCCGATATTCATAATTTTACCAAAATTGGCGAAACCCTAACTCCTGAACTGCTTGTAGATGAGCTTGATCGCTGCTTCAGGGCTTTTGATGAAATTATTGAAAAAAACGATATCGAAAAAATTAAAACAGTAGGAGATGCTTATCTATGTGTAGGAGGATTGCCAACAGCAGATACCGCACATCCAGAAAAAGTAATAAAAGCCGCATTGGAAATGCAGCACTACATGGAGAATTACCGAAAAGAAAAAGAAAAAACCGGAGGTATTGGCTTCTCAATCAGAATTGGGATTCATTCCGGACCGGTAGTAGCCGGAGTGGTTGGAGCTAAAAAATTCGCCTATGATATATGGGGAGACACCGTAAATACTGCTGCAAGGATGGAAAGCAGTTGCGAGGTCAATAAAATAAATATCTCTTCTTCTACTTATGAATTTATTAAAAATAAATTTATTTGCACTTACAGAGGCAAAATAGAAGCCAAGAATAAAGGCGAGATCGATATGTATTATGTTGAGTCTGAAATAAAATAGCCTGTAGCGGAGCTGTTTCTGCAATTTAACAAAGAAAAAATAATTTTGCATATGGATTATGAGAAAGCGAAGGCATTTGTTTTCGCTAAACTAACAGCAGACCTTTTACCTGATCTGACGTATCATGGCATACACCACACTCAGGATGTTCTCACTGCTGCTATTATGCTTGCAAAAGCAGAACAGATATCTGTTCGCGATACCCATCTGCTAAAAACGGCGGCATTATTTCATGATATCGGTTTTACGGTCCAATACAGAAATCATGAAGACGTAGGGTGCGAAATAGCGAGAGGCTGCCTTGGACACTATGGGTATAGCCCGGTCGATATTGAAATTATTTGCGGGATGATAATGGCCACAAAAATTCCGCAAAGCCCAAAAACACCATTAGAAGAAATATTATGTGATGCGGACCTTGATTATCTGGGAAGAAAAGACTTTTATCCTATTTCGAATACCTTGTTTCGGGAATTCCTTCATTATGGTTTTGTTAAAGACGAAAAAGAATGGGATCGGCTCCAGGTTCGTTTTTTTGAAAGCCATCACTATTTCACCAAAACGGCATTAAGCCTTAGACTTCCCGAAAAAAACAATCGTCTTATTGAACTCAAAAATATCGTAGCGAAACAAGATATGAATAACTCTTAAAAGGGAGTTAGATTAATGGTCACCAGAATCAAGCCTGAATTTTTTCAAACATGTAGCTCCCGAAAGCCAGAAGCGCTACCGTAATAATTCCAAGTATCAGAAAATCAAAAGGCAGCGAAAAATTACTTACAGAAATCAAAGTTGCACGCACACCATCTACACCATACGTAAGCGGATCCATTTTGACAACATATTCCATAGCCTTAGGAAGGCCCTTCATTGGGAATAAGGCGCCCGACAAGAAGAATATAGGCATTACCAAAAAGTTCATAATCAACTGAAAACCTTGCATATCTTCCATCATTGAGGCAATTGCGGTTCCAAGACTTGTGAATAATAACCCAACCAGAAATAATAGAAGTAGAGCTAAAGGAAGCATGTATAAATGTTCTGGCCTGAATCCGACAAATAGTGTCAAAATAAAAACGATAACACCTTGAATAGTTGCAACAGTGGCGCCACCAAGTGTTCTTCCTAGCATAATATGGATTCTTGGAACAGGTGCAACCATTGTTTCTTTTAGAAAACCAAACTGACGATCCCATATCAATTCAATTCCAGAAAATATAGCTGTAAACAAAACGCTCATAAGTATAATTCCAGGTGCCAGGAATTGAATATAATTGCCGCCGCCGGCTTTTTGGTACATGGAACCGAACCCAAAGCCAAAGGCAACCAGAAATAACACTGGCTGACCAAGGGAACCTATGATCCTGGATCTCGAGCGGAAATATTTTTTGATCTGCCTAAGCCAAAGTATATATATTGTACTCATCGTCTTCCTCCTTCAAATCTTTTAGCCATTGCACGCATTCTGTCTAATCCATTTGCCTCTTCCTCCCTGATTTCATGACCTGTTAAAGAAAGAAAGGCGTCTTCAAGTGATTCTGTTTCCGTTTGAGTTTTCAGATCATCAGCCGTTCCGCTGGCTATAATTTTTCCTTTATCGATGATTGCGATCCTGTCAGCTATTCTTTCCGCTTCTTCCATATAATGGGTTGTAAAAAAAACAGTCATTCCTTCTGATCTATTCACTTCTTTCAGGTAATTCCATAGATGATTCCTGGTTTGGGGATCAAGACCAAGTGTAGGCTCATCAAGAAAAAGGATTTTAGGATGGTGCAACAGTCCTCTTGCAATTTCGAGGCGGCGCTTCATTCCTCCTGAAAACGTTTTTACTTCACTATCTTTTCTATCCCATAATTCAACAAACCTCAATAGATTTTCAATTCTCTGTTTTCTGATTTTTACGGGGATATGGTACATTACCGCATGTAACGTCATGTTTTCTTTTGCTGTAAGATCGCTGTCTAGACTTGGATCCTGGAAAACAATCCCAAAAGACTTTCTGGCTTCATTTTTTTGCTGAACCGGATCAAAACCATCCAGGGTAATTTTACCTGAGGTTGGGGACAATAAAGTAGTCAACATCTTAATGGTAGTGCTTTTACCAGCTCCGTTAGGACCCAAAAAAGCAAATATCTCCCCTTTTTTTATCTCGAAAGAGATATTATTTACAGCAGTAAAGTCTTTGAACTTCCTGACAAGATTTTCTACTGTGATAATGCTTTCAGTATTTCCTGTCATATTATATTAAATATCAATATTTTATAAAATTTAATTGGTCAAAAATATCTGGTAAGACTTTGGAATATAAGACGAAGATGAATATAAATTATTTTGTTCGCACCAAAAAATTTCAACCTAATTTCGGTTATAAAATAAAAACAACCGAAATGACCGCAATAAGACCACAAATTGTATTTGTTCATGGTATGTTTGTAACCAACAAATGTTGGAAAAACTGGTTGCCGTATTTTGAAGGAAAAGGATACGAATGTTTTGCACCTGCATGGCCTTATAAGAATGATTCTCCTGAAAACCTATTAAAAAGGCATCCTGACTATAAAGGAGAAGGAAATGTTCACTTAAAAGATGTTATTACCAGTTTTGAGAAGTTTATTATTGAATTACCACAGCCTCCCATTCTTATCGGCCACAGTATGGGTGCTTTGGTTGTACAATTACTTTTACAAAAAGGTTTGGGATCATGTGCAGTGGTTATCGACAGTGCACCGCCGCAAGGTGTTTTATCTCTGGAATTTTCTTTTTTAAAAGCAAATTGGCCGGTTCTTAACCCTTTTATGAGCAAATACAAACCATGTTTATGGACAGAGGACCAGTTCTGTTTTGCGTTTGCTGATCACCTTTCTGGTCAGGAATTACTTAATGCTTTCAATGATATTGTTCCACAGGGGAAATTAGTTCCACGCGATTCTTTGAAGAAAATAGCAAAGATTAATTACAGTAAAAAACAGCAACCCCTGCTTTTTATCGCCGGTGAAAAAGATAAAATAATTCCTGCTTCGTTGAATCAAACAAACTGGAGTAAATACCGAAAAGCTCCTTCAAAAACTGATTATAAAGTTTTCACAGGTCGGAGACATAATCTGATAATGGATAAAGGGTGGGATGAAATTGCGGAATTTATCAGTAATTGGCTTGGAGAAAATAGAATCATTTAACTTAACAAGGCGTAAGGAGCAATCAATACGTCAAGCTATAAATAGCTGATACTTCTGAAGCTGTTATAGCCCTGTTGTAAATTCTTATATCATCGATACTTCCGATATAGCCTTTATTACCAATAATCAGATCACTACCACCTGTTGATAACGATTCCGAATATGATTTTTGCAAAGCGCCGTTAACATAAAGGCGTGTCGTTGTGCCATCATTGGTTGCTATAACATTGACCCAAACACCATTGGTAACCACTGAATCAGAGGCATTTGCACTTGAAAGATTGCTCATGTTACCATCAAAATCAGCTACGAAAGTACCAATTTTATGAACGTTTAAATATAGAGTTCCTATTGCTCCTGATACCAATTGGAGAGCTGCACCTTTTTTACTTGTTTTGATCCACATAGAAACTGTAACACCCTGGGCATTATAATCTCCAAATGCCAGAACTGTAATCGCTTTACTATTACCATCGCAAAAATAGGCACTATTGGTTTTACCAAAGCGGTCGTTTACCAGTGTCGCATCAGTAACGATTCCATCATGACCATTTCCGCTGGAATCCCCTGCATTACCACTGAATGGATACCAGGCAATAAGCCCATTCGAAAGATTGACTTGCGCTTTTAAAGTTAAAGAAGCACATAACAATCCCACAACTGCACAAAATCCAATAAATCTGTTCATAACCCCAAAATTTTATACAAAGCTAATAAATTTAATCGGTTGTAGATTTGTAGTTACTCTAAGTCAATCGGATACGAAATACCAAGCGAGGTCCTGACCCCTGCAGCATAAATAGTTCCGCGATACGGAAGATCTTTCACAGTATAAAAGAAACCATAGTTGGCATCTGCTCCAAGGTTCACTTTTAATTTAGATATATTTAATGTGATGCCAACGCCTCCAAGCAGTCCGCCATTTCCATGATGCATGTCTGAAGATGCATTTATTTTGTCGTTATTCTCAGTATAGCTCCCATACAGTAGGTAGCCTCCATACAGCCCGACATTATAATATACATTTACATGATCTACAAGTCTATAACTATATTTTAATTTCCCATATATCTGAAGATAATCAAAAGTCATATTTGAAGTAAAGTCCTTCGGTATCTTTACTTCCGGTGATAAAGTTATGGGGCCCGACTCTTCCTGGCTATAGATAATTCCAGTATTCATATATAAATGATCTAGCCTGTCAAACTCCGCAAATATCCCGGCATTATTTACCGGTTTATATGAAAAATCGTGCAAATCTGTAAAAACGCCACCGGGGAAGGTATAGCCTCCAAAAATGCCAATTTGTGGCGATTCCTGAGCGTTAACATCGATTTTAAAAAAGAAATATGCTAAAATAGCCAGAAAAACTGTTTTTTTCATCATTAAGAACTGTTTTTTTGAAGTGCGAAATTAGTCATTAGACTCATAAAAAGCGCTTTCTTTCAATTTATGAAGTTCATATCTTTAAAACCGATATTAAGTGCTTTACCTCATGCCCGAATTTAGCAAAATCAAAAAATATAAGTTTTCTAATTATTAAGACTAAACAATTTGTTTTTGAAATGGTTATTAAATTCAATAATTCATTGAATCATCAATAATTGTGTGTGTTTTTAAAATCTAAAACTTATATTTATGAAAACGAAATTCATGCTCCTTATTGCTCTTACTGCAATTTTTACAACAAAAATCTGTTCTGCACAAAGCGGACTAATTGAAGCAAGGCTGGATCTAGGATATGGTTTCACATCCGGCCCCGGCTCCCGTGCAGATGTTTCAGGATCAACCTATACAGATGTCCCTTATAGTATGGGAATGGGCTTTAATGTAGCTCTTTCAGGGACATATTTTTTTGGAGATCACCTGGGTGCAGGTCTTGACCTTAATGCTGTGGCGGGAACAGAAACTAAATTTACAGAAAACGATGGTGCTGACCAAATTACTGAGAAAATGAAAGGTGATTTATTTTCAATAACTCCATTTCTGGTACTTTCTGCTCATAATTCAGGAATAAACCCTTATGGTCGGTTTGGTATTGTAATTGGAGCTCCCACTGCTACAATATCAGAAACTGCTGCAGGGCCTTTCGCCCCTACCGGGACTTATATTCTTACTGCCAGCGGAAATATAGCAGTAGGGGTTTATGGTGCCTTTGGAGTTGAATACCCTTTAAATGATAACCTTGCATTGAACCTGGAAATATTCGACAGGTCATTACAATGGGAACCCGCTCAGGTAGAAAATACGCAGGCTTATGATGGTGATCCCAAAGACAAAACCATTACATATTCAACCAAAGTAACAAATATGTCGCCAACAAACCAGGTCGCCAGTTATAGTACAGTCTATTCTCCATTCAGCAGCGTTGGAATCAAAGTTGGTATTACTATGAAGTTCGGGGCACAGTAAGAAAAATATTTATTTTTTTCATATAAAAAGCCCGCTGGAAATTTCCAGCGGGCTTTTTATATTTGTAGACTCATCATTTCTGAGGTCTTACTTGTACCCGGAGTCGGAGTCGAACCGACACGGAGATGAATCCACAGGTGTTTGAGACCAGCGCGTCTACCAATTCCGCCATCCGGGCTTCACAAAAACGAGCGGCAAATATAGGGATTCTCTTTTTATTGAGAAGGAATTTTGTTGCGGATATTAGCAACAATTAATCCACTCAGTAAACTAAAATTATGATCGATAATCTTTTTAATATCATTTGTTGATGACTGATATGTAGTCCCCACTACACCACCGCTCAAATATTTTCCATCATAATTTAGCAATGAATAATGAACATAAAAATCTCTTTGAAAGACATTGCTTTGAAGATCAAGGCAGGTTTTAAACCTCGTTGTCATTTCAAAATCAGTTATAATAAGTGTGTATGATGCATCATGAAAATTCATGATAGAAGAATAAATTGAATCTTTCCCTTTGATTATCTCAGCTTTATCAAACTTATGATTGTTTCGCTCAGGTTTTTGTTTCTGATCATTAACACAATCACTCCCCCACCTCAGATATGCAGGGCCAATTTTTTGCCAAAGACTAAAATTGGGATAACCTTTTACATAAGATTTCAGCTTTCTATGCAATGTTTTATATCTGAATATCTGGTATAGAACAGATATATCACTGTTTTGATCCGCCAGATTATCCTTAGGCTCAACTACGTCATAATACTCATTAAGGTTTTCCATTAAGGCCAAAGTAAAACTGGTCCGAACCATATCGCTGAACTGCCCGGCATTAATGTCGCTTTTGGCACAAATAAACTGATCGCCATTTGCGTCTATCATCTGGGGAGAAAAAGGAACCACCATAATGATAACTTTCCCAAGGTTTTTTGAAGTCACAATGGTATCTTTTTCCTGCCCAAAAAGGTGCGCTGGTAAAAAAATTGTGATCCAAACCGCGAATACCTGAAATAATTTAATCATTCACTTCCCTCTCTTCGAATCGAATAACCGAATTAACGTCTGAATATATACTGACTTACGTCGTTGTACAAGGCAAAGGCCATAAGTAGAAATAAAATAGACATGCCGACTATTTGAGATATTTCCAAAACCCTTATGCTCGCCGGTTTACGACGAACCATTTCTACAAGAAGGAATATAACATGTCCGCCATCAAGTGCAGGTATCGGAAGCAGATTCATAAAAGCAAGAACCATAGAAAGCAACCCTGTCAACATCCAGAAACCACTCCAGTTCCATGTAGATGGGAAAGCATTTGCAATACCTATCAAACTATGCAATGACTTGGCAGGCAATGCACCTGTTATCATCCTCCATAGACCTTTTACATTGTCAGCTACAGCATGCCAGGCTCTTTTAGATCCTATTCTGAATGAATTCGGCAAGTCATAAGTTTCTGATGCAAAATTAAATTTCGCAGCAAATCCAAAATGCCCTTCGGCGTCTATTTTGCCATGTATTGCTATTGGGGTAGATTGACCGTTCCGTTTTACAGATATCTCAACCTCTTTATTTTTATTCTGACTAAAAACACGGGTGATATCCCCAAAAAATGGCGTAGCCATTCCGTTTACAGCTACAATGGAATCACTAGCCTTAAGTCCTGCTTCTTTGGCATTATTTGTCGGGAATCCATCAACCGTTTCCACTGCAAATTTCTGTCTTAGCTCAAGAAATGAATCAGGACTATCAATTATTTTACGTGCAAAATCTTTTGGCAGGTGAATGGTTTGTTCCTGACCATCTCTCCGAATTTCATAATTGACATTATCATCAAGAAGTAAACTCGGGCTTATAATATCGCTTGCTTTCTTAAGCTTATCACCATTCATTTTCAGGATAACATCTCCGGTTTTAAATCCTACTTCTTTAGCCAGACTATGTGCAATAATTCCATTATTCAGGTCGCTTACCGGCAAATATTCTTCTCCATAATGGAATGTATGAAATGTAAAAATCAAAATCCCCAGGATCACATTCATAAATATACCAGCTAACATCACGATTAGCCTCTGCCACGCGGGCTTGGAGCGGAATTCATAATCCTGCGGTGCTGATTTAGCATAATCCTTATCCATGCTCTCATCAATCATACCGCTTATTTTTACATAACCACCCAGGG
This sequence comes from Bacteroidota bacterium, assembly GCA_013288555.1. Lineage (GTDB taxonomy): Bacteria > Bacteroidota > Bacteroidia > CAILMK01 > CAILMK01 > JABDEJ01. The sequence goes on along the minus strand of JABDBQ010000005.1, from coordinate 52,443 downwards.
GAAGCCAGCCTATGCCGTAAGTTGTTTCTCCTATTTTTTTTGAAAACAGCTTATATCCACCAGCATCAAAAAAGAGAAAAAACTTTTCAACTCTTATTCCAAATAGCCTTGAAGCTATATAATGACCAAATTCGTGTACAATTACCAGTATTGAAATGGCAAGCAAAAACTCACCTGCTTTAACCCAAACTTCCATTCTATCTTATTTAAAATTAAATTAATGTATTCGTAAATTCCCTAGTTTCCTTATCCGTTGCAAAATAATCATCAAGCATCGGTTCCTTTATAAAGTCAATCTTACCTAACGTTCTTTCAATGATTTCCGGCATATCCAGGAAAGAAATTCTTTCTTCCAGAAATGCTTTAACAACTATTTCGTTAGCTGCGTTCAATATACATGGCATATTTCCGCCATCTTCCAATGCCTGTATTGCAAGTGCAAGATTACGGAAAGTTTGCGTATCAGGTTGTTCAAATTCAAGGACAGACAGGCTTTTGAAATTCAATTTTGGAAAATCATTTGCAAGCCGCTTCGGATAAGCCAGGGCATATTGAATTGGTAATCTCATATCAGGGGGGCCGAGTTGGGCCTTTACTGAGCCATCCTGAAATTGTACCATAGAATGAATTACCGATTGAGGATGAATAATAACTTCAATCTGGGATGGCTTCAAACCAAAAAGCCATTTTGCTTCTATCATTTCAAGGCCTTTATTCATAAGACTTGCAGAGTCAATAGTCACTTTCGCACCCATGGTCCAGTTCGGATGTTTTAATGCATCATTCCTGGTTACTTTCGATAGTTGTTCTTTTCCGTATCCCCTGAATGGGCCGCCGGAAGCTGTAAGTATTATCTTATCTATCGTTGTACTATTCTCACCGGCAAGGCATTGAAAAATGGCCGAATGTTCAGAATCAACGGGTATTACCGGAACATTGTTTTCGATAGCCAACCGGCTGATAAGGTCACCAGCTACCACGAGTGTTTCTTTATTAGCCAATGCAATGATTTTCCCTGCTTCAATGGCTTTTACAGTTGAACTGAGCCCCGCAAAACCAACCATAGCGGTTAGCACAATATCTATTTCATCTGTCTGAACGATCTGTTCTACAGCTTCTGAGCCAGCGTAAACTTTAATCAGCTCATTTTTAAGAGCTTCTTTAACAATATTGTATTTGTCCTTATTGCAAATTACTACAGCATTAGGCTGGTATTTTAAAGCCTGGGCTATGAGTAATTCATGATTATCATTTGCAGTAAGTACTGAGACCTCAAAAAAATCCGGATTCTGGTCAATAACCTCCAATGCCTGGGTTCCTATAGAACCAGTGGAACCTAATATTGCGATTTGTCTCTTTACAGTTTCAGACATGGTTGAACCTGGAATAATTTTTAGTTAATGTTTAGTAATAATCATGCCATGTTAATTTGCAGACATAATTTCCACAAGATATGGTTTGAGCTTGTCAGCAATAATACGGTCATTGCTCAGTCTTGGCAATTTATTCTGACCTCCAAGCTTGCCGATAGATTTCATATAGTTGATAAACCCATCTTTCTGAATTGGACTGATATGCAAGGGATCAAGAATATTTCCTGTCAATAGGTCTTTATAATAAATGTTCTTTTGCTGCAGTTTGTCATCCAGGATCATTCTGAACTTATCCAGGTTGTCTGGAATAGACTCAAACTCAATAAACCACTCATGATAAGGGTGTTCGCTATCGGTTGGATTTACCTGCGGTGCCACAGTAAATTCTACAATCCTTGCACCCAATTGCCTTGAAGTTTCAGAAAGACATTCTTCAACTTCTTCTGCAATAACATGTTCTCCGAAAGCTGAGATAAAATGCTTGATACGCCCTGTAACAACAATTTTATATGGATTTTTTGAAACAAATTTTATGGTATCTCCAAGGTTATATCCCCAAAGGCCTGCATTGGTATTCAAAATTATAGCATAATTAACGCCCAACTCTACTTCTCCAATTGTTAATCTTGTCGGGTTATCAGAGAATATTTCGTTTGAAGGTACAAATTCATAAAATATCCCTGAATTCAATAAAAGTAAAAGACCAACTTCTTTCTGGCTGTCCTGGTATGCGAAAAAGCCCTCAGATGCCGGGAATGTTTCGATAAAGCTGACTTTTTTAGAAATAGATTCCTGAAGTTTTGCTTTATAAGGTTCAAAATTAACGCCTCCGTGCACAATTACGGACAGATTCGGGAACAGGTTTCCTGCCATTTTACCTGATTTTTCATGAAGCCTGTCAAAATACATTTGCATCCATGGTGGAATACCACTGATAAGGGTCATGTCCTGAGAAATGGTTTCCTCAACAATTTTGTCCAGTTTGGTTTCCCAATCTTCAATACAATTGGTAGTATAGCTAGGTAACTGATTTCTTCTTAGATATTTTGGCACATGATGATTAACAATACCTGACAATCGACCGGTTTGGATTCCGCTCTTCTCTTCCAGTTCCGGACTGCCGGATAAAAAGATCAATTTGCCTTCCACAAAACTTGAATTGCCGGTTTCATAAATATAGGCGAGCAATGCATTCCTCGCCCCTGCAATCTGGAAAGGCATTGATTCTTTAGAAATAGGAATATATTTAACGCCTGAAGTCGTTCCTGATGTTTTTGCAAAATAGGTAGGTTTTCCTGACCAGAGTACATTTTCTGCACCTTCAATAATCTTCTGAATATAGGGCTTCAAACCTTCATAATCACGGATTGGCACTGCCTGCCTGAAATCCTGATACGATTTAATCCCTGAGAAATTATGATCTTCGCCAAACAAAGTCCCCTTAGCCTGGTTGATCAAAGACTGAAAAACTTTTTCCTGCGTGCCAACCGGATCTAATGACCATTTTAAAGTCTGCCGGTGGATAATATTAGCGAACCATTTGGCGGCATAAGCCTTTATGCCCATGTAATTATTTTATTTTAAGATCCATTAACTTTTAAAAAAGTCAAAGACTCTGTGGTTCAAAATTAAGGTTTATTTGGGGAATGACACGTTGATTCAATCACATTTGAGATCAGAATGCTCTCCTGGGTTGTAAAATATTCCTATCCTGGAGTTTTATAAAACGATAGGAATCCTCTATTTTAATTTGATTAATTTTGACCTCAGTTTAATCCATTTCAATCCTGAATGAAAGTTTCTCAACGTGTATTGTTGATCGTCTTATTCATCGTCATCGCAGGGGCGGGCGCATACCTGTATTTTAGCCGCCAAAATCAGCAATTCCCAAAAGCTTGTCTTGCCCTGCCGGAATCTTCTGTTTTTGCATACCAGGGGCAAAATCCTGAGAAGGAATTCGAGGACCTGAAAACGAAAGATATCTATAAATTCCTGGAAAAAAACCCTTCAGTTTCGGCTTTTGAAGATGATTTCAGATTTTTCGATTCAGTCCTAAAAACAAATAATGGCATTGTGAAATCGTTATCTCAAAATCCTGTTATTGTAAGCCTGCATGTTACTAGTGCCGATAATTTTCAGTTGCTCATTTTACTCCAGTCTCAAAATGAATTTAATACGTATGATATAGAAAAACTTGTTAAAACATTTGATCCGGAAGAAAGGGTACTTGATCATAATTTTGATAATGTAACTGTAACCGAAATTCTGAACAGCAAAAAGCAACCATTATTTGCTGTTGCTTTTATGGATGGGATCATTGCACTGAGTCGGAATACCGGATTGGTTGAAGAAGCCATAAGCGCGTATCATTCAAGTAAATCAAAGTCACGCGACATGATTAAGGAAATGACGGCTTCATTTGGTCAACAAAAACTATTTGTCAATTATGCAAGACTGCCGCAATTCTTAAATGTATACGCTTCTGAAAGTATCCGTGATAAAATATCTTCCCTTGCTGATTTTGCTTCTTTTGCGGATTACACCCTGAAGGCTGAGCCAGGCCTTTTCAGGTTAAATGGAACATTGGATGCCGGTCCCGGCAAAACTTCTTTCCTCTCAGGCCTTCAGAACCAGGCGTCAAAAAAAGCTGATATTGCAGGAATATTACCTTCCGGAACATCTATGTTTCTGGATTGGTGTGCCGATAGTTTTAATGCTTCCTTTTCAAATCACAAAAATTATATAAATGAGAAAGGCAAAACAAATGCCTGGGACATTGAAATGAGGGAAACAGATATAAGCACTGGTATTAATCCTGTAAAAGATATCCTTCCGGCAATAGGTAAAGAATGGGGTTATGCAATGCTCGAATCAGCGGAAGGTGCAAAACCTGAGGAATTGCTCGTATTTAAAGCATCCGACAGTGCAAAAGCATATGATAACCTTAAGAAACTCGCCACGGATAAAAACAGGAATTTTACTGCAATTGAATATAATGGGTATCAACTGAATCAGATAAGGGTGAGTAAATCATTCGAATTGCTCTTTGGGGACCTTTTTGCAGGTTTTCAATCGCCCTATTTTACCAAAGTCGGCGACTTTCTCATTTTTGCCAGCAATCTGAGCGCTATACAAAAATGTATTGATGCTTACAAAGATGACAAGACATTGAAAAAATCATCTTCATACAAATCATTTTCGAAATCATTAATAAGCGAGACCAGCTTTTTCATGTATTGCAACCCTACAAGAGTTGCAGACTTTGGAGCCTCCTATTTTAAAACAGAATACCTTACTAAATATAAGGCAAACCTTTCTACCTATAGGGGATTTAATGGTTTTGCATTTCAACTGGCAGCCAACGGAAAAAATTTTTACAGCCAGATTACCCTTTCAAAACCTTCTGATAAAGAGGGAAATGTAGAATCAGTTTGGACTGCAACCCTTGATGCCAGCCTGCGTGGGAAGCCCAGCATTGTAATGAATTATGAATCGGGAACTCATGAAGTTATGGTACAGGATTCTTTAAATAATTTATACCTCATTGGAAGCTCCGGAAGCATAATTTGGGAAAAGCACCTGGAGGAACCTATACAGGGAGATATTTATGCAATGGACCTGTTCCAGAATGAACAATCGGAATATCTTTTTGCCACTACCAATAAACTTTATCTACTGGATCATTACGGTAAAGATGCAGGCAGTTATCCTTTAAACCTCGCGGAGCCAACACATACCGGTTTATCCCTTTTTGATGTGGATAATAATAAAGAATATACATATTTTGTATGCTGCAACAGGGGGAAAATTTATGGGTATAATGGAAACGGGAAACCGCTTGCCGGATGGGTACCGAAAAACATCGATGCGGGCATGACAAAGCCGATCAAGGATTTTACTTACAATGGGAAACATTATCTTTTTGGCAACTCTGAAAAAGGAACTGTTTATTTGTGGGATATTAATGGCAAACAGGTTATGAATCCGGTACCATTACATGCCGGATTCAAAAATTCATTCATGGTATCTTTAGATTCCAAGGCTCTTTTTTCTGCGGATTCGACTGGAAACGGATTTGAAGTCTCTTTTACGGGTAATGTTAAAAAGAAAACATATCCCAATTTCAGGAAAAGCCCCTTCTTTAATTATATTGAAAAAGACGATAATGCTAAACCGGAACTTGTCCTGTCTTCTGAAAAAATGATTTCAGGATTTGGTCCCGATTCAACCGAATTATGGAAACTGATCACGTCTGACAACATAAAATATCCGCCGCACATTATCGATTTTAATAGCAAAAAATATATCGGCTATGTAAGCGTTGCTTCGGCTAAAGTGTATCTGTTCACTGCATTTGGTAATTCATTTCCAAATTTCCCTGTCACCGGGAATACTGATTTTATAGTCGGAGATCTGTCCGGAAACGGTGATGCTGACCTGATTATCGGTGGACCTGATAAAAAGCTTTATCATTACAGGCTTAGTGAGTAACTTTGCGGCCTTATTTAACATTCAATACATCACCTAAATTCAGTTTTAATAAATGAATCAACAACTTATAGAATCCATCTGGGACAACAGGGATCTTTTGAAAGAACAGGCAAACCAGGATGCCGTTGCCGAAGTTATCGAAGCGCTTGACAAAGGCAAAATTCGTGTAGCACAGGAAAATGAATTCGGATGGACGGTAAATGAATGGGTAAAAAAAGCCGTTTTGATGTATTTCGGAATCCGGAAAATGGAAACATTTCATGCCGGTCCCATGGAATTTTATGACAAGATTCCGTTGAAAAAAGATTTCGAATCCCTGGGTGTTCGGGTTGTTCCTCATGGTATTGCTCGTTACGGATCTTATATTTCAAGAGGCGTTATTCTAATGCCATCCTATGTGAATATCGGAGCTTATGTTGATGAAGGCACATTGGTAGACACCTGGGCTACCGTTGGGTCATGCGCCCAGGTTGGGAAGAATGTTCATCTTAGCGGCGGTGTAGGACTTGGTGGAGTTTTAGAACCTGTTCAAGCAGCGCCGGTTATTATAGAAGATGGGGCATTTATTGGCTCGAGGTGCATCGTTGTTGAAGGTGTGCGTGTTGGCAAAGAAGCAGTTCTGGGCGCAAATGTTGTACTTACAGCATCTACCAAAATTATTGACGTAACGGGTGAAACACCTCATGAAAGAAAAGGTTTTGTTCCTGAAAGATCAGTTGTTATTCCCGGTACATATCAAAAAACATATCCGGCAGGGTCATTCGGTGTCTCATGTGCCTTGATTATCGGACAAAGAAAAGCATCAACTGATTTAAAAACGTCATTGAATGATGCATTAAGAGAGTTTAATATCTCCATATAAATTATCAGTGCAGTAAAACCTGCATATTATTTTTCAAAATTCAGGTTGATACCTTGAAAAAAATCCTGATCATACAAACTGCCTTTATCGGTGATGTAGTACTTGCAACCGGACTCGTTGAAAAACTTAACAGTTTTTATCCGTATTCCCAAATTGATTTCCTTCTCAGGAAAGGGAATGAAACATTACTTGCGGGCCATCCATTTATAAGGACGATACTCGTTTGGGATAAAAAGCAAAAAAAATATGCTAATCTGTGGTTTATATTCCGGCAAATCAAAAAGGAAAAATATGATTTGGTTATCAACCTTCAAAGATTTGCAGCTTCGGGAATACTGGCATCTTTTTCAGGAGCCAAACTCAGATATGGTTTTGAAAAAAATCCATTTTCATTTTTATTTACAAAATCATTCCCCCATATTATTGGTAAAAGAGGGGATTTGGCATACTTACATGAAACAGAGCGGAACCAGGCATTGATTGCAGAATTCACAGATGCTCATGCTTCAAAACCAAAACTCTACCCATCAGACCCGGATTTTGAAGCTGTTTCTGTTTATCAAAATAAGCCATATGTCACTATTTCTCCTGCATCTGTTTGGTTTACAAAGCAATATCCAAAATATAAATGGATTGAACTGATCAAAACCATCCCGGATGGATACATGATTTATCTTACCGGAGGAAAAGGTGATTCAGAACTTTGCAGTAAGATCAAAAAAAACGGCAGACATGCCGGTATTGAAGTTCTTGCTGGTAAACTAAGCTTCCTTCAAACTGCCGCACTTATGAAAAATGCCAGGATGAATTTTACGAATGATTCTGCCCCGCTTCATTTTGCATCAGCCATGGATGCCCCTGTCACGGCTATATTCTGCTCCACAATACCGGAATTTGGATTTGGTCCGTTATCTATTGATAGCAGAATAGCACAGGAAACAGATAACCTCGAATGCAGGCCTTGCGGATTGCATGGATATAAGGCTTGTCCTAAAGGTCATTTTAAATGTGCCTACGATATAAACCTGAAATTTGATTAGGTTTGATTCAGATATGGAAACGGGGAAACCAACTAATATAAGATTCGCAATTGTCGGTTACGGCAATATCGGGAAGCGCCATGCTGAAGAAATAATAGTCCACAAAGACGCGTCTTTGATCGCCATAGTTGAGACAGATCCATTAACTGCAAAGATATCGAAGGAAAAACTTCAGATTCCTGTTTATCAAACCATTGATGAATTATTACAGAATCACAATGATCTTGATGTCATTAATATCTGTGCCCCGAATGGTTTTCACATCCCTATGGCATTAATGGCTGTTAAAGCCGGGATAAATGTATTGGTTGAAAAACCCATGGGTTTACGAAAAAAGGAATGCGAGGAATTAATCTCGCTAGCGAAATCTTCGAATAAAAATGTTTTCTGCGTTTTGCAGAACAGGTACAGCCCTCCGGCACAATTCATTCATAAAATGATGACGGAAAAGACATTGGGCAAAATATACTGGGTGGCTATAAACTGCTATTGGAATCGGGATGATCGGTATTATATACCCGGAAGCTGGCGTGGCACCAAAGAACTTGACGGTGGACCTCTTTACACGCAGTTCAGTCATTTTATTGATTTGTTATATTGGAATTTTGGTCCTGTAAAAAATATTCAATCAAGATTTTATAACAATAACCATCCATATCTTGAAGGTATAGAGGATACAGGAACATTTTCCTTTGATTTTGAACGCGAAGGAGCCGGTCAGTTTACCTATTCAACGGCTTTACACAATGCCAACCTGGAAAGCAGCATAACCATTATTGGCGAAAAAGGAACCATCAAAGCCGGAGGCCAGTACATGGAGAAAATAGATTATTTCAATGTTGAAGGACTGACAATGCCGGTACTCGAAACATCGTTGCCGCCAAATGATTACGGGCATTTTAAGGGATCCGCCGCGAACCATGCTTTTGTTATAGATAATGTGGTTAAAGCTTTAAAAGGTGAATCTTATGAAATGGCTTCAGCAGAAGATGCGGCTGAAAGTGTAAGTATCATTGAAGAAGTATATAAGTCTAGAAAACTATAATATAAAGGATAATATTTTGAAAGATTACAGAATTTTGATCATCGGCGCATCGGGTCTTGTTGGTGGAAATTGCTTGCATTATCTACAATTCCAGGAAGGATTTGAAGTTGCCGGCACCTATTTTTCTTTTGCTGCTGAAGGGTTGTATTTCTATGATACCCTGAACCCCGGGAATAAAGATAATTTTGATATTGACAGTTTCAAACCAACCCATATCCTTCATGCCGGAGCTTTAACGCATGTTGACTATTGCGAAACGCACCCTGAAGAAAGTGAATTAAAAACAGTTCATTCCACCCGTAATATTCTGAAACTGGCTGATAAATTCGGATCTCGAATAATCTATATATCTACTGATTATGTATTTGATGGAAAATCGGGCCCCTATGATGAAAAAGCTGAAGTTAATCCTATAAGCGTTTACGCCCGTCATAAGCTTGAAGCTGAAATGCTTGTTCGAAATCAATCCGGGGATAACCTGGTATTGCGTGTAACAAATGTTTACGGCGATGAAATCCGGAATAAAAATTTCGTTGCACGACTTATTGAAATGGGTCAAAACCATGAAAAAGCCATATTAAATCTTCCTGTAGATCAATTTGCCACTCCTGTAAATGCACTGGATATTGCAAAGGCGCTTCACTTGCTCATTAAAGACAATAAATCGGGTGTTTATAATATTGCTTCAACAGATTATCTGAACCGGGTACAATTGGCACAGAAAGTCCTGAATCGATTCCCGATAAATGATGTAATCATCAATGCAAAAGAAACATCTGAGTTAAATCAGTCCGCTCCACGACCATTGCAAGGGGGATTAAAATCCCTGAAATTTCTTTCAGATTACCCCTATTTTTATTTCTCAAGCGTGGATGAATATCTCTATTCCAAGAATTTATAAATAATTCAGAACAAATTACGTACTCAGCATCGCTGCAAGTTTTAATAAACCTTCTTTGACTGGTTTTTTTAAATTTATGGCTTCCTCCAGGGATACATAATTGATCTGATCATTTACAATACCAACTGCAATATTTTCTTTGCCTTCCATTATTGCCATCACTGCGGCAGCTCCCAACCTTGAAGCCAGGACTCGATCACGGGCTGTTGGCGAGCCACCTCTTTGAATATGACCTAATACGACCATTCGGGGATCAAGCGAAGGGATGTATTTTTTAATTTTTTTGACAACTTCATAAACTCCTCCTTCATCATCTCCCTCAGCTACAACAATAAGTTGAGATCCTTTTTTACGGCCCCAGCCTGATTGCAGAATTCCAATCAAATGGTCCAGTTCATTATGGAGTTCAGGAACCAGGATCGCCTCAGCACCACCGGCGAGCCCGACATCCATGGCAATAAAACCGGAATCCCTGCCCATCACTTCCACAAAAAAAGTTCGATCGAATGAATCTGCTGTATCCCTTATTTTATCGATTGCATCCAAAGCAGTATTAATGGCAGTATCATAACCTATTGTATAATCGGTGCCGTATAAATCATTATCAATAGTGCCCGGAGCGCCAATTATCGGGAACGAGAATTCCTTATAAAATTGTGCCGCTCCGGCATAGGTCCCATTCCCTCCAATGGCAATAACACCTTCTATATGATTCATCTGAAGATTTTCAAATGCAAGTCTGCGCCCTTCCACAGTTTCAAATTCTTTGCACCTTGCCGTTTTTATAATGGTCCCTCCTCTTTGAATGATATTCGAAACGGAAGAGGAATCCATAGGTGTAAACAATCCTTCAATCATGCCCTGATATCCTCGCTCTACCCCGTAAACTTTAAATCCATGGTAGATAGCAGTTCGCACTACGGCGCGAATACATGCATTCATACCTGGAGCATCGCCACCGGAAGTCAAAACGACTATATTTTTTTCCATTTATTTATTTTATTGATCAACAAATGTTAATATGCAAAAATATTAGATCGGTTAAAATCTAAGAATCAATTTCTCTACAAAGAAAGGATAATAAAGGTTATGGTTATATGCGATTGGTCAAGGAGCACTATTTAAAAGGAAAATTATATCTTTTATCAAGCAAGAAAACTTCATACAATATTTACTAACTCCAGAATCAAGTAATCTTGAAACTTCCCAGATCTGTCATTCAAAAACTTGTTAATTTTGAGCCCACTTAAAAACGCAAATATCACCGCAATATTTATGGATAAAACATATCAAAAATATAAAGAGCTGAGGCATAAAATTGCTGATCTTGATAATATTCTCGCCGTTTTAGGCTGGGACCAGGAAGTTTACATGCCCATAGATGGTGCGGGTTTCCGCGCCCAGCAGATTGCATCTTTATCCGGTATCCTTCACGATATGTGCACCTCGCAGGAATATTCTGATCTGTTGGAAAGCCTTAAAGAAAATCAAAGCCTCAATTTTATTGAAAAAAGAAATATTGCTGAATCGTGGCGTATCCTTGATAAAAACAGGAAACTCAGCAGAGCATTTATGGAGCGCCAGAGCCGGATTCATTCTGAAGCATACCAGAGTTGGATTAAAGCCAGGCAGGAAAACAGTTTCGCCGTTTTTGCACCCAAATTAAAAGAAGTCGTAGACCTTCAACGAGAAAAGGCAGAATTGTTCGGATATGTCGTGAGTCCTTATGATGCACTTCTTGATGACTACGAGCCAGGACTTACCACCGATATCGTAGAAAAGGTATTTATAGATGTTAAAAAGAACCTTACTGATTTCTTTTCAAAAATCAAAGGTCGCCCACATCCCGATTATGCTTTTTTTGACAATCATTTTGATAAGGCAAAACAGCTGGAACTTTGCCGGGAACTGGCAACAGATATGGGTTATGACTGGAATGCCGGGCGGCTTGATTTGTCGGAACATCCATTCACAACAAGTTTTAATGCTAAGGATGCCCGGATAACTACCAGAGTAAACGAAAAAGATTTACGGGAATCAATCTGGGGTACGATACATGAAGCAGGTCATGCACTTTATGAGCAGGGTTTACCGGTTTCAGAATATGGACTTCCTTCCGGTTCCCCCATTTCACTTGGAATTCACGAATCTCAGTCCCGGTTATGGGAAAACAATGTGGGCAAATCGTCCACTTATATAAAAACATACTGGAATCAGTTTCAGAAATATTTTCCGGAAGCATTTGGAAATGTGTCGGATATGCAATTTTTCAGGGGTTTAAATACAGTAAAGCCTGACCTCATTCGCATCAACTCGGATGAAGTGACTTATCATTTTCATATTTTATTACGTTTCGAAATTGAAAAAAACCTGATTGAAGGCAAAACTGAGGTCAAAGACCTTGAAGAAATCTGGAATACTAACATAAAAGAATACCTCGACCTTGATGTGCCTTCTCCCAAACTTGGAGTATTACAGGATATTCACTGGTCGCATGGAAGTTTTGGATATTTCCCGACATATTCTCTGGGAAGTTTTTATGCGGCCCAATTTTATCATTTTGCAGAAAAAGCAATTCCGGACCTGCAGAAAGAATTGGATGCCAAAAATTTCAAGCCCTTACTGCAATGGCTTCGTGAAAATATTCATCAGCATGGACATACCTATTCTTCAGAAGAAATCTGCAAAAGAATAACGGGAGAAGGCTTGAATTATAAATACTTTAATAATTACCTCGACAAAAAATACGCGGAGGTTTACCAGATTTGAGCCATATTTGTCCTATTTTTGAAACAATAATCAGAAAATCAAACTGATATGCTGAAAAAAAATATTCTGCTTTTTATTTTTTTTATATCCTGTGCAATAAGGATGTACGCACAGGACAGCATGACCCTTTCACAATGTATTCAGTATGCACTTATTCACAATACGCAATTACTAAAAACCCAGAATGATTATCAGCAGGCTGATAACAGTTACAAACAATACAGAGCTAATGTTCTTCCCACATTAAACGGAAGTGCAACGAATAATTATGACTTCGGGCGTACCATTGACCCGGCAACAAACCAGTTTATTAATGCCAACAGCCGTACAAACTATTTTACCCTGAATGGAGATTGGGTGATCTTCGGAGGATTGCAAAAATTAAACCAGGTAAGGCAGTACCAATGGAGCAGGGAAGCTGGGGCTCAAAACCTTCAGAAAATAAAGGACGATATAAGTCTCAACATAGCCAATAATTATTTGCAGATTCTGTTGCTTACTGAGCGAGAAAAGCAACTTGAAAACCTGGTAAAAAATTCAGAAGATCAGCAAAAAAAAACCGAGATATTATATAATAACGGGTCAACAACGCTATCCAAAAAATACCAGGCAGACGCACAATTGGCTACTGATCAATATAATGTGGTTGATATGCAAAATCAACTCGAGAAACAATACCTGTCTCTGAAACAATATATGAACTATGACCTGGGAAAACCTCTAAAAGTTGTATCGATCAATTTCACAGGGCAATTGCAGAACTATACCCAGGCTGACCTCGATAAAGCCATTAATGAAGAGGTCGGCAAATTACCTGCTGTGCAGGCTGCAAAAAGTCAAAGAGAAAGCGCAATGTATGCCTGGAAAGCTACCCAGGGAACAGCGGCACCTAAACTAAGCGTAGATGCGTCGGTTCACTCTATATATTCATCTCAATACCTGAACTATAGCCCCCAAATTATAGGTTTTGTACCGATTGGATTTGTAGGAACAAACACTTCAGATATAGTTAATGGTCCGCAATACGGTTATGTAGGGCAACCCATAAGTTTTGGCAGCCAGTTAAGCCAGAATTTCGGACAAACAGTGGGCTTTACACTTAACGTTCCTATATTTAACGGACTACAGACAAAATACAATATTCAATCTGCGCATATCACTTACCAGTCTAACGATCTGCAACTTACAGATGCAGAAGTTAAAGCGCGCAATGACATATACCAGGCGTATTCAGGCATGAATGAAGCACATAAAAAATTTGATGCGGGGGATATAAAACTCCATTCCGCTGAAGCATTGTTTAAGGAATCTGACAATTCTTTCCAGGCCGGTGGCATGAGTTTTTTCGATTACAGTACTGCCAGGATCAATTACACAAATGCGCAAAGCGACTGGCTGCAAGCCAAATATGAATATATTTTTCAAACCAAAGTTTTTGAATACTATCTTGGGAAACCCGTCGCTTTTTAATACTTATTAACCAACTTTATGCGTAAAAAAAACCGCAGCTTACTTTATATCATACTTGGAATTGTAGCCCTCATCATTGTATTTGTAATTATTGCGAAAACAAGGGGAAGCAACGGGGATATAACCGTAGAAACAGCAAAAGTAACCCGCCAAACCATCATTGAAACCATAGACGCCAGTGGGAAGGTGCAGCCTGAAAAGGAAGTAAAGATATCGGCGGATATTTCCGGTGAAATTATTGAACTAACTGTAAAAGAAGGCGATAAAGTAAAAAAAGGCGATCTTTTGGTACGAATCAAACCCGATCAATACCAGAGTGCCGTAGAAAAAGCAAAAGCCGTTGTTAATAATTCCAAGGCTACCTTATCTAATACCCGTGCTGCTTACACCCAGTCAAAAGCCAGCCTTGAAAAGACAAAAATCACCTACGAAAGAAACAAAAAACTTTATGATCAGAGAGCTATATCAGAAGCTGATTTTCAAAATATTGAAGCTGATTATAAAGTGGCGCAAGCGCAGGTGGATGGTGGTGCCGATGCGGTTGATGGGGCAAAATACAACCTGGAAAGTACTGAGGCAGCATTGAAAGATGCACAAGATGCTCTGAATAAAACAGCAGTATACTCCCCTATTGATGGGATAATCTCAAAATTGAATGTAGAACTTGGTGAACGTGTAGTAGGAACCGCGCAAATGGCAGGCACCGAAATGATGCGTGTTGCCAACCTCCACAATATGGAAGTACAGGCTGAAGTAAATGAAAACGATATCGTTAAACTAAAATTGAATGACACGGCAGATATTGATATAGATGCTTATAGAGGAAGAAATTTCAAAGGAATTGTAACTGAAATTTCAAACTCCTCAGAATCAAGCGATCTGGCAGTAGAAAAAATAACGAATTTTGTTGTTAAGATCAGGATACTGGAATCATCTTACGAAAACCTGCTTGGGGCCGACAAAACCATCCCTACGCCATTCAGACCCGGGATGTCGGCCAATGTAACCATTCATACCAAAACTGCGGAAAATGTGCTTTCGGTTCCTATTCTTGCAGTTACAGTGCGTAACGATAAAGGCGAATTGGATACGTCTTCATTTAATAAAGGGAATACAGTCGTTTTTCTATATAACAATGGGATGGTAAAGTCTCAGAAAGTGAATATTGGAATTCAGGATGTTACTTATATCCAGATTGTAAGCGGACTTCAGCAGGGACAAGAGGTGGTAAGTGGACCATACCGTATTGTTTCAAAACAACTTAAAGACGGAGACAAGGTTGAAAAATCAAAAGCCAAAAAATAAAATAGCCGTTATTGGCGGCGGAAGCTGGGCCACGGCAATAACAAAAATTCTGTCTTTTAACGGACATGATGTAAGATGGTGGCTTCGTGACCAGGATTCGGTTGATCATATCAGGAAATATGGTCATAATCCTAAATATCTGAGCTCCGTTCAGTTTGAACTTCCGGAAGATCATATCAGCTCTGACCTGAAAGAAGTAATTGAACAATCAGATTGGGTGATTTTTGCAACTCCTTCTTTTGCTTTTGTAGAAATCATGGGGCAACTGACACCGGATAAACTTAAGGGTAAAAAAATTGCTTCCGCGATAAAAGGAATTACACAGCACGAACATTATACTATTTCACAATATCTTCATAGCGAGTTTCTTATCCCTCAGGATTGCCTTTCAAATATCAGCGGACCATGTCATGCTGAAGAAGTTGCCGCGGAAAAGCTATCCTTCCTCACATTTTCATCGCCCAATTCAGCGTTAGCGGAAGAACTGGCATCCTGTTTTAAAAACCGGTTTATGTGTACCAGTATTTCCAACGATCTTCTTGGTACCGAATATGGATCCATAATTAAGAACATTTTTGCCATTGCCTCCGGTATTTCAATTGGACTGGGGTATGGAGATAATTTCAGGGCGGTACTGGTATCGGAAGCCATGGTTGAAATGAGATATTTCCTTGAGCAACTGGTACCCTGTGACAGGGATATTTTGTCTCCTTCATACCTTGGAGATACGCTTGTCACTTCATATTCTCAATACAGCCGAAACCGGACATTTGGTGTTATGATCGGCAGTGGATATACCATTAACTCCGCCATCCTGGAGCTTAAGATGGTTGCGGAAGGTTATTATGCAAGTAAAGCCATCAAAGCATTGTGCATAGATAACAATCTCGTGATGCCTATTGCGGATGCCGTTTACAATGTTTTATATGAAAAAATGCCTGCTGAATCTGAATTCAATAAACTTGGTGGAAAATTGTGTTGATAACTATGTAACATCTTTAACGGAAATATCCTTAAAATTGCACTTGCAACCGGACTTAAATTGAAATATCCTGAAAAATACATATCCGGCCTTCTGGAAATCCACGAATGTGTGATCATTCCCGATTTTGGAGGCTTTGTCTTGAATGAAACCGACGCCGGTTTCATTGATAACAATCATAAGCTTGTACCGTCCGGTAAAAAACCCAGTTTCAACCGCAATCTGAATGTAAATGATGGTATCCTCGCCAATTTCATTTCGAAAGAAGAAGGCATCTCTTATTCTGAATCATTATCCCGGGTTAAAAATATTGTTGACGGTTGGAAATCAACCTTAAATGAGAGCGGATTGGTCTTTTTTGATGGGGTAGGCAGTTTGTCTGCAAATCAGGAGAACAAAATTATTTTCGAGCCGGCGGATAGCAGGAACTACCTGAGATCTTCTTATGGATTACCAGCTATCATTCTTTCACCGGTTGAAAAACAAAATTCTCAAAAAATATTCCAGTTACACGCCGACCCAGATTCAGGAACAAACAGGACCGGTAAAATTATCAGGCGTGCGGTTTCTATTTCTGCAGTAGCCGCGAGTCTCCTTTTGGCTTTTGTATTTATATTTAATAATACTTTTTTTCGGAATACTAATTTGGCTTTTTTTGGCGGATCTAAGATAAATTCTGCCAGCGTCATTAAAAGTATTCAGCCTATTGCCTCATCTATAGGGAGTATTATTGATGAATCTACAGCAAAACCAGTTCAAAAACAGGTTCAGGACAGCTTTTCAGTTCCTAATCCAAATTTCTATATCGTTGGAGGATCATTTAAAATTGAAGCCAACGCGGCTAAATTTGTTAAGGAATTGAAAGAAAAAGGATTTAAAGCCCAGCTCTTGAACAATGAAGACGGGTGGTATCGCGTTAGTTATCTTGCAGAGCAAGACAGTCTGAAAGCAGACAAGGATTTACATTCAATAAAAATAAACGAGAACCAGAGTGCCTGGCTCTTAAAATTTTAATAATACACATGGTATTTCTTCAGATAACCGATTCTACTGCAGTTGTTTCCGGAGCGCATGCAGAGCTGCCGCTTTATGAATTATTACTAAAAGGTGGCTGGATCATGCTTCCCATCGCCATCGCCCTGTTTCTTGCGATCTACATTTTTTTTGAAAGACTACTCACAGTAAATAAAGCTTCGAAAATTGACCGCAATTTTATGAACCAGATCCAGGACCTGGTTCAGGAAGGAAATATTGCCGGAGCACGTTCCCTTTGTAAAAATTCAGATTTCCCTGTGGCCAGGATGCTTGACAAGGCTCTCAAAAAAATAGGCAGGCCTATAGATGATATTGAAGATGCCCTGGAAAGTGCAGGCAAAATAGAGGTTTACAAACTGGAGAAAAATCTGTCTATCCTGGGAACGATTGCCGGTGTAGCACCCATGCTTGGTTTTATCGGGACCATTCTCGGGGTAATTACCATCTTCGTTCATATCGCCGCAAAAAATACTATAGATATAGGTACCATATCCGAAGGATTGTATCAGAAACTTATTTCCAGCGCTTCCGGTTTGGTTGTAGGTATTGTAGCGCATTTGGGTTACCATTACCTGTTGATTAAAATTGACCGGCAGATTTTTAAAATGGAATCTACGGCCATTGAGTTTTTAGACCTTTTACAAGATCCTGCCGCATGAATTTAAAAAGAAGGCCGAGAATGGTATCGGAAGTAGCTACTTCCGCTATGAACGACATAATGTTCTTCCTTCTCTTGTTTTTTCTGATTGCCTCTACGCTTGCTAATCCTGATATTATCAAGATGGCAACGCCAAAATCCACCAATAAAATTGTTATACCCAAGAGTATTGTTGTAAATATTGATGCCAAAGGCGCCTTTTTTATCAATCATGTTCCTGTTGGGGAGGATCAATTGCAAGGCGAACTCCAAAAACGCCTGAATGGAAACACAGAGACACCTATTTTGGTGAACGCCGACAAAGCCACAGCCTGGGACAATATCGTAAAAGTAATGAACGTTGGCAAAGCGCTAAATGTTAAAGTGTTAGCAGCAACTTCGCCAGAAAAAACAATGTAATGGCTTTCGCTACCAAATATGACCAGGTAAAACTGGAGCGTGAAGCGGAAAAAATTGCCGAGCGGAAAATTCAGCGCAAATCCTTGCTGGATACGGTTATAGCATTAATTATTTTTTTCGGAATTCTAATTCTCCTGCGCATCCCACCCATCTCTCCTCCAATGCCGGAAGCCAATGGCGGAATGGACATTATCCTCGGGAATGACATATCAGGGATGAACAATACCACTGTGGGGGTAATGGCGGGTTCACCGCAGACAGAAGCACCTCAAACCCAGCAGCAAAGTACACCACAGGCTTCGCAACCTGTTGTTACTCCGAGTAATGATGGTGATGTGGCTGTAAAAGATGAAAAAACAACCAAGACCAAAGAAACAAATCCTTCTCCAACTCCCACAACAAAGAAGCCTGTTACAAATGCACCTGTAACTCCGGTCGAGAAATCTAACCCAAGTATGGAGTATCACAAAAGCAATGGACAACCTGGACACAACGGAACAGGTGGGCCAGGTTTTTCTAAAGGAACCGGCAATTCGCCTGGCGACCAGGGAAGTAAAAATGGAATCCCTGATGGAGGATGGCAAAAATACGGAAGTGGCAAAGAAGGAACTGGCCCAGGATTTTTCCTTGCAGGTCGCGGTAAAGTGAGCCTCCCGAACCCCAACTGCAACACACAATTAGAAGGCAAAGATATCGTTCAGATCGTTGTGGATAAAAATGGAAATGTGATTGAAGCCCATGGCGGATACAGGGGAAGTACCATCACAGATGCCAATGCCATCACTTGTGATGAAATTGCCGCAAAAAAGGCTAAATTTACAGCCGCGAGTGACGGCACCGATCGCCAGATGGGCTCGATTCAATACATCCACAAACTCCATTAATAAGGAATGACCTATCAGCAAACGCTGGACTATTTGTACAGCAAATTGCCTATGTTTCATCGCATTGGCGCAGCAGCCCTAAAACCTGACCTGAGCAATACAATTAAACTCTGTAAAGCCCTCGGCAATCCTGAAACAAAGTTCAGGAGCATACACGTTGCCGGTACAAATGGCAAAGGATCCGTAAGCCATTTGCTTGCCTCTATATTTCAGGAAGCCGGATTTAAAACCGGGCTCTACACTTCCCCCCACCTGCTTGACTTCAGAGAACGGATCAGGATAAATGGCGAAATGATTAGCAAAGAAGCTGTTTCAGCATTTGTTAAAAAACAAAAATCCCTGATCGAAAAGATAGAACCATCTTTTTTTGAGGTAACAGTCGCGATGGCTTTTGAATATTTTGCGGAAAACGAGGTGGATATTGCGATCATTGAAACCGGACTTGGTGGCCGGCTGGATTCTACCAATGTGATCAAACCCCTTTTGTCTGTAATTACCAATATCTCATATGACCACCAGTATCTCCTTGGCAATACTCTGCCAGAAATTGCCGCTGAAAAAGCGGGTATTATAAAAGAACGTGTTCCTGTAGTCATCGGCAAAAGTGATCCTGAAACAAACCCGGTATTCAGCCAAAAGGCAAAGGAAATGCATTCTATCATCTTTTATGCGGATGCGAATATCATTTGTAAAAATCCTCACCTTGAAAACGGATTACTTAAGGCAGGGTTTATCAATAAAAGATCAGAAAGTGTTTATCATATCCTCAGTCCGCTTTCGGGGCAATACCAGCTTGAAAACATTACAACTGTTCTTCAATCCGTAGAAGTATTAAACAACAACGGATTTTCAATTAATAAAGAACAAATAAAAACGGGGATCAATAAAGTAAAAGAAAACACCGGACTCATGGGAAGATGGGAAATCCTTGGGAATAAGCCTTTAGTTGTATGCGATGTGGCACATAATGAAGCCGGGCTGGAAATTGTATTTGACCAGGCAAGTACCATCCCGCATAAAAAATTAAGAATCGTTTATGGTATGGTAAAAGATAAAGATATTGCCAAAGCCATTGCGATTTTGCCTAGAAATGCCATTTATTATTTTACACAGCCTGACTTGCCCAGGGCATTGGATGTAAATGAATTATTCACTCTGGCCAAAGACGCAGGCCTGAAAGGGGCAACATTCAATTCAGTAAAAGAAGCCTATAGCCAGGCTACTACCGAAGCAAATGCTGATGATATGGTGCTTATTGTAGGAAGCATATTTGTAGCTGCCGAGGTGCTTGTACTTGGTTGAATTTTTGCCAATCCCAAAATCTTTTAATCAGGAAAATCAAGGTTCAGACATATTTCGTATATTGGAACGAAATTTGTTTAATATTAATTTGATATTCAGGGGGATGATATCGAATAATAGATTAAAATTAACTTAATAACGTATGAAACCATTTATACCCCTGATGCTTTTGCTATTATCTTTCAGATTATTAGCGCAAAATACGGAATCTGTTTCACCAGGACAACCAACCTGGCTTTCAAAAAACGCTCATTTATCTTTTCCCACAGGGACAATTAGCGGTTCTACTGTGAATGACCTCGTTTTAAATACTGAGGCTTATTTAAAAAACAACCTTTCTGATCTTAAAAACCCAAATACTGCCCTGATTCTGACTCAAAACACAGCCAGTCCCTATGCACGCTACCTGACATTCAAACAGTCATTTATGGGTACTGAAATATTTGGTACATCTATAAAAATCGGAATAGATAATCAAAATAAAATCCTTTCACTGATTTCCAAAACATTACCTGTAAATACCTGGCCGGCAAATATTTCCATTCCAGAACCGGAATCATCAAAAATAAATACAGCCATTGGGAATTGTGATCATTTTGACATTAGTAAAATATGGTTTTATAGCGAAGAAACCTGTATACCAGCCTATTATGTAAAATGCCTGAAAATGGATGGTACCCGGAATGATGAAGTGGTACTTGATAGGCAATATGATATCGTTTATGAGAGCAGCCTTATTCAGCATTATAGATATCCAGATTCTCTGGTAACCATGTATGTGTTTTATCCTGACCCATTAACATCAGCACATTCAAAATACAAACCTCCTTTTAGTACCTACAGCCTCTGGAACCCATTCCCGAATACAAACAATGATTCAAACTCAAAGGCACTTGATTCTCAAATGATACCGAAACAGATAAGGGTAAGCATATTAAACAGGGATTCATTTATACTTGAAAATCAATACGTTATAGAAAAAGATCTTGGCCCACCGTATTACACAGAATTCACTTTTTCAAAAACACCTGTTTTTCACTTTAACAGGGATAGTAGTGCCTTCAGGGATCTGCAGATTTATTATTATATTAATAGTTGGAGGAGCCACCTTTCAGACATGGGCTACGATAGCCTTGGCAATACTCAGTTAACTGTGGATCCCAGTGGTGAAGAAGACGACGATTCGCAATTTTATCCTCCGACTTCATCTACCCCTGGCATTATTTATTTCGGAATGGGAGGTGAACCTGATGCAGAAGACGCCGATGTCCCAACGCATGAATACACCCATTTTTTATCTTATTGCGCATGTAATAATTGTGCCCACTACGGTACTGAACGCCAAGCTTTGGATGAAGGAACGGCGGACTATTTTGCCGCTTCCAATTCAAAGGCCATTGACACATTTGGCTGGCGTAAAGTTTACAACTGGGATGGCAATAATGACGCATCTTCACCACCATGGAATGGGCGATCATGTGCTGTTCATAATATTTATCCCGGAGCATTGGATACCTTCAATTATGAAATACATGCCTGCGGACAATTATGGTCTAGTGCCCTCATGCAGATATGGGATGTGATTGGCAGAACAAAAACCGACCGCATCATGCTTGAAACCTTATACAGTATGGCTGGTAACATTTTAATGTCTGATGCAGCTAAATTATACCTGAAAAGTGATAGTTTACTGTATAATTATGCTGATAAACATACAATTACAAATTATTTT
The DNA here is from genome assembly GCA_013288555.1 of Bacteroidota bacterium. Classification (GTDB taxonomy): domain Bacteria; phylum Bacteroidota; class Bacteroidia; order CAILMK01; family CAILMK01; genus JABDEJ01. Next base: position 30,195 of record JABDBQ010000005.1, on the reverse strand, counting down.
GTGCAGCGGGGTTTCCTGCCTGAAAGTGCTGCCATCTCTCCTGCTGTCAATTCCCAGGTCTGGTATAAAATAAATACAAACTATTTTTCATCTGCCAACCAGGTATACCTGGATTTCGGGATACCCCAATCGGGAACATTTGCATTATATGATATGACTGGAAAGCTGATCCGTGAAATAAATGTTTCAAACGCGTTGCATGTCGAGTTTAATGCTCCTGCTATTGCAAACGGTATTTATATCCTCGGCGTAAATACAGGAGGGCTTCAGAAAAGCTTTAAATTATTGAAATAGAAACGTTTAATTGGCCAATTGCTTACCTTAATACATAATATTGCTTGGCACTGTTTGTACAATTTCAATTAAATAATGATCAAAATCTACATTTGCATCCTGAGCAACCGGGATTTTCCCCTCAGTAAGATTTGTTAATTGCTTTGGAGAAATTTTGAGTTTTTTCTCTTTCTCCAAAGGATATATCCTGAAAATATTACCTTTAATATTAATGTCAACCGGCATTGTAAATTTAGGAACAGTGCCCTTCCAGTAATATAAAAGTTCAATTGACGTACCGCGTTGCTCAGCATTAAATGACAAAACAGGAAGATCTGCTTGAGTCAAATACTGATCAAAAAATGCATCATAATTCTTCCCGGTTTTAGAGTTTACAAAATCAATAAAATCCCTGCTGGTGATATTTCTATATTTATATTTCTCCTGGAAAGAATATAAGATATTGAACCATAAAGAATCATTATTGATCACTGCCCTAAATGTATGAAGCATCCATGCTCCTTTATAGTAGATGTCATTGTCAGCCCTTTTGTATTCATTTACTCCGAAATGCCCGATTAATGGAATTTTATCCTGGACCAGGTTTCGCTGCGTATCCAGATATTCTTGCGCAGCTTTTTTACCTTTTGTATATTCAAGATAAAGCGATTCTGCATAGGTCGCAAATGATTCGTGAAGCCACATTTCAGCCTGGTCATTCACACTCAATGAGTTTCCCCACCATTCATGCGCGCTCTCATGAACTATAATGAAATCAAAATCATTACCATTCAACATAAAATGATTTCCATAAGCAATGGCACCCTGATGCTCCATGCCCCAGTAACTTGTTTCAACCAAACCGTATCCATCTCTAGTGAAAGGATAAGGCCCGAAATAATGTTCAAAACATCTTAACATTGGCTTCACTTGTTTTGAAAAATAGGCTTCGGCCTGTTTTACATGATAATCCAGTACAAAATAATCAAGGGCAAGAATACCCGCTTTAGATTGAAATGTATCATGGATACGCTCATATTTCCCGATATTCAAGGTAACGTCATATGTATTAATGGGATAGGTTACAAACCAGTTGTACTGATTATACCCACTGTACATATTATTGATAGTTCTGAGTTGTCCGTTCGAAACACAAAAATAGCCTTCCGGCACCTGGATTGAAATGGCCATACTATCCGGTTTATCACTCAAATGGTCTTTGCATGGCCACCACGAAGAAGCTCCGAGACCTTCGCAAGCAACGCCTACCCAGGTACGATCAAGAGAGTCTTTGCCCCAGATAAAACCACCGTCCCAGGGCGCTTTTTTCGCTATCGGCGGATTGCCAGTATAATGTACATCGATATTGTATTTCTCCCCAACATTTAGTGCATGACTGAAATGAACGAAAATATGATCGCCGTATCGAACAAAATTTGTCCAATTGCTGTCATATCTGACCCCCAGAACTTTATAATTGGAAAATAAATCAACCTGAATTGAATCTGTCTTGGATTTTACCAAAAAACTTATGGTACAAATACCCGTTACGGTTTGGCGACCCGGATCTACAATAATATTTAAATGATAGTAATAAACATCATAGCATGACCTGGCAGGATTTAAACTTCCGCGAAGTGAATCCTGATGCGTAAAATGTAAAGTTGAATCGGCTGCGTTTGCTTTTGCAAAAAGGCAGGAGAGAAATAATAAAAACAAACAAAAGTTTAAACACCTAAATTGCGTGTTTTTATTGCAATATTCTTTCAGGTACATATATTTTAAGCTAAATATCAAAGGTAATGAAGTTTGTTTTTTCAGGTTTCACAATACTGATTTTAATCCTATGTATTGATCTCTATTCTTTTCAGGCAATCAAAACCATTTGTCAGAACCTGGAAAACGGACCCAGAAAATTAGTTTATTCCATTTTCTGGATCATTACAGGACTGGCAGTTATAATGGTGATTACAAGTATGTTCAGGCATTTTATAACTTGGCCCAAAGCGATCAGAGTTTATCTTACAGGTTTTTTGATGATCATTTATGTATGCAAACTTATTATTGTCATTTTTCTGCTCACAGACGATCTTATCAGGCTTGGTAAATGGATTTATTCTTTATTTTCTACTAAAAAAGAAATCATTGCACCTGAACATCCTCAGATTACAAGAAGTCTGTTTATCAGTCAGACCGCCCTCGTTGTAGCTGCTGTACCTTTTGCAGCATTGGTATATGGGATGATTTTTGGGGCATTCGATTACAACATAAAACGCCTCAAACTTGCATTTGCGAATTTGCCAAAATCCTTCAATGGGTTGAAAATATTACAGATATCGGATATTCATATTGGAAGTTTTGTTGAATCGAAACATTTGCAAAAAGCTGTTGATATGATCAATGCTGAAAAGGCAGATATCATACTATTTACAGGTGATATGGTAAACAGCAAGACCGAGGAAGTATTTCCGTATGTGGATGTTTTAAAACAGATTAAAGCTCAGATGGGGATTTTCTGTTCTCTAGGAAATCATGATTATGGCGATTATTATCAATGGGATAGTAAAGAAGAAAAAGTAAATAACCTCGCCCAGCTTTTTGAAGTGTATGAAAAAATGGGATGGGATCTACTTACCAATGAAAACCGTATTATTACCAAAAACGGCGAAAGCATTGCAATAGCTGGATGCGAAAACTGGGGTGCTTCTGCCCGTTTCCCAAAATACGGTGACCTGGCAAAAACAACACAAAACATTGGTAATATTCCTTTTACAGTATTAATGTCCCATGACCCCTCGCACTGGGATGCACAGGTTTTGAACAATCCTCATAAAATTGACCTGATGCTGGCAGGGCATACCCATGGCATGCAGTTTGGGGTGGATACAAAATTGATCAAATGGAGTCCGGTACAATATTTTTACAAAGAATGGGCAGGGCTTTACAGGAAAGGCAACCAGTATCTGTATGTTAACAGGGGACTGGGATTTATAGGGTACCCGGGCCGGGCAGGCATCAGACCAGAAATTACTATAATTGAACTTTCGAGTAAAGCCTGAAGGTCATTCAGCCTATCAGAGTTTTATTTCAGTAATACCCACGATGTTTCTGTATTTGCAGAATCAATTCATAATTACCCGTTTGGGTATCTTTTTGCACGGATACAAGCATATCAGCCTGATCTTTTACCGAATCTGAACCGGGTTTCATTTCACATTCAAAATTTCTCTTCCCCAATAATTGTTCTCCTGTGCTGGTTTTCTGTTCCTTATAAACATAACTGGTGCCCATGCAATCTTTTAATTGCTGAACAAGATTATGATAGCTTGCTTCAAGTGCGTTTTTTGAATCACGGGCCAGATAAAAAGCAGCATACATAGACATATTGCCTCTCTGGTAAATTTCACAACTTCTAGCACCGGCCATTTTATATTTGTCTTTGCAGGTCCAGGTAAGTTGCCCTACAGAATCTACAAGGGAATCTTTAGCTTTATCAAAATTTGAATTTATTTGCCTGAGCACCAAGGATAACTGTTTATAGAAAACATTGGCCGTATCTCTTAAAACAGGATCTTTATCCAGATCCTGACTAAATGATTTTATGGGATGAAACGCAGATATAAAGCAAATTACGTGAATTACAACAAATTGAATTGGTCTATGACGCATCAGTGTAAAATATTACACAATGGTATTGAAAACAATCTGAATTAAGATCAAAGCAGGATAAGTTATTATCCACTTATCCACATTAGGATTAAATTATTATTTTAATCCCTGTTGCAGGAATTTCTTAAACGCAGCTGAATTGTAATATCCCTGCAAATTAGCTTTTTCCTTGCCATCTTTGTCGAACAAGATAATGGCGGGGACCTTATCTATCATGAATTTCATGGCATTAGGCGAATCATACTCCAGATCTACCTTGTATGCCATAAAATTAGCGTTTATATATTTTATTATATTACTGTCAGACAATACATTATCATTAAACTTCGCTACATCTGTCCAGCCGTTTATATAAATATACAAAAAAGCAGGTTTCTTTAATTTTCGTACAGAGTCTTCAAAATCAAGCTCTTTGCCTTGAACCCAGTGAATCTGCTTCGCGGTATCAGTTGTGCCTACATCAGCTTGACCCATATTTTTGTTAGTTTGCGCAAATAAAGCAGCAGACTGCAATATGCACAATGCTATACCTATTACTAAACTATGTATCCTTTTCATGCGAATTATATTTTGGCAAATACAAATATAATCGAAATGCCAAAATAATATCAGTTCATCGGTACTTCTATTAACAATATCTCCGACCCCGCAATAACTTTTAATTCTAAATCACTAATTTCAGATACGCCTATAGCGTCTCTTTTATCAAGGATTGCCTCACCTACAGTAGCGCCTCCCTCAATTATAAACACGAATACACCATTACCAGTTTTATTGACATGATATTTTACATTCGTCTCTTTTTCAAATTTTCCGATTGACAGCCATGCATCCTGGTTGATCCATAAAGTATTATCTGATTTTTCAGGAGATACCAGGGTCAAAAAATCTTCTGTTTTTCCATTCCCCTCAAATAATTTCTGATCATATCGTGGCTTGATGTTTCGTTCTTTCGGGAATATCCAGATTTGAAGCAATTGCAATTCTCCATCTTTGGATGCATGTTCGGAATGAACGATTCCCATACCCGCTGACATAATCTGTACTTCGCCTTCCTTTATACTTGTATTGGTTCCAGTATTGTCCTTGTGCAGGACTTCCCCCTTTAACACTATGGTTATTATTTCCATATTGTCATGAGGATGGGCGCCAAAACCTGTTCCCGCTGCGATAGTATCATCATTTAATACCCTGAGCAAACCAAAATGAACCCTGGATGGCTCAAAATAATCTGCAAAACTGAAGCTGAAACGGGATTTTAGCCATCCATGATCTGCTTCTCCCCTACTACCTGATTTATATAATGCCTGTTTCATAAATCGATTCTTTAATGATTTGTTAAATTAAATGTTTAAACATCTATTTTATTAATTAGTTCCGGAAATTAAACCCAATATCATTTTCACGGTATGTAATCCAATCAAAATATACATTGCATCACTTTTATTTGACCCAGGTTTAACCCACTTATTCTATTTAATTTCGTAAAAGCATTTGCGGCATCGGGGCTCATAAAGATCCTTGGCTCCTATCATGATCCTTTGGTTACCTTTTGTTTTGCGAAATGTATGGGTGGCCTCTGCACCACACACCAGACAAATGGCAGTTAGCTTGCTAACATTATCAGCAAGTGCAAGCAATTCAGGCATCGGGCCAAAGGGTTTACCAATATAATCCATATCCAGTCCAGAAACAATAACCCTGATTCCCTCCTGGGCCAGGTTTTCTAAAATTTCAGGCAATAAATCATCAAAAAACTGTGCTTCATCCAATGCAACTATCTGAGAAGTACCTTTATTTTTCAAAATATCGGAAGCCTTGGAAATCATTAGGGAAGGATAAAAATTGGAATCGTGTGAAACAATATTCAATTCGCTGTATCTCACGTCAATTACAGGTTTAAAAATTGCAATTCTCTGGTTGGCGTACGTTGCTCTTCTTAACCTGCGCAGCAATTCTTCTGTTTTCCCTGAAAACATCGGGCCACATATCACCTCAATGCTACCTATTCTACTCACAACTGTTTTCTCTGAATCCTTAGACATCTTTATAAATATGAGCACAAGATTTATAAACCTTCATGCAAAACAGGCAATATATTCTATTTTTGAAACAAATTTAAAAAGATGGATAAAAAAGAAGCCTTGAATAATATCATTTACAACCTTAAGGAAATTGAAGGTACCCGAATCAGGCTGGCAGCTTCAAAATCTGATTCCATAGAAATAGAAATTGCTTTATTGAATCAACAGATTATTAACGTTTACAATCTCCTTCAGAGTTACCGGTCGGGTATGTATGCTTCGGCTCTTGTTCATTCTCAAGTGAGCAAAGAAGAACATGTAATTATCAAAGAGACCGCTGAAACGGTTAAACCCAAAGAAAACGAGTCAATCAATTCAGAACCTACTGATAAGCCTGAATCAGAGCTAAAAAAGGCAAATGCAGATGCCACTACCCGTAAAGAAAGATTAAAACGCCTGGAAGCAGAGGCAGCAAAACTCGAGTCGGAACGAAGGAGGGAAAATCCCGAACCAGCCCCAAAAGGAGAAATGGTAGATTTTACAAAATTAATAGATCAAAAAACTGAAGAAGAGGATATTGCAGAGGAAGCGGCACGGATATCAGGAAATAGAATAACTGCAAATCCGATGAGACCGCCTTCGGCTGAGCGAACCCTGAACGAAAAGCTTCAGGACAGTGCCAAAACCCCTGAATCATTAAATGAAAAACTTGCCCAAGGTGGGGAATCCCGTAAAACGCTGGCTGATAAAATGAAACTTGGCCCCATTAATGATCTTAAATCTGCTATGGCGCTAAACCAGAAAATTGCATTTACAAATGGACTTTTTGGCGGAGATGACAAAGAATTCAAAAAGACTTTGTCGTTTTTGAATAGTTGTACCAATTTTTCCGAAGCCAAATTCTATATACAGAGTGAAATAGCAAAAAGACATGGCTGGGATGACAACAATCCCATGGTTGAAGAATTTACCGAACTGGTATACAGGAAATTTTTATAAGTCATGGGTTAGGAGTCAGTGTTTAGGAATCAGTATGTAAATACTTGAAGAAAGACTCCTGATTATATAAAAATAGTACATTATAAAAAAAGCCGGGAAATTTTCCCGGCTTTTGCTCCCCAGCCTGGACTTGAACCAGGGACCCTCTGATTAACAGTCAGATGCTCTAACCAACTGAGCTACTGAGGAATTTAATCATTAATCATTATAAGTGTTTATCCTTTTTCGATTAAAGAGGTGCAAATATAGGAAAGATGTAGTTTCAAGAAGTACATCAGGCCGAAAATTTTCTTCTCCGGCTTTTTTTATTAGCTTGCACCTGGTTAATTATTCAAGATGCGTATCAAAATAAAGATATTTGTGCTGGCATTCAATTTTTGCATGCTATTATGTATCGGACAAATATCTGCCCAGTTAAAAGGCAGTTATACCATCAACCCTTCAAGTCCTGTATCAGCAACCAATTATCTCAATTTCCTTTCAGCAGTCAGCGATATGGAATCAGGGACGCGAACAGATCATGGCCCATCAAATGGCAAAGGTGTGAGCGGTCCGGTCAGCTTTGATGTTGCAAATGGAATTTATCCGGGACAGCTTCTGATAACCTATATCAACGGTCTTTCAGGAACAAATACGGTCTCATTTCAATCAGCTTCCAGGGATAGTTCGAAAGTGATCCTTGTGGACTCGACATCGGGTGGAACTGCCAGTACCAATTACCTCGTGTATATTAAATCTACCCGGAATATCCATTTTAAAGGGATGTCATTTTTAAGACCCGCCGGCGGCAACGTAATATACCTTTCATCGGCAAGTCATATCAAGTTTGAAAACAATGTTATAGCAGGGAATGATAATTTTTCATCGGCTGTGAGCGATCTTGACGTTCACACCTCAAATGATAGTTTTATAAGTAATGCATTCAAAAATACCGGTAATGGAATCCATATTTCAAATTATAACGGAGATACCGACAGCAATTGTGTTATCCATAACAATATATTCTTTAATGTGGTTAAACCTATTTATGCCGTTAAGCAAACTAACATCAGCATAACCGGAAACAGAATATCCGGCAATTTTAATGTCACATCAACAGGAATAGATTTATATCAGCTAAAAGGGCCTGCAATCATAAAAAACAATATTATTACCCTTGAAGATTCAGCTATTTTAACGGGAGTCTATCTTCATTCTGTTAACATATATCTCTCACCGGGAGGCCCTGTTCATGACACCTCAAAAATTCTGGTTGCAGACAATATGATTTCACTCCACAGCCATTCATCTAAAAATATAATCAGAGGGTTGGATCTTGAAGCAGTCAATTTCACAGATATCGTTTATAACACAGTTTTAGTTGATACATCAATATCTGCTTATGCATTTCCCTTGTATTTTGACCTTGCAGGAGATACAGTGAGAATACTAAATAACGATTTTGCAAATAAATCAGGAAAAAATGCGGCTTGCTTTCTCAATTCCTTTTCATTTACAACTGATTCATTGAATTATAACAACTATTTTGGCAACCAGGGAATGATTTTATGGAACCCTTCAGGTAACTCAAGCGGGAAGGATACGGAGATAAGCAACGTGGCATCATTAAAATCAATAGATCCGCAGGAAATTAATAATATCTCGGTTTTGCCTTCTTTTGTCAGCCCCAATAACCTGCATACCAATACATTGGTTCTGCATGGAAAAGGTATTCCATTTAAACTGGTTAAGGATGATATTGACGGAAAACTGAGAGATAAAAATCATCCTGACATTGGCGCTAATGAACTGATTGTAAAACATGACCTTGGTATAGACAGTATTAAAGTCTACAGCTTGGCCATATGCAAAAATATAAATACAACCCTTTTGATACATTCAATAATTACAAATTTTGGCGCTGACAGCGAAAAAAATATTGCGTTTTATTATAAGATTTGGGGGACTGCGGACTCGGGTCTTGCATATAAAGCTCCGATGACCATAAAATCTGATAGTACCGATACTTTATCATTTCCTATTCAATTAAATATCAAGGATACAGGAATATATAAAGTATCTGTTTTTATAAAGATAGATAGCAATCAGAATATAACAAATGACACAGTCTCATTTTATGAGCACGTCATTTCCGCACCTAAGCCGTCATTTACATTTTCTCTGGCCTGTGCAGACAGGCCTCTTGCCCTGAAAATAACCACCAAAACCTATCGGAACTTAAACTACCAATGGAATTTCGGCGATGGCGCCAGCATTTCTGCGAAAGACACTTCACATATTTTTTATATTGACACAGTTTATACAACAGTTTTAGAATCAATAGATTCTATTGGATGTACTGATACAGTCTCCCACCAGATAAAACCGCTACCCATATCATATTCATCATTTTCATATCATTCAAGCGGAGCGAGTTATAGTTTTACAGCAGATGATACCAGCTATCGAAAGTACGAATGGGCATTTGGCGATGGGGATTCTTCTGCAATTTTAAAACCATCACATACTTATAATCACAATGGTATTTATCCGGTAACGTTATTTGTTCAGGATGCAAATGGATGTTATGACAGTGTAGAGGAACTTATAGATATTTCCAATGCAGGAATTGAATATCAAAAACCTGTAGTTAACGAAATATCAGCTAGTCCCAATCCCTTTCATGAATCTTGTGATATAACATATCAACTGACACAATCGTCATCTATACAAATCGCTCTTTATGATGTGTTTGGAAATGAGAAGGCGATGCTTGTCCATCAAATTCAGTGCGTGGGCTTTTACACAATATCATTAAATACCGAAATTCCGGATTTTAAACCGGGCGTTTATTTTGTAAGGTATCTAATAGATGGTGAAGAGCTGAAGACAATGAAAATCTTATATCTATGATAATATATTTAAGCATCTAAAGGTGAGTTTAATAAGGAAAAGCAATTTAAAATTGCAGCCGGTTTTATTCGAAGAGTTCCTGAGTTTTTCCACAAAGAAGGGCCAAATATTTATCTCAATTTTCCTCATAGGTTTTCTGTCAATTATTGTTAAGGCACTTTTGCATATCTCTCCAAAAGCATTGGGAGACGAAATTTTTTATGTGCTTTTTACAGAAAACATTTCAAAAAATGGCATTTACCAGGAAATGGCAAATGGCAATCCAGTCGGATACACTATAATTGTTAACCTGATTTCAAGAATTGGTTTCAGTATATTAACTTCAGGCAGAATATTATCATTTATATCGACTTTAGCAGTTTTCATTGGCTTATGGAATATTGGGGTAAAGTTTTTTAACTTTAGTAAACCCTATGTCATTTTTGCAATATTAACATTGATACCCGGCATTGTCACAAGCGGAAAATATATTTACGTCGCCTCAGACGATATGTACTATACAGCCTTTTTTATATGGATAGCGGTATTTATTTGGGAAACTGCCAATTCCTGGAATAATGGATGGAACTTTATGCTATCAGGAGCAGTACTTTCCTGTACTTTATTAATCAGGCCATTAGCCCTATTAATATTCCCGGCAACAATTGTTGCATTGGCAGTTACAGCTTATTTCATTAAGCGACCGGCATTTAAAAAATATCTATTCATTTTTGCCTATATCCTTGGATTTTGTGCTGTATTTTTATTACAACAGACTCCCGCATTAGTTGAAAAAGGGAAAATTGCTTTGGAAAACAAAACTCCTGATTCAGTGAAAACAGGAGTAACCTGGTTGCAAAAATCTGAATTGACCAATATTTTAAGGGACGAAGGAAAAAAGACCGAAGACGGCAAGTCAGCCTCCTGGAAACAATGTAATGATTATCTTACTGAACATGGACCCGAATCTTTGCCAAAACATTTTGTTCAACGCTTTATGTGGCATCCTGAACTTTATATAAAATACTGTTTCATTGGCACTTTAAAGATAATATTTATTCTATTCAGGCACACAGGGATTCTATTAATTTTCCCTTTTATTCTTTTTTTTTTAGTAGATTTCCAGGAACTTAGAAAAATAATATTTTTTGAAACATTTTATATTGCTTATCTGAGCCTTTATGTCATAATTTCCCTCAATTTGATCGAAACACGACATTTTATTATCCCTTTAATATTTATGGTTTTTGCCGGAGTCCTTGCACTTCAAACCATGGTCACAAAGAAATATAAATACAGCAATCTCTTTGGGCTGGCACAATTGGCAATTCTTTCTATTATCCTTCTACAGGATTTCAATTTTTACTTCTTCAGAACGGCGGATTGGATATTCTAAGTCCGACTCTTTAAATAATTTTTTATTCTTTAAAGTCAAATGTCGTACTCAAAATTATTGAATTCAAAATTAGTACTCCAAGAGATTTTTATTCCTGGCAAAAATACTTAGTAAAAGAAAACCTTTCATCTGGACGCGGAACACAAAGCGGATTTTCGGAAAGGCCGCATTCATCAACAGCAAGGCAGTGAACTCTGAAATGGCACTAGCCCAGGCAGCCCCGTTAATGCCAAATACCGGAATTAGGAAAAAATTAAGAGTAATATTTAATATGGCTGAGGCAAGAGTTGTATATAAAAGAAATCTTTGATTACCTGATAATGAAAGGTAGGAATTTCTCAATCCGGAATTAAAAACAAATACAAGACCAATGAAATTGATTTTCAAAACTAAGGTTCCCGCGGCAAATGATTGTGGATAAATTGAAATGATCCATCCTCCAACAAAAATAACAACTACGAGCATCAAATAAGATATAAAAGTATATAGTTCAGTAAGTAACATGTATTGGCGGTGAAAAAAAGCAAGATTATTCTTAAAACTGGCAGCCAGAAAAGGGTATATAGATCCATTGACTACCATTATTAAAGCAACAGGGATGTCTGAGATTTTATCAGCAGCTGCAAATATTCCTACTTCTTTTGAATCAAGCATATTTCCAATCATGATCTGATCTATCCTGTTGTATATCATGAAAGAAAATGAAGAAACCAACAAAGGCCATGACTCTCGAAAAATAAATCTGATGCGATTTTTATTAGCTGACCACTGAAAAATTTTATATGGTTCTGTTCGGATGTAAAATACCAACTGAAGTATGCCATTTACGATAAATTCACAAACATATATCCATCCAAATGTAATCAACGGCGCTTTTCGCCATATAAAATAGATTTTAAGACAATTAACGATAACTAATGCTATAATCTTGGAAATTGAGGCATTTTTTGATTTTAAACTTGCCCTGAACCAAATATCAAAAACGTTAAAAGGGTAAAACAAAAATGAAAAAGACAAAACCCTGATCATTGTTCTTGTTTCATTTGCCATTGAGGTATCAAATAGTGTGAATCCCCAAATGAATAATATAGCAACCAAACTTCCGGCAAATCGAAGAAAAATAGACGTGCCTAATATTTCACTCCACTTATCTTTTTCAAAAAGTATATCCCTTGGTAGCATAGGATCATATCCCAGGCTAATAATTGGTGAAAATAATAGGATGAAGGATAATGCATAGGAATAAATACCAAGTGGCCCAGGTCCAAGATATCTTGCCAATAAAATTCCAGTAAATACGCCGGCCAGAATCCTGGCTCCTCGTTCCATCCCCTGCCACGACATATTTGAAAGCAAAAGACGGTGTTTGCCTTCTTTCCCGAAATTAGCTTTAAAATCCTTATTTGAAATCAAAATATAAATATTATAAAGAGACAAATTTACCAAACAATTAGTGGGAATAAAGAAATCTTTAATGTGTTGAACAGCTTAAAAGCTAATTTTGCAGTTATTTAAGAATCGTAACATTGAAAATTAATATAGCCGTATTTGCATCGGGGTCTGGAACAAATGCCGAAAACCTCGTCCTTTATTTTAGGACTAATCCGCTGGCAGAGGTCAGTTTAATCGTTTGCAACAAACCGGATGCATTTGTTTTAACCCGCGCAGAAAATCTCGGCGTGGAATCTTTATTGATTAACAGAACTGACTGGGAACATCCCGAAAATCTGGTTCAGGAGTTGTTAAAAAGAAAAATTGACCTCATTGTTCTTGCAGGATTTTTATGGCTTGTTCCCTCCGAGCTGATTGAGGCATTTCCAAGGAGAATTATCAATATTCACCCGGCATTGCTACCCAAATATGGCGGCAAAGGAATGTATGGTGATAAAGTTCACGAATCCGTAAAGAAAAATAGTGAAACTGAAACAGGTATTACCATACATTATGTTGATAATAAATACGATACAGGAGATATTATATTCCAGGAATCTGTTAAAATCAATCCCATTTTGGAATCTGCAGATGAAATAGCGCATAAAGTTCATGAACTCGAATACAAATGGTACCCTGAGATCGTGGCCAGGGTAGCCGGGGAAATTCAGAAAAAATAAATTTTCCTGCAGTAATTCAAATGTCAATTCACAATTATCCTTCTCGCCAATTATTCCTACTTTTGCGGTAATTTTAGCCAAACGTGTCAGCAAACCCGATAAAAATTAAATCAGCGCTTATTTCTGTTTACCATAAAACCGGTCTTGACCGGATAGTGGAACGATTGCACCAATCTGGTGTTATCCTTTATTCTACAGGAGGAACATTTTCGTTTCTCGAAGAAAAAGGAATCCATGCTGAAAAAATTGAAGACCTTACGGGCTACCCCAGTATATTGGGTGGCAGAGTGAAGACCCTGCACCCTAAAGTATTTGGAGCGATATTGGGCAGACCAAACCTGGACTCTGATATCGCTGAAATGGAGCAACATGAAATCCCGACATTTGACCTGGTAATTGTTGATTTATATCCTTTTGAAGAAACACTGAAATCAGATGCAAGTCCTGAAGATATTATTGAAAAAATTGATATAGGTGGTATTTCACTGATTAGAGCAGCGGCCAAAAATTTTGAACATGTATTGGTAATTCCTTCCCAGGGTCAATATCCGGTTTTAGAAGATATTCTTTTTAACCATGACGGTTTTGCAGATATGGAAACCAGGAAAAGAATGGCCGCTCAAAGTTTTGTCATAAGCAGCAGTTACGATGATTTGATCGGCAATTATCTATCCGGAAATAATAATATTACCCCCTTGAGATACGGTGAAAACCCGCATCAACAAGCGGAATTTGAAGGAAATCTTGATGAAGCTTTTGACAAAGTGCAGGGTAAAGAGCTTTCTTACAATAACCTGGTTGATATAGATGCGGCACTTGAGTTGGTGCGGGAATTTGAAGATCCTGCTTTTTGCATCATCAAACACACAAATCCATGCGGTGTGGCAACAGCCCCTGATTTATTGAATGCCTGGGTCAAAGCCCTTGCCGGCGACCCCGTTTCTGCCTATGGTGGTATACTGGCATGCAACAGATCTATAGACAGCCTGACTGCAATAGAAATAGACAAGATATTTTTTGAAGTTCTTATAGCTCCTGATTTTTCTGAAGAAGCACTTTCCATCCTGATCCGTAAAAAGAACAGGATTATTTTAAAAATGAAGCCTTACACCAGGCCTCAACATTTGCAGAAAACAATTTTAAATGGTCTTTTAATCCAGGATCGTGATGCACATACTGAAACAGAAGCAGATTTAAAATTCGCAACTAATTCAAAACCAACGATAAACCAGGTTCAAGACATGCTTTTTGCAAATAAAATTGTGAAACATGCCAAATCGAATACCATCATTCTGGCCAGGGAAAATCAGCTGATTGGAATCGGGGTGGGACAGACTTCAAGAATTGATGCGTTAAATCAGGCCATTGATAAGGCAAAACATTATAACTTTGAAACAAAAGGAGCCGTTATGGCTTCAGATGCTTTTTTCCCTTTCCCGGATTGTGTACAAACAGCACATGAGGCAGGGATAGAAGCCGTGATTCAGCCGGGAGGTTCCATAAGGGACCAGGAAAGTATAGATTATTGTAATGCCCATAATTTGCCGATGGTCATTACCGGATTCAGGCATTTTAAACACTAGATTACAGAAAAGAAAAATGGGATTTTTTGATTTTTTTTCGCAGGATTTGGCCATTGATCTTGGTACAGCCAATACCCTCATTATTCATAAAGACCAGGTGGTTGTTAACGAACCATCTATCATCGCCATCAACCGCCGTACCGGCCAGGTGAAGGCTATTGGCTCTCAGGCACAGCAGATGCATGGGAAAACCCATGAAGATATCAAAACCATCCGTCCGCTGAAAGACGGGGTTATTGCCGACTTTACAGCTGCTGAGTTGATGCTGCGCGGTATGATAGCGATGATCAACGACGGCAAAAGAATGTTCTCTCCCCATTTGAGAATGGTTATCTGTATCCCATCCGGTATTACCGAAGTTGAGAAACGTGCCGTAAAAGAATCAGCGGACCGTAGCGGAAGTAAAGAAACCTACCTGATTGCAGAGCCGATGGCTGCAGCAATCGGTATCGGTATCGATGTGGAAGAACCGATGGGAAACATGGTCATTGATATAGGAGGCGGTACTACAGAAATCGCAGTTATAGCACTGGCAGGCATTGTTTGCGATCAAAGTATCCGGATTGCAGGAGATGAGTTCACCAACGATATCGGTGAATATATGCGCCGTGAACACAATATCCTCATCGGTGAAAGGTCTGCAGAACGTATTAAAATTGAGGTTGGGGCTGCACTGCCGGAACTCGAAAATCCTCCAGCCGATTATAGTGTAAATGGCCGCGACCTGATGACGGGTATTCCAAAACAGATCACGGTTACCTATTCTGAAATTGCAAACGCTCTGGATAAGTCGATAACCAAAATAGAAGAGGCAATCCTGAAAGCGCTTGAACTGACGCCTCCCGAACTATCTGCAGATATATACCAGACCGGCTTATATCTGACCGGTGGAGGGGCCTTGCTTCGCGGGCTGGATAAAAGAATCTCCATGAAAACAAAACTTCCTGTATATATTGCCGAAGATCCGCTGAAGGCGGTTGTGAGAGGTACGGGAATCGTTTTGAAAAACCTTGCCCGTTACAAGCACATTCTCACTTAGATCATTATATAAACCGGATATCCCAATCGCGAAATGGGGAACATTTTTGCTTTTTTATTAAGGCATCATAAGTTTTTTGTTTTTATTATCCTTGAAGGGATAGGATTCAGTCTTGTAGTGAATTATAACAAAGACCAGGGTTCGGCTTTTTATAGGTCCACAAACGAAATCAGCGGTCTGGCTTACAAAGGAATCGGCAACCTTAAATATTATTTTCACCTGCAGGAAGTAAATGACAGCCTTATGGCCGAGAATGCACGTCTACGTGCTAAAATGCTGAATGCCTTATATTTTGATACGGCCAAACCAAAAACTATTACTGATACAATTGTAAAACAGCGTTATACATTTATCCCTTGTAACGTAGTAAATAATTCTGTGACAAATATGAACAATTACCTGACCCTGGGAGCCGGAGAAAATATGGGAATCGGCAACCATCTGGGTGTTGTTACCACCTCCGGGATTGTTGGCATTACACGGAATGTTTCAAAGCATTTTGCCTCGGTATTGTCAATTTTACATAAAGATTTCACCGTCAGTGCACAGATACTTGAAAATAAACAGATCGGGACTGTAACCTGGAATGGATTTGACCCTGACATCGTCGTAATGAAAGATGTCCCTTTGAATGTAAAAATAACAAAAGGTATGCATGTGGTTACGAGTCCATATTCTGATCTTTTCCCTACCGGTAGCTCGGTGGGTATTGTTACAAAATATGAGGCGAATCACAACGATGCCAACTACACGATTTATATCAAATTGAGTACCGATATGCGGAATATCAATAAGGTATATGTGGTGAGCAACCTGATGCGTGAAGAAAAAATAAAAACAGAAACAATACCGGTAAGCAAATGATATCTGTTGTCAAATATTTTCTGCTTTTCCTGATGATCCTTGTCATCCAGGTATTTGTACTGGACCAGGCACCACAACTCATCCCCTATTCAAGACCATTTATATTTTTCGTCTTCGTTATTGCCTTCCCTGATATGGAAGCCGTATGGCTTATGGCACTGGCCTTTGCGGGCGGCCTTTTACTTGATTTTATTTACGGCACGCCGGGGATCAATGCTTCCGCTTGTTTATTACTGGCATATTTCAAAGTTCCTGTTATAAAAATGTTTAAAAACAGCGAAGAAGAAAACCTGGTACCTTTGGCCCATATTGTTTATCTCGGATTTATCAGGTATTTCTTTTACATCCTGGTCCTTTCTTTTGTATTTCAATTGTTTTCAGGCTTTTTAACGGTTTTCTCTTTTTCCGGTGCCGGACAAACCATTATGAGAGCTATTGTAAATGCTTTGATTTCGTCCATATTGATTTATATTTTTGAAATAATATTCTTTTATAGAAGGGCTGCCAGAACATGAACGAAAACGGAAACAGGACCCGGGTTGTTCAGGGGATTATTATCCTTGTGGGATTTTTCTTTCTCGTCAGGCTATTGTATATCCAATTGATTGATAAGGATTACCGGCAATTTGCGTCTGACAATTCTTTGAGAAAAGAAACGATCTTCCCTCCCCGCGGTCTTATTTTAGACCGGAATGGCGTTTTACTTGCCGGCAATGAAACCATATATGATGTCATGGTTATTCCGGCCAAAGTAAAAGACCTGGATACCAACGCCATCTGCAAATTGCTGGATGTGGACAAAACAGATTTTGAAGATGCATATGACAAAGCTGATTATTACTCAAAATACAAACCAAGCCCGATTGTCAGGGAAATAACCCCGGAACAGTATGGCAGGTTTGAAGAAAGACTTTTTGAATTCAGAGGATTTTTTGTTCAGGCACGTACCATGCGTTATTATCCACTGGATGTAGCGCCGCATGCCATTGGATACCTGGGTGAAGTAACTGATAATGATATAGACACGAGCGATTATTATAAGATGGGTGATTATATCGGCGCCAGCGGACTTGAAAAATCATATGAAAAAGTGCTTCGCGGTAAAAAAGGAGGACGGTTAATTCTTGTAGATGCGTTGAACCGCGAACAGGGAAGATATATGGATGGCAAGGGCGATATCCCCGCCGAACCAGGCGCAAGCCTCAATACAGGCCTCGATCTGAAATTGCAGCAATATGGCGAAAAACTAATGCGGGGTAAAAAAGGTAGTATCATTTGTATCGATCCCCAAACAGGTGAAATTCTTGCTATGGTATCCATGCCCGATTATGATCCGAATGTACTTTTGGGAAGAGATAGATCACATAATTATGGCAAACTGATCCTTGATCCTGACAAGCCATTATTCAATCGGGCCATTTCTGCCCGTTATCCTCCCGGGTCAACCCTTAAAACAGTTGAGGCACTGCTGGCCTTACAGCAGCATGTCATAACCAAAACAACAACTTATACCTGTACAGGAGGGTATCATCTTTCTGCTGCGCATACCATTCATTGCCATGCCGATGGCACTTTTAATGCCCGTGAAGCTATAAAAATGTCTTGCAATACGTATTACTGTAATGTTTTCAGAACCTTTATCGATCAAAGGCGATTTGGAAATGCAGCGGAAGGACTTGATAACTGGAAAGAAGGACTCAGTAGTTTCGGTCTTGGAACAAAATTGGGTATTGATATTCCGAATGAAGCAAGGGGACTCGTTCCTAATGCTAAATTTTATAACCATTATTATGGTGTTGGCGGATGGAAATCTTCCAATGTCATTTCTCTGGGAATTGGCCAGGCTGAAATAAGTTTAACACCTTTGCAACTTGCCAACCAGGCCGCCATCATGGCCAATAGAGGTTATTATATCACGCCACACTTTGTCCGCAGCATTTCTACGAAAGAAAAGACAATTACCCTCAACTGGCCTAAAAAATACATCAATATTGATTCTACTTATTTTAATTACGTGGTAGACGCCATGGAAGATGTGGTAGAACATGGCACCGCCAGCCTTAGCAAAGTCCCTGGGATGCCAATATGTGGCAAAACCGGAACGGCAGAAAACCCGCATGGTAAGGATCATGCCATTTTTATCGGATTTGCCCCAAAATATAAGCCAAAGATCGCTGTTGTAGTCATTATTGAAAATGCAGGATTTGGTGCCGAATGGGCAGCGCCTGTCGCAACTTTGATGATGGAAAAATATATAAAGGATTCCATCAGCCGGCCAAATTGGGAAAAATGGATTCTTGATGCCACTTACCTGCATAAAAAACCTGCCGTCGACTCAACATCAATTAAATATAAAGGCGTGGATGAATAGCGCAATAGGACAACGCAAAAACAGCTACCTGCTCGAAAGGGTTGATTTTATTGCTGTGGCTATTGTTTTCATCCTAATGGCCTTTGGCTGGATGAACATCTACTCCACGGAATATTCCGATGATCAGAAAAAGATCATTGATTTCAGCCTGAGTAATGGCAAACAGATTATTAATATCAGTATTGCCATGGGTGTCGCAGTTATAATATTACTGCTCAGCGCCAGGTTGTTTGATACCATATCATATTTTGTGTATGCTGTGGCTATTGTTTTGCTGCTGTACACACTTGTAAGTGGTAAAGTAGTACATGCCGCTAAAGGATGGATACAGTTTGGTGGTTTTCAGCTCCAGGCTGCCGAAGTTGCGAAACTGGGTGCAGCAATGGCACTTGCAAAATTTGTAAGTACACATGGCATTGATGTTCGCAAAGTAAAAGACCGCATGATTGCCTTTGCAATTATCCTGTTGCCGCTGCTCATTGTTTTGTTTCAGAATGACACCGGTTCAGCCATTGTATTTTTTGCCTTTGTTTTTGTTCTTTACCGCGAAGGGCTAAGTATTTTATATATCGTCATCCCGGTACTGATTGCCATTATTTCATTGTCTGTACTCTTATTGGGAATTTTACCTGTTATTGAAGTCATTGCCGGCATCGGACTTGTTGGGTTCCTGATCTTCAGGCGCTCCAAACGTATGCTTACCTTTCTTGCCATATTTGTCATCTCTGCATCTTGCCTTACAGGTGGGGTAAGCTATGGTTTTAACCATGTTTTTAAAGATTATCAACGGGAACGTATCAACATTCTTATCGGTAAAGAAGTAGACAAGCAGGGCGCCGGGTATAATGTCCGCCAATCCCTGATTGCCATTGGTTCCGGTGGAGCAACAGGCAAAGGATTTCTCAAAGGCACTCAAACCAAATACCGTTTTGTACCCAAGCAGAGTACCGATTTCATTTTCTGCACTGTAGGTGAAGAATATGGATTTATTGGCAGCGCTGCACTTGTATTACTTTACATAACACTACTTTACAGGATCATCATCATTTCAGAGCGACAGAAATTTACCTTCAACCGTGCCTATGGGTATGGGGTTGCATCGGTGCTTTTTTTCCACTTCGCCATCAATATCGGTATGGCCCTGGGATTATTTCCCGTCGTGGGTATTCCATTGCCTTTTGTAAGTTACGGAGGTTCTTCCATGCTTAGTTTTACAGCCATGATGTTCATCCTGCTTAAACTGGATGCGGCAAATAGCGAGTATTGAAAAAAACTAGACCCTAACCTTCTTCCATTTGCCTGTCCTCAGATACAGGAACCCTAACAGCCCCATAGTTCCCATATAAACGATCTCTGACGCCCAGAATATTGTTATCGATCCTGGGAAAAATATGCCCACAAGTGCGATATATGTAAAATAAATAACAAGGGTAATCAATTCGATATATAAAGATATCCTTGTAGATCCTGTACCTGTAACCGTGTCATATATCACCCCGCTTACTGAAAAAATCAGGAGTCCCGCCGTAATCATCCTTAAAGGCCCTATAGCGTCGTGAACCAGACCAGGGTTATTGTTAAAAACAGAAAGAAATGCCACCGGGAAAAAAATATTGGCCTGAACAATAATAAAAATAATTGCGAAGCTTAGAAAAATACTTTTCGTGGCGATGCCTTTTATATCCTCAATACGCCCGGCTCCCATCGCATTACTCACCAGGGAGTTGGTAGCGGAACTAATCCCCCAGACCGGAATCATCATTACCACGTATATACTTTTCATAAGAGCGGAAACACTTAATGCCCGCTCCCCCATTTTTTCAATAAAGATAAAAAATACGAGCCACGAAGATATAGATATCCAACGCTGGAGCATAATCGGTGCCCCAACACCCAGCACATGCCATGTTATTCCTGAATCAGGTTTCCTGAAACGAAACAATTCATAAATCCTGTTACCAGATTTGTAAAAGGCATACACGAAATAGCCTATTGCTGCACATCCCTCGGCAATGACAGATGCTGTAGCTGATCCACGTATGCCCATCGGTTGAAAACCCAGATGCCCGAAGATGAGTGCCTGGTTGAAAAAAATATTGATGAGCGCCGAACCAATGGTAATGTATATGATGACTTTGGTTTGCCCGATACCGATATAAAATGCTCTCATAACGAATATGACGCAAACGAACAATATCCCATAACTCCGTGTATTGACATAAGTCAAAGCCAGGTTTGAAATATTTTGCGAGCTTATTATGGCATGAATAAGAAAAGGTGTAACTAATTGCAGCAGAATGAACAAAGCTATGCCTATGCCGATAAAAGAATAAATAGCATTATCAACAATCGGACCTATAGCTGCATAATGCTTTTCGCCATTACGGCGACCTATGACAATCTGCACGCCCGTTGAAAGACCAAGAGCCAGCAATACAAAAGTATAATAATATAAAGACCCGAAGCCCACTGCTCCCAAAGGTTGTTCTCCGAGCTTGCCTACAAATATCGCATCGGTAATATTGATGATATTTTCAGCGAGATGGCCTACGATAATCGGCACGGCAATTTTTAAAATGCCTGAATATGTGTATTTAAATTGCAGGGTTGTCCTTTAATTAATTTTCAAAAAACGGATTGATTGAAGTTTGGCGCAAATGTACATCTGTAAACCGGGTTGTGGCGAATACAGATCAAACAGAGAGGTGATGTTTAAATATCTCACTTCTGCCTTCTCTCTTTCTGGTTCATTTTCAATATCCTTGCTGTTCGCTATACTATACATTTTTAATTTTTTCTTTATAATTATTGGTTTATCTGTTTAAAATGAATGGATTAGCTGTCACGTTTGGGTGTGCATTTGTACCGAAAGGTGAACACTTTCTAAATTTTAGAACGCTATCATATTGGTTTACAGGTTTTAAAGTGAACGTTATATCAGGCATAAGTGGTTAGGCATAAAGCGTAAGTGGCTGACACATGATTTTCTCTTGCGCCAGCCTTTTTTGACCATTCTGGCCAGTTTTCCCTGATATAACAGGAAATTTATTTTTATCATTTTTAACTTATTGAATTTAAATATCTTACACGTAACTCATTGACAAATAACACCTGTCCCGACCTCTTCGGGAGGCGATAACAGGGAAAATACAGACTGAAATGCCCAAAAAAGCTTGTACCGAGAATTCGGTGGCAGGTTTATCTTTCTTCGCCCGACGAAGCCTTTGCGAAGACAGGTTCTTTTCATTTTGTCTTTTCTTATTGATTAACTTGTCCCGACTTATTCGGGATTGATCATTTCTTGAATTCCCTTACGCCTTATCCCTTATGCCTGCTTTTATATACATATATAGTGAACAGCAAAAGTGGGTGGGTGTCTTAAAAAAATATTTTTTAACTTGTATTATTTCAATACGTTACAAGTGAAAATATTTTTGAAAATGTTTTACTTTTTTTGAATGCGCGAAAAATGGCTCCAGCGGAGCCAACTGTTTGTAGATTAATATTGAACCATACGATTTTTCGCTCCGGAAGAGCGATCTGTTAAATTAGCTATGCCGAGAGTCCCGCCAAAACAGGTTTGCTTACGAGTAGACCTCAGGGTCCCCTTAATGTGTACCGATTGGAATATGGTTTGGTACCGCGGGAGACCCTGAGGGGAAAAATAGACCTTAAATCATTCCTGTTTCAATAACGCAAAGAACCTTTTGGAAAGACTTTGATGGAAAGTAAATAAAGGAGGATCTTAATTTTATATCCTGCTAAAAGAATTTAGAAAAAATTCTTTTTTCCTTTTGGCGACATCAAGCATAACGCCATCATTCATAATAACATAACCGCCTTCTCCTCTTACATATTTTTGTATCTCATTCAGGTTGATGAGATGGGAATGGTGTATCCGGCAAAAATGATATTCTGCAAGCATTGTCTCAAATTCTTTCAGGTATCGTGAAGTCATTATTTTTTTTTGATTTCTCAAAATCACATGCGTATAGGCGCCATCTCCTTCACAATACAAAATATCATTTACCTTTACAAACATGAGGCCTTCCGTAGTAGGTAACGCAATCTGATGCTCCGCAAAATTTGTGTTTTTCATGTTTTGCATCATGACATCCAGGTAACCTACTACTGCATTTTTTTCGATTCTTTTTTGTGCCCTTTTCACGGCATCTTTAAATTCTTCCAGTCCTATGGGCTTCAACAGGTAGTCTATCGCACAGAATTTAAAAGCTTTAAGTGCATAGCTGTCAAATGCAGTAGTAAATATGATCTCAAAGTCTATATTCCCAATCTGGTTCAGCATATCAATACTGTTGCCGTTTTTCAGTTCAATGTCCATAAATACAAGTTGCGGTCTTACTGTTTCAATAGCTTGTTTTGCGGTATTAACGTCTTCAGCTTCAGCGAGTACACAAATTTCCGGGAAATTATCCTTAAGCATATCTTTCAGGAGAAGCCTGCTTCGGGTTTCGTCTTCTACAATGATTGTATTAATCATAATATCATCACATTTAATAGATTCATTTTAGTCAATTGGTATCCTTATTTCCACACGGGTACCGAGCGGGTTTCCTTTCAGGTCTTTCAGGTCTGTGATGGCCACGGAGCCCTCATTTTCTTCATCTGTATTAAGCATTGCAAGCCTTTCGCGGGAAACCTTGATACCCAAAGACTTCTTATTCCTGATACTTTTGGCGTTTACTTCAACAGACTTATCCCGGCCAATGCCGTTATCCTCGATAATGCATTCTATGGAATTTTTATTTTTACGTAACCTGATGATGATCTTGCCTTTCCCGTTTTCTTTTGGAACAAGGCCATGCAGGATCGCATTTTCCACAAACGGCTGTATAAGCATGGAAGGTATTTCTATGTTATGGATATCAATATCCGGGTCAATATCCAGTTCATATTCAAATTTATGATCAAAGCGCAGCATCTCGAGCTCAAGGTATAACTGCAACATTTTCAGGTCGTCAGCAGGAACAATGGTATTTTCATTGGCATGCTCCAATATCTGGCGGATGAGGCTTGAAAATTTCGCAAGATAACCGGCCGCTTCTTCCTTATTGTTATTGTAAATGAAATGCTGGATAGAGTTAAGGGAATTGAAAATAAAATGTGGATTCATTTGCAGGCGCAAAGAGGTCATTTGCAGCTCGGCCACCTTTTTGTTAAACTCAATAAGCTCAGCTTCAGCCTTGTTTTTTTCTTCAATTTCATGAATCAGTTGTTCATTGGCGTTTGCAAGCTCTGAAGTTCTTACTTCGACCTTATTCTCAAGTTCTTTTTCAGATTCTTTCAATTTCTGCTGCGCGATGGTAAGCTCGTTTACAACTGTTTCCACTTTTTTCTTGGCTTTTGTGATGATACGGTTGCGGTTGAAAAGAAGAATGGTTAATAGTAATATAAAAGCAAGTCCTGCTACGAATAAATTGATCTGGAGTTTCAGGCGATCATTCTGGTGTTCTTTTTCTTTGGTTTCATACTTGATCTGTGTTTCTATCACCGCATTGGTTTTATTTACGCCATATACCAGGTCATTAAAACTTGTATAGGAGGTATCTGCGCTATAGGCAGCTATAAAATTATTGGTAATGGCATAAAAGAGTCCCAGGTTTTCATAAATACCCGCAAGAAGTTCATAATCATTTCGTTTAAAGGCGATTTTTGCCGCCTTTTCCTCATATTGAATAGCCTCTTTCTCTTTTCCAATGATATGATTGAGCCAACCGATATTATTTAAAGCAATGGATTGCTGATAAGCATTATTTAATGAAGTAGCTAAATTAAGGGCTGTATTGAAATACCATAAAGAACTGTCGTAATTATTCCTGCTATTGTAGAGGTTCCCGATATTGATATATACCCATCCGGCTTCATCTTTTTGTCCAAGCCGCAGTCTTATTTGCAAAGCCTTCTTAAGTATAACCATCGCGGAGTCATATTTATTTTGTTTTGCAGTGCTTATCCCTATCAAATTGAGGGCACCTGCAATTTCCTCTTTATCGCCCAGTCTGTCAGCCAATTCCAATGTACCCTCGCCCTCTTTTTCAGCATCAGGGAATTTCTCTTCCAGGTAATATATAAACCCAATTTGAATATTATTCTGGCATTCCAGTTTCAAAAAGCCATTGTTTTTGCATATTTCAAGGGATTTCACATATTCCTGCATGGCAGCAGGATATTGTGATTTATACCGATGCAGTTTCCCATCTAGAAAATAAGCGACAGCCAGTTCTTTCGGGTCATTTCTTTTTAAAGCCTTTCCCAGGTTTTCTTCTACAAATGGCCTTGCACTATCAGGATAATTCAGGATAAGCGAATTGACTTTTTTAAAAATAGTGTCAGTTTCACTCGGGCCAGCTGTGATGTTTTTTCGACTCTCAGGAGAATGATTCCCTGATTGACAGGACAATAGTATTGAACCGGTCAATAAAATATTAAGAGCCAAAAAGAGCCTTGTCATCATTCTTTATTGAATTACAGGCCCCTGAGAAATAATAAGATTGGTTCGTCCGGGAGCAGGATATCCGATCAAAAGCAGGTTCGGATACGAAGGATCAACCTGCAGATAAACTGTGTTGCTTAAAGAAAAATCGAAATAAGTACACATTGGCTCAACACTACTGGAAACGCCCATCCCGGTTGCTACCCCCCTTACCCTCAAAGTAGGGGTTCCCAGGCCACCAGGAATTGGAATTCCAAAACATCCTAACTTCGGGTTGAGGGGATTGTTTGGATCTGTTGCATCATTCAAAAGATAAGCCGCAGCATTTGATTGATTTACCATTGCCTGGCTGCGGTTTTCTATAGCAATAAGCCCTGGATCTGACGGGTTGAATAACGATTCATCTATCCCCATAATACAATAACCTGCAGGAATATAAGGGTCTGTGATATGCAACGATGTTTTCTTTTGATCAACAGATATACCTACGCCAGATAGCAGGGAAAGAGAATCAATGATTTTATAATGCGATGAGGCTGATGAATCTTTTACATAAAGAAGCAGTGTGTTTTTATGAGTGATTGAAAAAAGCACATTTTTGCCTTTTATAGGAATATCCCTCACTTTTCCGCTATCGGCCGGCCTTTTCTGATTGCAATTGTTTTTATCGCATTCGGCGCATTTTCTCCAGTATGTATATAACATTATGGATAGGCAGATGACTAAAAGCAAGAGAAAATAAATTAAGAATTTTTTCATGACGTTTTTTTTTGAAATTTTTGAATAAAAATGGTGTTTAAAAAGCTTTAGAAAAGATCTTTTGACATGCCAAACCTATTAATAATTTTGGTAAAATAAAATGTTATGAGGTTATATTATTGAGTTTTATCCTTTTTTTCAGAGGTATAGAATCTCTTTTTCGCCCGCCGGTATTCACATCCTCCCACTTACATCTCAAAACTCCCGCTTATAAATTAATAATGGATTAGCAAAAAAATCCGGATTTGGCGCATGTGAAATACCCGTCCGCTATTTGAATCAGGCTTCTTTCAATTATTCTATCACACCTGAGTAAATCCTTCTGCAACCATGTTCCCGCCGGTTATGAACCCAAACACATCGCCTGTAAACCTGTCCTTTTCGCAGGTAAATAGTCGATATAATTTTGGCTCCGATAAAGTTTACAGGCCCTGATGCAAAATAAAAATAAAAAAACGCGGTAGCCGAAAAGCGCATAGAGTAGGCAAAAAAAATAAATACAAAAAATATGTACATTTCAATGCAAGGTCCGTGGACAATCCACGTACAATCAACTGAAGACAACACCAGCAGGCAATATATTGTCAGCGGGACAAATGGAAACGCAAATGGCACAAATTATGATGGTGTGCATCCGGCACTCAGTGCCAGTCCGGATGTTTTCGTAAATGTAGCGCCTGATACATTATGGACTATTGACATTCAGGCAAACCAGGGAGCCGGATTTCAAAGTTCTGATACTGAAATTTCTTTCCCTGTTAAAACCGGAAACAAATATCATTTCGATATCAAGTCAAATGATAGAGGTACCAGCACCAATGACCCGGTCCTGGATGACCTGATCTTGAGATGTTCCATGCCGGTTACAGCTGCCGGTTCTCCAGTGGGCTATCCGGATGAGTTTTTGGTTTATGGCACAGTATCAACATATAATGATGCTTGCTTTAATCCTTGCTACAACGGCTGGCTTGTTATAGAAACCCAGGCTGCACTTAACCAGGCGCTGCTTAACCCTGCCATTAAACAAGTCGTACAGCTTTTATACCCGGAACGCATTGGGCTCGTAAATCCAAATCCGCCTGATCCGGGACCATTTACCCCGATCATGATAAACCTGCAGGATTCTTCGGCACAGGTAGCAAGGATGGGAACGCTGTACAGCAAACTTGTTTCTGAAATTCCAGCATCAAACGATGCTAAAAAGAAATTCGCAAAAGATGGCAGTACTCCTGTTTCCAACAATAGCATGACTGAACTCAGGTTTGAAAAAAACATTGTAACAAACCCAGCCGGATCAAGAATGCTATATCAATATGACAATATATCTATCGCAAAAGCTTTGAATCAGTTACCTTGCTGGGAAGTCGCTTCCTCCCCTGCTCCTTTTTTAGCAGTCAGGTTTTCTGATTATGATCGTTCACCATCAGAACTGGCAGGAGGACCATATACCGGTACGGGTCCGAAATTTCCACTCGGAGCTATAGTAACCGATCAGAAAGGCAATTATATTTTAAGATTTACCCAAAGTGTTGTTGACCTTTTGGTAGAAGCCTTTGACAATACCGCTGCCGGGGAAGATTATCATGTACAATGGCGCCCGGATATCATTGCAAGTGTGAATAATACCAACCCCTCCACCCAGGTCTTGTATGAAAGCGCACCATATTATAACATTCCTAATCTTTTTCATCTCAACCTTTGCATTCCTGATTCGCAAATTCCAGCAAAAGGAATCATTTGTACAGATGGAAACCTTATCGGTTCACTCGGAGATGTATTTATTGGTGGAAACCAAAATACCAGCACTGATATTTCAACGATGATATCAGGCGTATCTGCTCTTGACAGAAATGGAGATAACAATCATCTGAGGCCAGACGGCAGGATAACAGTGCATAGTTCCCTGGCAGGTTTTTCTGTTGATTGTGCATGCTGGGCGGGAATGATAGATGTACGCGGCTGCATGAACAATCCAAATGTGGCCTACTATTCCATACGCTATAGCAAGGATGGCAACAGCTGGCAATATGTGAATGAGACATACCTGCATCCCAAATACCAGAACGAGGGCCTGCCAAATTATAATGGAGACCTGGTAGGGCCATTTACACATACAATAAATAATGGCGGATCAATTCCTAATGTACCACTTTATCAGAATATCCAGCTTGTGTTGACAAACAGCAGCCTGGGATGGGAGTTCTCCCAGATTGACAGGTATATGCAGCTTCACACAAATATTTACCAGGGTAGCGCGCCCGGAACGGTTTACTTTATTGTGGAATGCTATGATGCCTCTCTCAATTTTATTCCGGGATTCAGTGATATGATTGCATTGTATATTGATAATAACCCTCTTGGTTTTTCATTAAATGACGTTTCGTTTGTAGCTGACGGGGTCAATATCGTTGAAGCAGAGTGCAATCTTTACCGGATGAGCGAAGCCTACCTCAATGCACCTCTAAATGTTACCTTCCAGGCAAATGATAAATGGGGTTTTATGGATTCATACAATCTGTCATTTTCCAAATGCAATACACCCGGCTTTACACCGATTGTCAATTACCCTGTAAGTCCTGCATCAGCCAATCCGGCAATATTATCAGGCTCTAATCCCTTTAATTCTGATGGTAACGGATGCCCGGGATATCACGGGACAGGTGAAATGAACCGCTTTGGTGATTACAATCCGCATCAGATCTCTTTTATACCTCCATCAATGCCTAATGGCAAATGGCTGACAGCTACTGAAAGTTATACCGTTTTGTCAGTATATCTTACAGCTAACAAAAGAGAAACCAATGGGTATAACACTGGCATAACAGGCACTTACCAGGCAAGCGGCTCAGTTGCCGTTGAAAGATTACCATAAATATGTCGGTTTTGCAATTCATTCTAATGCTACTTGCCGTTTGGCGCGTCACCCATCTGATACAGGCGGAAGATGGTCCATTTGATCTTATATTTAAAATAAGGAAGTTGGCCGGGAATGGTTTTTTCGGCCAGCTTATGGACTGCTTCTATTGTCTTTCCTTATGGGTGGCGTTGCTACCCGGCTTCTACTTCGCAACCGGATGGGATCAAAAGATCTTATTGTGGCTCGCACTCTCAGGAGGCGCTATTTTGTTGGAAAAAATTTCAAATAGAACCCAATTAAATTAAATTATAAATATGTGTAACTGTGGTAATAAAAGACAAGCGTTAAGCAACAGCCGTCCATCGTTCAGTCATAAGGATCCAGATAGCTTTGTGGCGAAAACTCAATCATTAATAAGCTCAGCACCTGCTTATTTCAAATTTGAATATACAGGCAGCCGTTCCTTATTTATAAAAAGCCTGGCCGGTGGGCAGATTTATAAATTCTCCCATTCAAAACCTGTATGGAATGTAAAAGCGGAAGACGCAAAAATGATACTAAGGTTTTCTCAATTGCGTGAGCTTGTGCCAGATCTTTGATAGAATGCTGTATTATCTTTCCCTCAGAGTCGCCACTTGCATAATGTATCAGAACGCATGATGCTTCAGGGGCTCTTAGGTTTATGTATGAGTAGTCGTAAGAATCCTCTGCGAAAGATTCTGATGGGGAGCTAAATTAAATAATGCTGTTTGTTATCAGGGTCGCAAAAAGGAAAAACAAACACATACAAAAAAACTTTTTTTGCAGTCTGCATAATATTATTTAGAATTGTCATGAAAACCCATGTAAGTATTTGAAAAACAAAACGGAGTATTCCGGATGTTCTGAAAATATCTATAGACAATCTTATAGCAAATCCTGAAAA
>JABDBQ010000004.1 GCA_013288555.1 Bacteroidota bacterium | reverse complement strand
AAGTATCAATGGAAGCAGCATATCAATTCAAAATGGCGGTTTTGATTCCTGGTTTTTACGGCAGGTTGAAATTCCTGTAGGATGGCAAGTCTTTCCCTACCCTGTTTATTATAATAAAAATAATTTTGCAACCAGATCGTCTGATCATATCTCCGGCAATTATTCTTTAAAATTAACGAATTTAGCTTTGACTACTGGCAAATATGGTCAGAATGGAATATTTGGTGGTTTACCATTTGATACAAAAGGTTTTCATGATACTTTAACAGGATATTATAAATATATTACTCCAGTATCTGATAGCGCGGAAATTAGAATTAGATCCGTAAATAATGGATTAAGTTCTCACCCGGTCTGGAGTATTTTCTTGGATTCTTCTGCATCCTGGAAATATTTTGAAATGCCTTTTTCAGGTTTTGATTCCATTAGAATAGATTTATTATCATCAAGTTGGGGCAATAAAAAATATAGCACCTTATACCTTGATGACCTGCAACTCAAATCGCAACCTCACAATGCCGGAATAATGAGTAGTTTAAAATCAGATATCGGAATTATTGCTTATCCAAATCCGGCTCAGAATCAGTTAAATTTCCACTTCTCCGGAACCATCCCTTCTGAATTTGGGATAAGAGTTTACAGTGCAGAAGGTAAATTAATGATGGATAACAATTATCAATCAGGCAGTTCTACAGTTAGCTTGCCGGTTTCACAATTAAGTGCAGGATTGTATTTTTATGAGATATCGGCAAACGGTTCATTGTTGCGGGATAAGTTTGTGAAAAATAATTGATATCATAAAAATTTTATTCTCAGATAATTTCAAAAAATAATTAAATTCGTTTTCCCTAAAATGAATTTGATGAAGCATCTATTACTTCTTTTCCTTGCAATCATATTATTATCAGGAACTAACAAAGCTCAAACTATATCATCCATACCAAATGGAGATTTTGAAGAATGGGATTCTCTTTCATATACTGATCTTAATTATCCGTGGCAAACCACAAATGCAGAAGATTTTGCGGCACATGGTATATCTACCGCGTTCAAAGTACCGGGGAAGTCGGGATATGCAGTCAGGTTGGAGACTATTATATCCGGCACGGATACAATGGCAGGCTCAATATATAGTTTTATTACCCCTGTGACACAGGTAATTGATGGGATTACTGGTTATTTCAGGTGCCATATAGCTAAAGGTGATACTGCATTTCTTGTTGTGGAATTTACTTCGGGCAACAATCTCATGGCTTATGATTATTATCCATTTACAGGGACTGATACTGCCACATTTCAATATTTTAATTTTAAGCTAAAAGATTCCCTTTTAACAAAATCTGATCAAATGGGCATTATTGCTGTTTCCAGTAATGAGCTAAACAATATCGGAATTCAACCGGGAAGCTGGCTTGAACTGGATGAACTTACCGCCACAGGAAGAGGTATTACCACCAATCCGATCCCTGATGGAGGATTTGAATCATGGATTACACAATTGGTGCATAGCCCACATCATTGGCAGACTGATCCACCTGAAGGTGAGCTCAATGAAATAAACAGATCAACAGATCATGTATCAGGGAAATATTCAATGATGCTTACTGATAATTCTTTCGAGCACAGCATCAACCTCACTGACGGAACATTTAACCTCCGTGCTCAAAGGGCCACAGGTGGCGCTCCATACGCACTACAAAAGGACACATTAACAGGCTATTTCAAATATATTACTACCAAACCGGATAGTGGTTTTATCGCCCTATACTTTACTAAAAAAAGTGTTGGAATCGGTGGAGCTTCTTATTTATTTCATTCTTCAACCTCATGGAAATATTTTGAACTTCCTTTTGATCTCGCCAGCACCCCAGATAGCTTGCTTATTTCTTTAGGCTCAACCCAAAATCCTTTTGATTCATTGCCGAGTACTTTGTATCTGGATGATCTTCAACTAAAATCCCAGCCGCATCCTGCAGGAATTGTAAATATTCCTAAACCAACATTTGACGTTACGGCCTTCCCTGATCCGGCTAAAAATCAGCTGAATATCAGGTTTAGCGATATTCCGGTTTCAGGATTTGAAGTTAAAATATATAATACTGAAGGCATTGTCATTATTGATAAGGTATTCAATCCGGCTAGTTCAACAATCACAATGCCTATAGATCAATTATCTTCTGGAATGTATTTTTATGAAATAACTTACAATGGCTCAGAGGTAAGGAATAAATTTGTGAAGGCAAACTAACCAGGTTTTATATTCATTATTTAAACATCTTAAAAAAACAAATATGCATCATCACAGTAAAAAACAGGTTCATTTGTCGATTTTTTTTTCAATATTAATGCTGATATCAATCGTTTTTTTTTCCTGCAGCAAATCAAGTGCGCCAACGACAGGAACACCAACAATATTAGGTAATTGCAACAGCACGACAACGGGCTCGCTTTCAGGAGTTGGCGGAGGAACTGTAATTTATGTCCCAAACGCTTTCACACCGAACGGAGATGGAATCAATGATACCTTTAAATGCGAGGCACAAAATGTAAGTAGTTTCAACATGACCATAAAAGATGTTAGCGGAACCGTGCTCTTTTCGACTTCAAACCCAAAATCAGGTTGGGATGGCAAAAACAAATCAGGAGCCATTGTTGAAGATTACTATACTGCTTTATTCAGTTTTAAAGATGGAACAGGTGCCAGCTTTTCTTATGGGGTAACGTTATCCGCTTATCAATATCATGGTGGTTGCCTCACCAAAAATTGTTCGCTTTGCAGGTTTGGAGACCAGATAGACCCGAAGCTTGGATTTGTCTATCAGACCTTGGAAAAAGTTTGTCCCTGACCTAGATAAGCCTCTATTTTATCTGACGGCGGCTCTGCTCAACCTGTCATTAATTGCCCGCCCCAATCCCACTTCCGGGAATACTTCTGCGAAGATTATCTCAACAGCAGAATTATCAGCTTCCCGCATAGCCCTGAATAAATTGACGGCTGCTTCTTCCGTGTTTCCAGATTTGCTTAGGACCCAATTCAGAATAATATTACTTGCATTCCATTCTTTCTCAAAAGAAATGATGCCCAGCTTCTTACCCGGATGCTGATTCATTAACAATTCTATATCTCCAATGAATACAAGCTTTGCGGGAGCATAATGGCTTTTGAGCTGTCCGGGAGCTATGGGATTTGAAGACAGATTGATCTGCATTTTTATCTTCCCTGTTATGGTTTCAATGTCTTCAATGGGTGTTCCACCCAAACGATAAACAATGGGTTCATCACCCTCAAAACCAATAATTGTAGATTCAAGGCCAACTGTACTCGGACCTCCATCCAGAATATACGGAATCCTACCATCCAACTGGTCAAACACATGCTTTGCCGTTGTAGGGCTGATGTATCCAAAAGGATTGGCGCTGGGAGCAGCAAGAGGAAAAGCCACCAGTTCCAGCAGTTGTTGAACCAGGGGGTGCGATGGCATCCTCAAACCTACGGTATCCTGCCCGGCAGTAACTATCGATGGAATGATATCTGTTTTAGGTAAAACGATCGTTAATGGCCCCGGCCAGAACCGATTCATCAGTTTTTTTGCGATATCAGGAATCAATGAGACATACCTTGCAGGATCATCGCTTTTTTTGATGTGCACAATTAATGGATCGAAAAAAGGACGGTCTTTTGCTTCAAATATTTTAACAACTGCTGTTTCTGAAAGTGCATTGGCAGCCAGTCCATATACCGTTTCGGTGGGTATGGCTACAACAGCGTCCCTACTAAGGAGTTCTGCCGCTTTTAAAATATCTGTTCCCGATTCCGTCTTCATAGAAAAGGCAAAAATAGAGGATTATTGCTTCGTACCTGCTTTATTAGTTCATATAAAGCTAACCAACTAAGCCAATTTTACCCTAATTTTGCGGCTCATTTTTATTATTGATGGACAAAAATACAGTTACGGGTATATCGCTCATTGCCATTATACTCCTCGCATCATTCTATTTCTTCGGACCTAAAAAGTCTGCCAAACCGATTATTGTAAATCATGTGGATTCTACACAACCGGTTTCCGCAAAAAAAGGTAGCATAGCAGATACCGCAAAAAAAATAGCTGCAGGCGATACAACTTCTGCTAAACCGAAATCAAATGTGCCTACAGGTTGGGAATCCATCACTACGGGACAGAATAAAGAATATACACTCGAAAATGCTAAACTCCGTATCAGAATAGCATCTAAAGGCGGCATGATAGATTATGCTGAACTGAAAAATTATAAAACAGCTGCTCAGAAACCGCTAATCCTTCTAGATTCATCCTCTCATTCGGGATATCAGCTCCCTATCGGTAGTCAAACCATCAGCACCGAAGGATTGTATTTTACCCCTATTGCGCAAACGGCCGGTTCCATTACTATGGCTGTAAAATTGCCAAACGGAGGACAGATTGAGCAGACCTATTTCCTCAAAAATGATTCTGACTACCAGGTTGGATACAAACTCGTTCTGGATGGCATGAAAGATGTTATCCCTAATAATATCAACTATTTCTTTCTGAACTGGCGCGGTGCTATTCTAAGTAATGAACATGATTCAACCATATCTAAAATAAATACCACTATCCATTACCGGAATGTGGGTGAAACGCCAAGTTACCTCTCTGAAACCAAAGACGATCAGGAAACATTTAAGAAACCAACGGATTGGGTTTCTTTTAAGCAACAGTTTTTTTGTCAGACACTTATAAGCACTGAAAAACCATTTGAGGATGCTGAATTGTCTACAGAACTAACCACCGGCAATACTTATAACAAAAAATTAAAGGCAGAACTTACTTTGCCTTATGGCCACAGCCAAAGCGAAACCTATAATATGCAATATTATTTCGGTCCGCTTGATTATCACCTGATGCGTGGCATGCACCTCGACCTCGAAAGGCAAATACCACTGGGATGGTCATTTTTCCTGATTGCCTGGGTGAACAGGTTCCTGGTTATTCCGGCTTTTGACTTCCTGAGTGGATTCATAAGCAATTATGGTATTATCATCCTGCTTATAGCAGTTTTAATAAAGATAATCACTTTGCCTTTTACCTATAAATCCTATCTTTCTTCAGCCAAAATGCGGGTATTAAAACCTGAGTTAGACGAGTTGAAAGCAAAGTTCGGGAAAGAACCTACCAAACTCCAGGGAGAGCAGATGAAACTGTATAGAAAAGCAGGTGTGAGTCCGTTTGGCGGCTGTCTCCCACTGTTATTGCAATTCCCGATCCTGATTTCCATGTACCGGTTTTTCCCTTCTTCCATAGAACTGCGACAACAGGGATTTTTATGGGCACATGATTTATCAACCTATGATTCAATCTATACGCTGCCATTCTCAATTCCGGCATACGGAAACCATGTCAGCTTGTTCTGTATCCTCATGACGATATCTACCATTATTTATACGCATATCAATAACCAGCTTTCACCACAGCAAAGTGAGTTCAAATGGCTGAGTTATATCATGCCGATATTTTTGCTTGGTGTATTCAACAGGTATGCAGCCGGATTGAGTCTTTATTATTTCTACTTTAATATTCTCACTTTCGTTCAACAGTATATTTTCAAAAAAGCGATAGATGAGAAAAAACTTATAGCACAGATAGAAGAAAACAAGAAAAAGCCAACAGCCACCAAAAAATCGCGGTTGCAGCAACGACTTGAAGATTTACAAAAACAGCAACAGGCTCGCACAAGGAGATAAAAATAAGCTGATTACGTTATTTTTCTTTTATTTTGGATACATTTTTCAATTACCCTGTATTAAAATCCGTTGAATCGGTATCGCACCGGCTCAATATACCTGCTTATATTGTTGGAGGTGCCGTGCGGGATCATTTCCTTGGACGTCCGGTAAAAGATATTGATATCCTTGTGATTGGTGACGGCGTTGCTTTTGCCTCAGAAGTCGCCCGCGAATGCCATTCCGAATCAAGGCTAAGTATTTTTAAAACTTTTGGTACGGCACAATTAAGCCTGCATGATCTTGATATTGAATTTGTTGGTGCCCGAAAAGAATCGTACGCGGAAAACAGCAGAAAACCTGAAGTGGTAGCCGGAACCCTCGAAGACGACCTGGCGAGGCGCGATTTTACGATCAACACACTGGCAGTGAGTCTGAACCAGGAAAACAAGGGCGAAATCATTGATCTTTTCAATGGTAAAAAAGACCTTGATGACAAAGTACTGCGCACCCCACTCAACCCTGACATTACCTTCTCCGATGATCCGTTGCGCATGATGCGAGGTATCAGATTCGCAAGTCAGCTCAATTACAGGCTTGCTTATGATACTTATGAAGCCATCAAACACAATTGCGACAGGTTATCCATTGTTTCCCAGGAACGAATTACAGATGAACTGAATAAAATTATTTTGTCACCGGTTCCCTCAATTGGATTTATCTTATTGGAAGAATGCGGTTTATTGGATATTATACTGCCCGAGCTGGTTACCCTTAAAGGTGTTAGCACTGTAGATAATAAATCTCATAAGGATAATTTTTACCACACCCTGCAGGTACTGGATAACGTAGCTAAAATGAGCGACAACCTCTGGCTGCGCTGGGCTGCCATCCTGCATGATATAGGCAAGCCCGCATCACAACGTTTCGATATTAAAGAGGGTTTTACATTTCATGGTCATGAGGTTATTGGAGCCCGGATGGTTCCATATATTTTCAAGAAACTGAAATTGCCTTTAAATGAGCATATGAAATATGTTCAGAAACTGGTGCTTTTACATCTTCGTCCTATTGCTTTGACACATGAAGTCAGCGATTCTGCCATTCGAAGGATTATTGTAGAAGCCGAGGATGATATTGAAGAATTGTTGTTGTTATGCAAAGCTGATGTTACTTCTAAAAACCCTGATAAAGTAAAACGTTATATCAATCGTTTTGATGAAGTATGGGAAAAGATATGCGAGGTTGAAGAAAAGGATAGGTTGCGTAACTGGAAACCACCAGTCACCGGAGAAATGATTATGGATGCCTTTGGCATAGGCCCTTCGAGAAATATCGGTATCATAAAAGATGCACTGAAAGAAGCTATATTAAACGGTGATATTCATAATGATTACGATGAAGCATATGCGCTTATGATAAAACTTGGCGAAGAATTAGGACTGCATCTGAAAAAAAATCCTTAACATCTGGTTAATAATATTGCAATTATTTTGCCTACCTTTATAATAGATTTATGAAAATACTCAGGTTCAATATTACCAACGAAGAAGCACCGGAAATGCTCCGGGTATTAGATATTCCCGCAGGGGCCAATTTCCAGGACCTGCATTTTGCTGTACTTGATGCTGTTGGTTTTGATACCACCCAGCTTTCATCATTTTTTATATGCAATAATAACTGGGAAAAGAAAGTGGAACTTACGCTCATAAACATGGGTACTGATGAGGCTGAAATGATACCTATTATGAAGGATATCAAGATCAAAGATTATGAACATGAGGTAGGCCAGAAATTGGTATTTGAATATGATTTTGTGCTCATGTGGCGCTTTTTCATGGAAGTAACCAAGGTTTACGAATCAGACGAACCAGCTAAAAACTTTCCGAAAATTGTTGAAAGTATTGGCGAAGCACCAAAACAATACGAAACCTTTGAGAAATATCCTGAAGAGATGACGGATGAAGATAGCGCCCTTCTACATGACCTCGAAATAAAAAATATGGATTTCTTCCATCATGAGGATAATGAAGATAACGATGAGCTCTGGGAAACAGATGACATTGATGGTCTTGAAGATACAGGTCATGAACACGACCATGACGATGAAGATTTTTTTTAAGATTTCTCATAGAGAAAACTTTTAATGCCTGATACTTCAAAATCCAGTCCCAAACGTCTTATTGCCATAATGGGGCCTACAGCCTCTGGCAAAACCAGCCTTGCTATTAGTTTGGCAAAAGAATTTGATACAGAAATCATTTCAGTAGATTCAAGACAGTTTTATCGTGAAATGGATATTGGAACGGCAAAGCCTTCAAAAGAACAGCTTGCTGAAGTAAAGCATCATTTTATAGATAATCTTTCCATTCATGACGAATATACGGCCGGTCATTTTGCCAGGCGAGCAAATGCTGTTATTGATGAGTTATTTAAAACTCACGATACAGTCATTGTCGTAGGAGGTTCTACCTTATATTTCAAAGCGCTGTTGAATGGGATAGATGAGTTCCCGGAAATTACTAAGGAAGCTAAAGGACGAATAAGCGAAATAGAAAAAAAGCTCGGTTTAAGCGGGCTTCAGGAAGCACTTCAAGATGCAGATCCTGAATATTTTAAAATAGTTGATGTTGAGAATTCCAGGAGAGTTATCAGGGCATTGGAAGTTTGTTATTCGGATGGGAAGCCATACTCTTCATATTTGAATAAAAACAAGCAGGAAGATAAAGGCTATTCTGTGATTAAAATTGGAATAGATATTCCCAGGTCTGCTTTATACACCAATATAGACATACGCTGTGACGAAATGATTGCGTCAGGATTATTGGGAGAAGTGAAACAATTATTGCCATTTCGTCATCTAAAACCATTGCATACAGTAGGTTATTCAGAATTCTTTGAATACTTGGACGGTAAGATAGGTCTTGATTCAGCGATAAGTCTTTTCAAACAGCACACAAGAAACTACGCCAAGAGACAGATTACATGGTTGAGAAAAGAAGTTGGGCTAACTTGGTTACCAGCAGGTGCCATTGAGATTTTTTTAAACAATGTAACCTCCTGATTGTTAAATTGAATATTGGGGTTCAATTCTTTAATTTAGTCATCGCTATTTAAAATCAGCGGCTATATTTGTGTGTAAATGATAGTAGGTAAAAAACAGGGTCAGTGGCTCAGGTGGCAGTATTTCGCATTTGCCATTATTATTATTGGAATTCTTGCAACCATTGGTTGGGTATTCAATATCATGATACTCAAGCGAATATTGCCACAGCTTGTTCAAATGAGTCCTGTCACTGCATTGCTTTTTATTCTTGCAGGTATCGCTTTGCTGAATATTAAGAGCAAAACACCTGGTCGTTTGCTGGTAGTGTCCATTGCATTTATTATTTGTACAGTTGCTTTACTTAAACTGAGTATTTTTTTTAACGGATGGGACAGTCATATCGATACCATTCTTTTTAAAAATAGCCTTGAAGGAAATCGAATGGCCCCTAATACTGCTTTTAATTTTTTGCTTTGTGGATTATCTCTTATATTTCTTTCAAGGAAATCCGCTCTCGGGGCCGTTATCGGACAATTGCTTAGTCTCATCAGTTTTCTCATTTCCATACTTGCCATATTGGGATATATTTATAGCATAAACAGTCTTTATGTCGTTCGTGAATTTTTCCCTATGGCTATTCATACCGCATTCTGCTTTTTATTGCTCTGTATCGGTATTTTTATGGTACGCGCTAATGAAGGCTTCATGCAGGTTATTACAATACGAAGACTTGGTGGCTCCTTGAGCAGGCGTATTTTACCGGTGGCAATATTGCTTCCAATTGTATTGGGCTGGCTTCGCTTTGAGGCAGCAATTCATGGGTATCTATCTGAAGATCTTAGCGTTTCCCTGGTTATTATTATTTTCATTCTGGCATATTCTGTTGGGATCTGGTTTTACGCAAGATCACTAAATAAAGTTGAAGCAAACTGGCTTGACGCTAAAAAAAGCCTTGTAGAATCTAAGGTAATTGCTGAAAAAGCAAAATTGGCACAGGAGCAATTTCTTGCTAATATGAGCCATGAAATACGAACGCCAATGAATGGGGTTATCGGTATGACAAGCCTTTTGAATACAACTGCTTTAAACTCTGACCAAAAGGCTTTTGTAGATGTGATACGAACAAGTGGTGATTCCCTTCTGACCATTATTAACGACATCCTGGATTTTTCAAAAATACAAGCCGGAAAACTTGAACTTGAAGAACAACCTTTTTCAATTCGACAGGTTATTGAAGAAACGTTTGATCTTTTATCTTCTGAGGCCAACAAAAAACATCTTGACCTTCTATATTCTATAGAAAATGGTATCCCGGAATATTTTACAGGTGATATGACACGAATACGTCAAATTCTTGTAAACCTGGCAAGTAATGGAATAAAGTTTACAAATGAAGGCGAGATATTTATTAGCGTTACTGCAAAAAAATCTGATGCCGGCTGGTACGATCTGAATATTAAGATAAAAGATACTGGTATTGGAATTCCTGAAGACAAACTTGAACGTCTTTTTAAGGCGTTTTCCCAGGCAGATGTGTCTACGACACGGAAGTATGGAGGCACAGGCCTGGGACTCGCTATTTCTGCTAAATTGATTTCAATGATGGGTGGGGCAATTGGAGTAGAAAGCAAAGAGGGTACCGGATCCGAATTTTATTTCAACCTGCCTGCAAAAGTTGCCTTAGACTACACGCCGGAATCTTACATAGCAATTGATAGCCTCCAGGGAAAATCGGTACTCATTATTGATGATAACAGTACAAATCTTTTTCTTTTAAACAGATATTGTGAGGAGCTTGGTATGGTGCCAAAATGTTGCGATAGTGGTGCTGAAGGTATTGAACTCTGCCGTTCAAATACTTATGACCTTGCTATAACCGATATGATGATGCCTGAAATGGATGGTGTCCAAACTGCAATAGCTATTAGGGAAATTGCAAAAAATGAGATGCCTATCATATTAATGAGTTCAGCGGGAAACACAGAAAACCAAATCTATAATGGGAAAAACCTTTTTGCTTCTGTCCTACTTAAGCCATTAAAATTAAGATCATTTTTCGATGCAATCACCAGTGTCATCAACCAGGGGCGTCCCGTCTCCATTTCACGTCATATGGATGCCAAGGATACTTTTATGGATTTGGCCATGGATGTCCCATTACGGATTCTAGTTGCAGAGGACAATATCATTAATCAGAAAATAGCATTAAAAATTCTGGAACGGTTTGGTTATGAGGCAGATATAGCCGCAAATGGATTAGAAGCAATAGAGTCAATTCAGCGTCAAAAATACGATATGATCCTTATGGATATGATTATGCCGGAGATGGATGGGCTTGATGCAACAAAAAGTATAAGAAGCATGGCTCTCGAGGTTCAACCGGTTATTATTGCTTTAACAGCCAATGCCATGGAGAAGGAACGCGACAAATGTTTTGAAGCCGGCATGGACGACTATCTGTCAAAACCATTTACAGTCAATGATTTGAAAGAAATTATTTACAAATGGAAAAGAGGTAAGGAATTATCTATTGTCATTTGAATCACGTTAGTTAGTTTGATAAATGCCGAATAACATCCTTTTCCGCGGAACCACTCTCAACAATAAGGATGAGTTTAAAAAACTTGGAATTCTCTCTTATGGAAAGTATGCGAGCCAGTTAGCAGAAGAAAATTGGACAATGATGGCATCCAATATCAATAGCGACGCAACATGGGTAAGCAACCTTTCTACCTCAAAAGGATTTGTCTGTGCAAATAAAGATAATATTGTTGAATTGCCCTGCATACATCCGAGTTGATGCATGCCGGGCATATCCATGAAAGCATGGAATTTCAAATACTGAATGAACTGTAACCCCAGTTCGGAAAAAGATACTGGGTTTATACTCTTGAACTATAGATCAGAAATTAGAAAGCAACCAATCCGTTAAAAATTCGTCATGTTATAAAGTCGTCTTTTTTTAACTGGTAAAATATCTGGTTTTATGAAAAAGCATTCTATTTATTCCCGTTTCTTTTTTACATTTTTTCTGATTCTAATCTCCTGCTTCAGGGTTTTCCCGAAAGTGCAACAGATCCCAGATCCACTGTTAAATCATTCAAACTATCTTGCTATTGATGCAGGGATGAATTATGTATCTCCTGAATACAGGTACCCATATTGTATAATACAGGAAGTAAGATTTAATTTAAGCAACAACCTGTCAGGCTCTTATAATCCGATAACCTCATTTGAAATTGGCCATGTTTTTAAAATCGGGAAAGAAGAACCTATAGTCTTCAGGTTGAATTCAGGGCTTTCAATAGCTTCATATTCAGTAAATATGATCCCGGATTATAATACTTTCAATTATTTCCCCTCAGCTTATCGCTTTGTGGGTAGTAATTATACCCTATTCAACTTGTCTGAGACTTTTATCCAGGTTCCTTTGGCTATATCGACACATATTCCGCTTAAAATATTCCAACCCCAGGCACGCTATCATGCCCTTGAGTTGAAATTAGGATGTTATTATGGTTTTAATATAAATAGAGAAATTCAATCCCAGGTTATTCCTGAATCAA
This sequence comes from Bacteroidota bacterium, assembly GCA_013288555.1. Taxonomy (GTDB): domain Bacteria; phylum Bacteroidota; class Bacteroidia; order CAILMK01; family CAILMK01; genus JABDEJ01. The sequence goes on along the minus strand of JABDBQ010000004.1, from coordinate 98,738 downwards.
ATTCCAGTACTGAATATATCCTCCCCCCTCATAAGTTCGGGAAGCTAACTTTATTTGCAGAGTCAGGAGTTTCTTTCACAAGTCAAAATGGGAATAGCCACGAAATTGGATGCAGAGCTACTTATGACCCAGGACCTTATTTTACTGACGCCCCTGGCAGCGAAATTCCTTTTTTATATAATTCTATCGGCATTTTCTATCGCTGGACTTTTTATAGTTTTTAAGTCTTTGCGTTTATTTTGTTTTGCATCTAAACATTCAAAGGTAAAATACAGTTAATTGTTAATTGATCATTTTAGTATTGATCATTGATCATTTCCAAACCCTACCTTTGCAGTTCAAAATCAACAAAGATGTCAAACGCAATATTTCAACCACCCGTTCCTGTAAACGAACCCATAAAAAGCTATGCTCCCGGTACTCCCGAAAGAGCTGAGCTTCAAAAAGCCCTGAAAGATGCTGTCTCAGAACAGCGCGATATACCCATGTATATTGATGGCAAGGAAGTTCGTAACGGATTAAAACTTGAAATCCGTCCACCGCATGAAAGGCATAAAGTAGTAGGTCATTTCTATAAAGGAGGCAAAGAAGATGTGCATCTGGCAATAAATGCTGCCATGAAAGCAAAGCAAGATTGGGCAAGGATGCCATGGGAGCAAAGGGCCGCCATTTTCTTAAAAGCAGCTGACCTCCTTGCAGGGCCTTATCGTTCTAAGATGAATGCAGCGACGATGATCTGTCAAAGCAAAAATGCTTTTCAATCAGAAATTGATGCAGCTTGCGAACTGATTGATTTTTTGAAATTTAATGTTCAATACGCATCTAAAGAAATATACCAGAACCAGCCTATCTCCTCCCCCGGCATGTGGAACCGCATGGAATACAGACCATTGGAAGGTTTTGTTTTTGCCTTAACGCCATTCAATTTTGCATCCATAGCTGGCAATCTTCCTGCATCAGCCGCTTTGATGGGAAATACTGTTGTATGGAAAGCCTCTGAAAGACAGATCTATTCTGCTGAAGTAATCATGGAAATATTTATGGCCGCAGGTCTTCCGGCAGGTGTTATTAACCTGGTTTATTCTTCAGGACAAGATTGCTCAGATGTTATCTTTTCGCATAAAGATTTCGGTGGTATACATTTCACCGGTTCTACTTCAGTTTTCAGAACCATTTGGAAAGAAATAGGTGATAATATCCACAAATACAGGTCATATCCGCGGATCGTAGGTGAAACTGGAGGGAAAGACTTTATTGTTGCACATCAGTCTGCCGACCCGATAGCTGTTGCCGTTGCAATGGCAAGAGGTGCTTTCGAATACCAGGGACAGAAATGCTCAGCTGCTTCAAGAGCTTATATCCCTTCTAATATCTGGCCGACTGTTAAAGAAAAACTTGCAGAGGATTTGAAAAGCTTCAAAATGGGACATGTTGAAGATTTCTCAAACTTTATCAATGCAGTGATTGATGAAAAAGCATTTGATAAAATTGCAAACTATATTGACGAAGCAAAGAAAAGTACTGATGCTGAAGTGATTATTGGTGGTGGACATAACAAATCAGAAGGTTATTTTATAGAACCTACGGTTATTCTTGCCAAAAACCCAACTTATGTCACTATGTGCGAAGAGATCTTCGGTCCGGTATTGAGTGTATATGTCTATGACCCTGATAAATTTGACGAGATGCTTGATATTGTAGATCAATCTTCTCCATATGCCCTTACAGGTTCTATTTTCAGCCAGGACAGGTATAGCATTGTGGTTGCCACTGAAAAACTAACACAATCCGCAGGCAATTTCTATATTAATGATAAGCCAACCGGAGCAGTTGTAGGACAGCAGCCATTTGGGGGTGCAAGAGGATCAGGAACAAATGATAAAGCAGGCTCAAGCTGGAACCTTATCCGTTGGGTATCACCAAGAACTATTAAGGAAACATTTGTACCTCCTCACGATTATAGGTATCCTTTTTTGCAGTAAACAGTTAGCAGTCAATAGTAAACCAAGTTTACTCAATTGCAAACTAGCATTACTATTGACTGCTAACTGTTGACTGAACATTGTAAAATTCTATCCAAGGTACATTTTTAAAGTTCTTGTGCGTGATGAATTTTTAAGTTTGCGCAAGGCTTTTTCCTTTATCTGACGAACTCTTTCTCTCGTTAGAGCCATTTTATTACTTATTTCTTCAAGTGATAGTTCTGAATGCCTGCTGATTCCGAAGAAATAACATAGCACTGAACGCTCTTTTTCACTCAATATTCTCAAACTGTTATGAATCTCACTTTGAAGGGATTCCTTAAGAAGTATGGAATCAGGATCCGGCTCATCCTCATTTGGGAGTAGCGAAAGAAGACTGCTATCATCCTCGGAACTTACAGGTGCATCAATAGAAATGTGTCGACCTGAAGATTTCATAAAATCCTCAACATGTTCCACTTCTATTTCAAGCAAAGTGGCCAGTTCTTCAGCCGAAGGTTCTCTTTCAAACTTTTGCTCAAGTACTGAAGCAGCCTTATTTATTTTTGTTAAAGCACCTATACGGTTCAGCGGCAACCTGATAATTCGGGCCTGTTCTGCAAGTGCCTGTAGAATAGACTGACGAATCCACCACACAGCATAGCTGATGAATTTAAATCCACGGGTATGATCGAACCGGTGGGCAGCCCTTATAAGGCCCATATTCCCTTCATTGATCAGATCTCCCAAAGGAAGCCCCTGATTCTGGTATTGTTTAGCTACAGAAACCACGAAACGCAGGTTCGCATTTACCAGCCGTTCAACTGCCTGAGCATCCCCTTCTTTAATGCGAATAGCAAGTTCAACTTCTTCATCAGCAGTAATCATGCTTACGGTTCCAATTTCCTGGAGGTACTTATCGAGCGAACGATGTTCCCTGTTTGTAATCTGTTTTACGATTTTTAATTGCCTCATATCTACATCATTTTTTGTCCATTCCCAAAAGTGCAAACCCCTGTCATCACACAATTTGTGTGTACAATTTTCTAAATACTTTAAACTTGTGTCCTCCTGGCTAAAGGAATGACATAGGCAATCTATGATTTTTTTTCATTCGTGATTCAGATATGACAAAAAAAAATTAACTTTTTTTTAACATATCAACTTAAATGCCTGAAATATTAATATATAACAATCAGTTTACGACCTTGTTGGCACAATACGAGCTTGCAAAAGCTTCAGGTTTTGCTTTAAACACAAACCCCATGCTTAAAATGTATCCCATTGCTTCACTCAAAGCGGAGTTTGATTTAAATCCCGGATTGGTATTTATATCGGCATGGACTTCCAGGTCTATCTTATACTTATCCAGAAGTTCACATAATGAATAGGCTATTTCAATTGATTTTGAAACCTCCATAAGCATTCTTTCTTTGATGCTCATTTTTTTTCGGGTATTGTCCTGGAGAATAAACATAAAACCTCCGCGTCGTTCACGAAGAAAAACAATTACGGTAGCAAATTCAGTAACAAGGCCATATACCTGCGAATCAGTTCCTATACAAACCTTTAGTCTGTTGCCCGATTCTTTTTCCCGGATCAATACCTGTTCTACTTCATCAATGATGGAATGTTCCAGCGGTTCGCCGTTAAATTTCTTCCACATAGCGTAATTTTTTAAGAACTACTTATGAAATCCGCCACAAAATTGAACAAAATTTATGAATAACAATATTTGAGAATTGTTATGAATAGATGAAGGAATATAAAATGAGGGGTCAGGGATCAGGGGTCTGGAATCAGGACTTGTTCATTGATTTAATCAAAACATTGATAATTTTAGATATTTCAATCCCTTTCATGATGAGATCATCACGGCTTTCTAAAGAGATATAATTAAGTCTTTCAGCAAGATATAGCATAGACTTTACTTCGCTGCATGAACTTAGAGAGAAGTAAAGAAACCTGATAAAATCAGCATTGCTACTTCTATCAAATCCTTCAGCAATATTATTTGAAATGGAAACAACTGCTCTAGTTATCTATCCTTGAATCCAAAATCCTTAGATAATTTAAATGCTTCGTAAATTTCAACTGCGAGATCCTGTCCTTTATTCCATGCAACAATATCTTCAAACCTTTTTATTGACATAAAAATATAAATAAATTATTAGAATTGTTTCTGCCCTTCTATCCCCTGACTCCTGATCCCTGTCTCCTTTTAAAAAATAACCACTTTTTTGAAAACCCGGCTATTTGTTTCAGGATCAGTTATTTTAAGAATGTATACCCCTGGTTGGTAATAACCAGCATTTATTTGTTTTTCACCCTGCAAATTATTCTCTGATTCCAGTACTTTGCCGTTGATATCAATCAACTCGAGGGAATATGAGCCGGATTGTGGTAATGATAGGTTAAATGTTCCTTTATTTGGATTCGGAAAAACCTCAACCTGGAAATTTTCTTTTGGAATATCAGTATTTATAGCGGCCGTGTTTACCGGCTTTTTGCCGATATAAGCCCTGATCATAGGGACACCCCGCTGGCTAGACTTTTGCCAGCCTTCCTCGTTTGGATTAATGTAAAGCCTGGATTGCGTGGCAAAATCATCCAGATGATAATTCCTGTCAAAACCCACATTCAGAAAATAATCATAGCTTTGCGACCATCCAAGATAAAATGTCTTTGATACTACCCTTGGTGTATCAAGCGGGAAATAATAAAACCCGTTTCTATGAAAAGAATACTGCGGTTTGACATTATCTATTTCAGCAATAATATTGTCTTTAGTTGTAGTTATATCAGCCGTATCTATAGACGACCATGCCCTCAGGGAAAATAGGTCATTGCTTACATCACTCAGGCTCTGGTTGAAATGAATCCCAATCCCGAACAAAGTATCAGTAGCGGGAATTACAAATTTTAAAGCCACCTGCGAGCCATTCGGTGAATTGCTTATGCCATATCCTGTTTCTGCAGTACCGTCATCGTAAGCCAAATAGGTGTTGAAAATCTGCAAATGGGTTGCAGTATCGTTTGGGATAAATTTGTAAAATTCCGCCTTATCACTATGGGCAATCGTTTGAACTGCAAGCACCACACTATCAGGATTTTTAGGAATATAAGATGGATCCAAAGGATTTGCCTGTAAACCAAAATCAAGAAATTCATTGTTATAGACATTTGCAACCTGGGTACTTTTTTTACTTGCAAGTATTTTCCCGTCAGGTAAAGAACTTATACTGTAACTGAATGTAACGTGCTTGGTCGCAGTATCATTATTATGGGTAAAGACATGAATACTATCTGTATAGTACTGGCTCGTGTAATCTTTATAATAATTCCAGGGAATTGAATAATATCCATTGATGAGGCTCAAAGAAGGCTGATAAACTGCAACATCCGAAGATATGGAGTCGGCAAGTGTTCTGCCACGGTCCAAATATACATAGTCCACATTCCAAATGTCAAGATTCCCGGAATTGTTGGCGTAAGCACGGAACCTGAACTGGAATTTGTGCTGAAAGAAATTTGTGTCTGTTTTATTTGCTACAGGAATCATCGCAACCCTGAACGGAGCAATACTAGAGCCAGGTACCGCCCACATTTTTACCCATGCAGAACTACTCCATTTGGTTACAATTTTCCCCGTTGTATCAAATGCAACAGGTACACTATCGGGTTTAAATTCAACCATTAAAGAATCTCCAATATCCGGAGCATCATACCCCAACCCCTGCGGCTGATAAGCAAAACTCAAATAGATCAAATCTTTTGTTGTATATGGCGACAAATCAATATATGCACTGGTCAGCGTATCAGCAGGACCGTCATTATATTGGTTTCCCAAATCGTAAGCCAATCCAAAACTGTTTAATCCATCAAATGTAGCTACACCCGTCGATGGCGGATTTATGGGATAACCTGTATTTATAAATACTTCATTATCCATCCACAAACTGTCATTCGGATATCCTGTATAGGTAGAAAAATCATCGAAGAAAGGTAAGCTGAGAACCTTTTGGGTTTTATTAAAACTTTTAGGGATTTTGTGTGCGGGCTGATTGAGTTGCTCAATAACTGTATTTTCATACAACGGGAATAATTTTTCCTGGGCAGAAGAATTCCGAATGCTAAAGAATATCAGGATCCCTATAAAAAAATACATTTTATTGATACCCAATATCCTTGTATTAAGAATTTTATATCTAAGCATGTCTTATTTGTTTTTTAGAGATACATTTACAATATCACCTTGAGAAATCTTATTGCCCGATAACGGGTTTTGATTGTAAATTATTGCTGTACCTGTGTTTTTGACACCTGTACTATCAATTCGCCCCAATAATAAATTGTCCCCTGCAAGAATAAATCTTGCTTCCGAAAGCGTTTTGCCTGATAGATCAGGAACAGGTACCACAACACCACCTTTACCTCCGTCACCGAGAACAAAATCAATTGTGCTTCCTTTTTCTATCATCGTACCCGGCATAATAAGTTTGCCATTATATTTGGTCTGAATTACGGCATTAAGGGCGATATTATGTGTATATTCCGGATTGGCACCTGCTTTAAGACCAACACTTTCCAGGATTTTCTCCGCTTGCCTTCTGGGACTATATTCCAGGTTTGGCATAGGTATATTGGGTGCTTTATTGGTATTTAATACAATATAAATTCTACGGTATTCTTTGACTTTCTCTCCTGCTTTTGGATTTTGTTCCACAACAGAAAGTTTTGGCAAATCCGGTGAAAAAACAGAATCCTTTATTTCATAACGCAACATTTTTTCATCACAAATTTTTTCCACTTCAGCTACGCTCCTTCCTTTGAGATCAGGTACCGTAAGTGATTCTCCGTGATGGGTATATATCCTTAGGAAAACAGAGATAACGAAAATAATAAGCAGTACTGCAAGTACAAATATTCCAATATTCAGCCAGAATTTCCGGCTTTTAATTCGTTGTATAATATTCACGTTTGTTTGATTTTGAGCGTCCAAAATGAATAATCCGATCCAAAAATTCAAATGGTTTATAACCATTAAGGGCAGCCTGGTGAAAAATGACGGTCGCGGGTGTAAGGCCGGGTAATGAATTGAATTCTATAAAAATCACTTCTGCCTTATTGCCCGCAAATATTCTTACAAATGCGTCAATCCGGGCATACCCTTCTACATTCAGCAGTCTTGCTGCTTTTTCTAAAATTACTTTTACCTGTGACGATATTTCCGTGTTTGAAACCATATCCTGATCAAACCTTGCCGGGGTTATATTCTGACCTTCACCGGCCAGGAACTTTTCTTCCAGTGAAAGAATTCCTTTTTGAGCCAGGGCTTCCGAAGGCTCAAAAATTTCGTACACGAGGTTATTTTCTCCATCATAACTGGTAAGCAAACCACAGGTTATTTCAAGAAAATGCTTTGAATCATTCTGACCTATAAGCTCCTCTACCACAAAATAGTTTTTCAGTGGAAATTCTTCATTAGATTTTAGTCCTAAATTTTCGATCATTATTGCAGGCAATTCATCAATATCTCTAAACATAGCGTCCATAAATACGAGCAATTCATCCCTGCTTTTTATTTTTTTAACAGCTGATGAGCATCCGTCATCTGATGGTTTGGCAATGAGCGGATAACTGATATGATTTTCAATTTCATCAATTAATGCATGCGGATTCTGCATCCATGCTTCTTTTCTTGCCAGGAAATGCCGCGGAACCAGAAACCCATTCGCCTGTAAAATCTCATTTGTAAGATACTTGTCTATTGTGGTTGCTGATGATTCTGAACCTGATCCATTATAAGGGATATGTCTATCATCCAGTAATCTTTGCAGATGTCCATCTTCACCCGGGCGTCCGTGAAGGCCAAGGAAAACAAAATCAACCATTTCAGCAAGCTCATCAAGGGTAATTTTTCTCGGATAAAATTCATACCCTTTTGATGAAAATGTATTCGTTATATAATCAGCTTTCCTAATTATTTCATTGATGATTGGTTCAATTGAAAAATGACTTGATTTTTCCCTGATATCATCGGCGTTATCTTTTAAAAGGAGAGACATGGGCAAAATATAAAAGTCAAAGCCTCCTTCATTGTTCAGGCTCAGGAAAACGGGGATAGCCTCATATTTACCAGACGAGGATAATTTTTCAAAAACATTTCTACCGCTTTCGACAGAAATATGTCTCTCGGTTGAATATCCGCCAAAGATTACTGCCAATTTCGTTTTCTTCAAATTAACGGCATCTTCACTTGCAAGGCTATCATTAAGCTCTGACAATAAATGATTTATATGATATGCCTGATGCGAAGCATTAAGGCGCTTTTGCAGGGATCTATGAATAATATATGTGAGAAACTGTGTAGGACTCAACCCGATTTCTGCCGCCTGATGAAAAAAGAACGACGAAGGCAGCATACCTGAAGTGGTATTAGGATCGTTTAAAAAAATTTCTCCTTGTTTATTGATGAGTCCGTCAATACGGGCATAAACGTCAAAATGTAATTTTAAATAAAGGTTTTCGCACGCTGAAATTATTTCTTTGATTTTATCTTTCGGAAGTTGAATAGGTGTTATTTTTCTGGAGATACCCGGTAGGTATTTAGCCCTGTAATCGAATATAGCTGATTGTTTTATGATCTCTGTTGGCGGGAGTGCTATAGGTTCTCCCCTCTCCCCTTCTACCACGATGCAGGAAAACTCTTTTCCTTCAATAAACTCTTCCACCAGTATTTCTGCTTCTGTCTGAAGGCTTACCAGTGTAATGCTTTGCTGCCCTGCAGAAAACAGATTTTCAAGTTTTCGCTCCAGCACCGCCGGATGATAAATTATTTCATCTTCAACAACAAACGGGATCCCGATGCCGGTATATATATCACAAACATCCCTAATGAATTCTTTCTTTTGTTCGGATTGAATATCCTTCCATTCATTGGCTTTTATATGCCTGATAAAGAAACTCTTATTAATAACCTGGAGAAATTTCTCGAAATCCCAGTCTTGTAGTATTGAAACGCCTATTGAAGATCCCTGAGTGCCGGATTTTACAACCACTGGCAGTTGAAATTCTTTTTTTATTTTTTCAAAAAAACGAAGCTGATTTTCAGGGGCTTCCAGCCATTCTGTTCTGCTTAATGACACAGAAGCGGCGGCCATAATCCCCATATCCTGCATTAGTTTTTTTTGCAGGATTTTATTGATACCGATAGATGAAGGTAGAATACCTGAACCACTATATGGAATATCATAGAAATCAAGAATACCCTGAACGCTGCCATCTTCGCCATAAGGTCCATGCAATGCAAGGAAAGCGAAGTCAATGATTTCTTTTATTTCTTCAGGAGATATTTTTTTTCCAACAGAAGCTATGATTGCATTAAGTTCCTTTTCATCAGGCTCCAGGCTTTCGACATAAACCTGGTATTTGTTTTCATCGTCTTTATAAGCAGACACAGGGGGATAAAAGTCTCTGATACTGCCTTTATAAAGATATTGCCATTCGAGTAGAACAAAATTCCCAAAACTGTCGATAAAAATGGGTACCGGTTCAAAGAATGTTTTATCGAGTAAATCATAAACAGTTCTTCCTCCTGCAAAAGAGATTTCTCTTTCCCTCGACCTTCCTCCAAATAAGATTCCTATCCGCATTTAGGGCAAAGATATGATTTTTTGTACGGGGTTTTGTCCTCAGAACATGAGCCCGCCAATGCCAAGTTTAAAATAAAAGAGATATGTTTCGAACAAATGATTTTGAATATCGTAGGTCAGCTCTTCAAAATTTGAGCCCGTTGGAATTTTATTGTTATTAAAATTCATAACATTAAAGTCCAGATTTACACTTGCCGTTAGAACAATATTGTTATGCACGATCATGTTATTACCAAAGCCTATCCCGAAACCATTCACTGTAAGATTTGTCTGTTCAGGCTTTATCAGTGTAACCGGATAACCATTATTATCGAAGGTATTATTACGAATATTGCCACTAGCCCAGGTACTACCGGTAAAAATCCTGATTTTAAAATAATTGCCGACAGGCGCAATCGTGTTATTCTTTTTTGGATAAAAAGTGAGGTTTAACCCATATGAATCTCCGGATTCATTTGCATTGCCATCTACGAGAAATATTTTGCTCTGGGAATATGATGCATCCAGGCCCAAACTGAAACTCCTGCCTAATACATATTCTGTACTTATATGATTGCTAAATAAAATCTGAACAGGTAGGGTTGACACTGAGTTAAGATCTATATATGCAAGATTGGGCAATACGTCAAGATTATAGGATAAAATAAAATGCTTACCCTGATAGCCGGGAACCTGCCCCTTCAATAATGCAGGAAACAGAAAAAAACATATCAATAGTTTTCTCATTTAATTTTTTGGCTTTTTGTATTGAAGATAAAGGTCATACAATATAGAATTTAGTACATCCGGCCTGTCTTTGAATTTTACCCGCGATACCCGAACATCTTCGCTTTGTCCCGTTCCAAGATCATAAATATTTGATATTATATAAGTGTTATAGTGCGTCCTGAATGCATTGTACAAGGCATATGGTGTCAGCGGGAAATAAAATATTGAAAATATAGCAAATATCGTCTTCAGGTAGCCTTGTCTGAAATTACTATGCTCGCGATAACACACAACACCTGTCCAGTCAAAATAATTTGTCTGATATTTTTTTGTTAATGCCTGTATATCGTCAGTCATATAATTCACATAATGCATATCGCCCAATTCACTCCTTTCTGCTGAATAATAATTCAAAACTGAGAGGTCGTTGAATACTTCAGCTGAGTTTTCAGAAAGGTCATGCATGTCAATAAGTTCGTAATTGAGCCCGGCCAGGTTCGCATTCGTTTTGATGCAATTATTAAGGTCTTTCTGAGCTAATTCAGACGCGGCAAGCTTTACCGGATTTGATTTGGATTCATCTACTTTATAATAAAATGGATTTACGATAACCAGTTTATTCAAGCCCAGGGCAATTCCATTCCTTCTAAGTCTGCGCTCTATTTTAGCTTCAGCCTTTTTATATTCGCGTGTTTCTTTGTATTGATTGTCACTTAAGGTCTCATTATAGTTAATAACTGCTTTGTCATAATCTTTTATAAAATCGGGATCTGTAAGCAGATCAACAAATGCATACCTGATAAAATAGTTTTTATCGTCTTTCTTTTCCTTTTGCTCATCTCCCTTTTTGCTCCCGGAATTGCTCTCATACTTGCTTTTTTGAACTATTAAGGTTCTAGGCTTATCACTTTTGTTAAGAATATTCCCTTTTGAAGCCGAATCTTTTGCGAGAACAGAATCCAGACTGGCCGGTTTTGGATCTGCCGAAAAAAAAGATTTATCTTTGTGGTACTGCACCATTTCAGTCATGATATCCTGGGTTATCGCTACAATCTCTTTGTCATCAGGGTATTGTCTTTTAAGATTGTAGAGGTACTCAACTGCTAATGCATTTAGCTCAGGAGCTTTCATTTCATTAAAAAAATAAAATACCTGTTGTGAATATCCCTGGATATCAATATATCCATTGTAAATGTCACTATACTTACCATTTGTTTTGTATTTACTCAAACCATACAATGATTTTGCAACGCATTTCTTCAGATAAATGCTACCCGGGTTTTCCTGGAGTAAAAGATAAGATGTATAAAATGCATTCTGAAACATATTGTTATGCAGATAGATATCGCACATTTCATATCTGCATATTTTTTGAGCCGAATTAAAGTCATTCTCACCAACCAGGAATGTTTTCTTTCCTGAAACATCGAGACCCTGCAATTTCGAAATCACGGCTGCTCGCCTCAACTTAGCTGCGGGGTGCGTTGATAACGAATCATCATCGTCTGCAACAACATCACTTATTTTCTTCAGAAAATAAGAAGGTGGGAATACAAGGTTAGAGGTTTCAAGATAGTTTTTTTTGTAAGGCACTTCATTAAAAGTCAATTGAGGATATTCCATGATATCAAATTCTCCAATAGCTTTGTTTGGATCGTAATTGGTTTTTAGAAACCGTTGAAGCCCTACCAGGTCGGCTTCAGATTCTTCTTTTTTGGAAAACATGCTCGCGGCCATAAGCTTTGCATCTTCATTGGTTTTCCTGTAAACCCCTCTTCCCGCATTTATATCATCATTTTCAATTACTTTCTGAATGCTATGCTGGTTTGTAAAATGTGTTAGCTCATGACACAATATCAATGCAAGTTCAGATTCATTATGCAAACGTGCCAGGAGACCAACACATATATATATCACACCGTTTTGCCTTGTAAATGCATTAAAACTTGTTGATTTTAAAACATAGATTTCTATTTTACTCCGAAGTGGTTTATCATCTTTCAGGATGGTATCCATGACTTTATTAACATAAATGCTTACCGGATCATTAAATACCAGCATCCCACTATGAAGGAGGTTATTCAAATCGAAGGCACTTTCATAAAAAAATTCCTTTTTTAAACGCTTCAACCTTCTTTTTTCTTTTGATGATATCTGTTGAATATCTGAATTATATTTTTCCAGAGAGGAAGTGCGAAATTTTTCCGGTACCCTACCTGAAGATCTTAAGGTTTGAAAATGATTAAAATCCTGACCATAGGAATGAGTACCAATAGCAAGCAAACCAGCTATAAACGTAGGCAAAAAATAAGCAATGAATCTATTCATTTTAAGTGCATTTGGCCAATAAGATTGAAATTCCCCTGGTGTAAAGGATTGTGTCATCAATTCACAAAAAAAAGAAAATTAAAGAATAAACTCAGATCAAATCGAAGAAATTTTTAACTGCCGGTTTATATGCTGATGTAAAACCTTCTGCTTCATCAATATGGGCATAATTCCCCGACATAAATATTTTTGATTCCAGAACCTTCAAAAACTCCGGTTTGGAAATAAATGTATTCGACTTTTCGCCTTGAGGGTCAAAAAATTGCGAGCCATAAGCTTTGATCGCATTCATCTTCCGTTCTGCCAAACCAGTTATATCCACTACAAAATCCGGCGTAATGACATTATATTGAATGAAATGATACAAGTGTTTTGGTCGCCATGGAACCTGAACTTCTTCATTATTTTTTGTTACAATTTTTTTCAATCCTGAAAGCCATGCAGATTCTTTAACCAGGTGAGCTGCCCTTCCATGATCCGGGTGCCTGTCATCAATTGCATTAGTCAAGATGATTTCCGGTTGATATTCTCTTATTTTCTCAATAATTTTCAAGCGATGCTCTTCATCATCTTTAAACCATCCGTCCCTGAATTTCAAATTTTCGCGGATTTTCAACCCCAGGATCTTTGATGAGGCCTCAGCCTCTCTATAGCGTATTTCTATAGTTCCTCTTGTCCCCAGCTCTCCTTCGGTTAAATCAATAATGCCAACCGAATAACCCATATCAGTGTGTTTGATAATGGTACCGCCGCATGACAATTCCGCATCATCAGGATGCGCTACAATAACGAGAATATCGAGTTTCATGGGTGCAAGTTAATAAAAGAGTAAGAAGTGAGAGGTTATATGTGAGAAGTAATGATATATAATCTAATAAATGATTTCTGTCAGTCTGACCTTTCAATAACTTTCACTTCTTACTTTTCACTTCTCACTAAAACGGCATTTCCTCATCATCTCCTTCATTCATTTTGGAGCCTCTTATTATGGACCTGAAATTACTGTCAGGAAAATTGTCGATTCCCGCTCCGGTGATACCGGGGCCTTGACCCTGGAATTCGAAATCATTCAGATTTGTAAAACGAGCATACCTGCCTATAAATCTAAGGTTTACACTCTGCGTAGCGCCGTGCCTGTTTTTGGCTATGATTATCTCAGCAACTCCGGTGGTTGGGTTTCCTTCCTCATCTTCTGTAAGGCCATAATATTCAGGCCTGTATATAAACATAACCTGGTCAGCATCCTGCTCAATGGAACCAGATTCACGAAGGTCTGAAAGAATCGGTTTCTTCACGCCACCTCTCTGTTCTACCTGCCTGCTCAACTGAGAAAGTGCAATGACAGGAATATTTAATTCCTTTGCGAGGCTTTTTAGTGATCGGGATATGGTACTGATTTCCTGTTCACGGTTAAAATTCTGTTTCCCATCCTTATTGCCGCCCATAAGCTGAAGATAATCAATGATGACCATTTCAATATTATATTGGGCTTTCAATCGACGGCATTTGGCCCTTAATTCAAAGACATTTAATGCCGGTGTATCATCAATAAAAATCGGCGCTTCACTAAGGCTTGATATTTTGGTGTGAAGTTGCTGCCATTCATATTCAGCAAGTTCCCCGTTTTTTAATTTCTGGGCATCTATCTCCGTTTCAGAGGATATCAGCCTCATAACCAATTGCACAGACGACATTTCTAGAGAGAAAACAGCAACAGGTTTTTTGAAATTAACGGCGGCATTTCGTGCCAGCGACATGACAAAAGACGTTTTACCCATACCAGGACGCGCTGCAACAATAATCAGATCAGAGCGCTGAAAACCGGAAGTAACCCTGTCCAGATCACTGAAACCACTTGGGATTCCCGAAAGTCCTTCAGGTTTGTCGCGGATTTCTTCAATCTGTTTAATGGCCTTTGTAATCAGGCTCCCCATTGGGTCCGTTGTGTTTCTTAGATTCTGCTCTGTGATGCTGAAGAGTTCCTTTTCCGCACTATCCAGGATATCAAACACATCCGACATCTCATCATAAGCATCACGCTGAATGTTTGTAGTTACGGTGATCAGCCTTCTCAGGATATATTTCTGTGCCACAATACGGGAATGATATTCAATATTGGCTGAAGAACTGACTCTGTTTGTTAATTCACTGATATAAAACGCACCACCTGCTATTTCCAGCTTTCCGGTAGCACGTAATTCATTTACAACTGTCAGCAAATCAATAGGTTGCGATTTATGAAATAATGATCTGATGGCGCTGTATATTTCCCGGTGCTCATCCTTATAAAAACTTTCCGGTTCCAGGATTTCAAGAACAATTGTAATGGCATCCCTTTCCAGCATCAGAGCGCCAAGCACCGCTTCTTCAACTTCTACTGCTTGCGGTTGTAGTTTTCCTACATCGTTAAGTATTGAGGTTAAAGGAGTTTTGCGCGCCACGCGACCGATCCGGGTATCAAAAGGTTCTGCCATTTTTTGGTTTGGATTTTATTTTTTTAACTCTGTTTCAATTTCTGTTGCCACTTCGTTTTCTTCTCGACTCTCTCTTTTCTCTCTCTCTCTTTTGAGGGGAGCAAATCTAACAGGGCTTTTGTATTTCTAACAAGATTTTTTCACTGATAACATTGAGAATTATTTTATGAACAGGGAAAACAAATATGTGCATAAGCTGTGAATACATAATATTCTAAATACAGTAACCATCTGATAATGAACTAATAGTTATAAACAATTGATCCAGGTCTCATTTTATATAACAGTAAGTTAACAAAAGAAATTTCCATTTAAATCCATGCCAGAAAATATTGCACACAGTCTATGGGATAACTTAAATTGGAATGGGGAAATTTTCTCGAACTTATCGTGGTAACTCAGGAAGAAATTCTGAAACCTTATGCAAAATCATTCAAATGAATAATTTCTATTTCGGATTTACAAAATCCACAAACTGTATCATTAAACTCAATCCAAATACCAGGAAAATGGTTGGGGCATTAATGTAAATGGCATAAAGAATTTCCTTGCTGGCCTCACTTCCAATAGAAAAATAATAAATAGCCTCACAAGACGTAAGCAAAAGGCTTATGGATGTTATGGTCCAAAAGATTTTGCGAATGTTATTCAATACCAAATCTTTCTTTCTGAATAACATAACCGCAACCAATATGGCAGTAGAAAATGGAATAAATGTGAACAAGTACATCATAACTGTATACAATTCAAAATGTTTTATGAGACAATATAGTTTTAACTTGCGTAAAACTCGATAAAGGAATTGAGAAATGCAAATTGGGATTTTTTTATTTTCGTTTTAATTAGACCGACCAGAATAATTGAATTTAGGGCATCTCTAAAAGCCTGTTTTCGCTTCATGTTTTTTCCCCGCTCGAAGGTGTCTTTTTGGCATGAACATGCGTCACATTAAAGCGAAGTATATAAAATAGTTTTGATGTGTCCTCGGAATACAGGTGCCAACTTGAACATTTTGGTTTCAAATAGGTTATAGCATGCTAGTAATTCGCGTTAGGCCTGTCAATCAACTTTATTAGGCTCATTTTCTTTACAATCGTCCATTTCTTTCCCTCCCAAATCAAAAATAAATGACAATACCTGTTAAAATACTTCATTTAGAAGATAATGAGCAAGATGCCGAATTGATAAATAGATACCTGGTTCTTACAGGTATTAAGTTTGAACTGCTTCGTGTGGCCAATAAATCAGATTTCGTTGCAGCCCTCAAAGATTTTTTACCCGAATTAATACTTTCAAATCAATTATCTCCCGAAATCAATTCCTCTGAAGCTCTAAAGATCTGTAAAGAAAAAAAATGTTCTGCTCCCTTTATTTTGATTTCAAAGGTCGTTTCGGATGAATATGGTGCCAGTATTATTAAGAATGAAGGAGCCTATGATTATGTACTTAAATCACATTTACAGAGATTGCCTTCTGTAATCAACCGTGCATTGGCAAATAACAAACTTTTAATTGAAAACAAGAATTGCCTTGATGAAAATACGGAAATAATTGTTTTGCTTAAGGATACCGAGCGTATGGCTCATCTTGGAAGCTGGCAAGCTGATCTAAATGCAAAAACTACTATCTGGTCAGATGAGGCATATCGGTTGTTTGGATACGAACCGGGAGAAATTGAAGCCTCATTAGACTTGTTTTTGAATCATATCCATCCTGAAGACCTTGAATTTGTAAAAAAAATGACGGCGAATGCAATGATTGCAACAAACAACTCAATTGGATTTACTTTCAGGATCATTGATAAAAACAGAAACAACAGGTATCTGCTGAACAAAATCCTCGTAAAGAGAGATAAAACTGGCAATCCAGTTCGGCTTACAGGTTTTAATCTTGATATTACTGAAACAGTAGAGGTGACAAAACAGCTTGAAAAGCGGGAAAGACTTTATAAAAAACTTATTGAGAAAAGCACTGATATGAAAATGATCAGGTCTCCCGAAGGGATCATACTGTATGTCAGTCCTTCATTTTCCCAGGTTTTTGAACTTGACATGGATGAGCTTATCGGGAAAGACATAACGAAGATGATCCATCCTGATGATCTTGTAAAATATCACGAGTTGAATAAAGATTTATTAAAAAACCCGGGCAAATCCTATAATATAGAAAAAAGGATGATGCGGAGCGATGGATCTTACCGTTGGTGCGAGGGTACCGTAACCAATTGGAACGATGATGAAGATATTGAGGGGTTTGTCGGAAATTTCCGGGACGTTACAGAAAAAAAAGAAGACGAAATAAGAATTTCAGAAAGCGAAAAAAGATACCAGGAATTATTTGATAACAGTCCCATCCCGACATGGATATATGATTCAGATTCTTATCAGTTCCTGAAAGTAAATAAGGCAGCTATACGCAATTATGGCTATACCCTTGAAGAATTTATGAGCATGAAAGCAATGGATTTAAAGTCAAAGAAAGATCTTGATTTTTTTATTAACGCATCAAAAATCCCAGGACTTTACCAAACCATTCATATTAAAAAAGACCGGAAGATAATTAATGTCGAATTAAATTCGGAACAAATCATTTTTGAAGGAAAAAAAGCCAATCTTGTTCTTAGCAATGACATAACTGAAAGGATAAAAGCAGAAGATGCTTTGAAAAAGTCAGAATCTAATTTACAAACTATCTTTGACAATACTGATATTGGCTATATTTTACTTGATACGGAACTCAATGTCGTTTCTTTTAACCAGGTAATCAATATATGGACAGCGACAGCACTGGGGCAAAATTTGACAATTGGTTTAAATTTAGGGAAGTTTATCCAGAATATAAAAAAAGAGGGCATTGACCTTTTAAGGAAATTAAAACAAAACAACAAAGGTGAAAAAATTGATTATGAGTCCACATTTTTAGACAATCAGGGTAAATTAACCTGGTACCATGTTAAATATTTCCCGGTACTAAACGACAAGGGAATTGACACAGGTTCGATACTATCGTTGAATGATATAACGTCAAAAAAGCTTGCTGAAACTGAACGCGAAGAAGTAACGAAAGACCTGATTCACAGGAATAAAGACCTTGAACAATTTGCATATATCGTTTCTCATAACTTAAGAGCCCCAGTTGCAAACATCCTTGGCGCTTGTAGCCTTATGAAGGATGAAGGATTGGAAGATGCTGACAAAGATTTGCTTTTAGTAGGGCTCGATAGCTCTATTCACAATCTGGATGGTGTTATTAATGATCTGAACGAAATACTGCAAACAAAAAAAACGATGAGTGAGACGAGACAACCCGTAGTTTTTTCAGAACTTGTCGCGGAAATAAAGTCAGAAATTGGCGATATGATTCGTAATCAAAATGTGGAAATCAAGACAGATTTTTCGGATATTGATGAGATGCTCACTCTTAAAAGCTATATCAGAAGTATTTTTCTGAATCTGATTACAAATAGCATAAAATACAAAAGGCCTGATCTGGCGCTTGTTATTCATATCTCATCTCATAGATCCCCAAACGATATAAAGCTCATATTCAAAGACAACGGCCTTGGTATAGATATGGTTAAACATAAAGATCAGATATTCGGACTATATAAACGTTTTCATGTTAAAGTGGAAGGCAAAGGAATGGGATTGTATATGGTAAAAACTCATGTGGAAACACTTGGAGGAACTATTCAGCTCAAAAGCAATGTAAATGAGGGTTGCGAATTTGTAATAGATTTCAAAATATGAGCGTGCATTATAAATACATAGTCATTGATGATGATCCACAGAACAACCTCATTGTAAAACTAACGATTAAAAAGTACCTATACCCATCAGATATTCAAATTTTTAAAGATCCATCAGAAGGATTGGAATGGATCACGAATAATTATTCCCCCGAGGTTACAGATGTCAATACTGTTCTGTTGCTTGACATAAATATGCAGGTGATGTCCGGTTGGGAATTTCTTGATGAATTTGAAAAACTTGATGCTCGGGTACAAAATCAGTTTATCATTTTCATGCTTTCGTCATCTGTGGACGATCATGATTTTGAAATGGCAAAAGGTTACGAAATTGTGAAAGGATATCTTATTAAGCCGTTGAAAAAGGAAATATTGCTGGAGATTATCGATGGGGTAATTAGATCGGGGAATTAACATTCAAGTGGTTGCCAATCTATATTTAGTTCCTTCTGTGTTCACGCCTAGGAAACTGGAACAAAGAATATTTTAAGGTCTTTTGTACTTCCAAAAATACTATAACAGCTCGTAATGACTGTATCTACCAAATCACCAACTTTTTCTAATCACCAATACCAACCAATCAATATCGCCCCTACCTTTGTCTCATATTTTATGGGATGCATTTTACAATTCGGTGGCTTTTCTGACATTAAGGCAGTAAAATTGACAAAAATGAAAATGAGTCAAATGTTATTAAAATTTTGTAAATGAGTTGTTTAAAATTTCAACACTTAATAAGTTTACCAGGGGACATATACCATTTGACGTTTTTTTCCGTATATTTAACATAGTAGAAACAAATATGACGCAATGGCGCAGAATTTGATCATATATATTAAAATGGATACATACCAAAATAAATGGAAACACCTAATAGTCCTAACGATGATAATGGGAGTTATAAAAAATTAATGGAAGCAAAATTTTCACCAAGAGTCAGAGATGTAATCAGTTATAGCAGGGAAGAGGCAATACGCCTTGGGCATGATTATATAGGCGCAGAACATTTGCTGCTGGGGCTCATACGCGAGGGTGAAGGCAAAGCCATAAAAACCCTTAAATCTCTTGATGTAGATCTGATCAGGCTTAAAAAGTCGATCGAAGATGCCATCAGGAATACTGCGACACACAAAAACATAACAGGAAACATACCACTTACCAAACAGGCTGAAAAAGTACTCAAGGTAACCTACCTGGAAGCCAAAATATTCAAAAGTGATATTATTGGTACGGAGCATCTTTTGCTTAGCGTGCTTCGTGATGAAGACAATATTGCCGCGCAAATACTTCACCAGTATGCTGTTACCTATGAGGTATTTAAAGAACAGCTTGAGGAAAATTTTTACGGCCCAAAAGGAGAATTTCCTTCTGATCCGGGAGAAGAAGATTTTGGCGCAGGCCCTGAAAAAAGCAGCTATAGTGGTGGTTCAGGCACGGGTAGGAAGTCTGAATCCAAATCTAAAACACCTGTTCTGGATAATTTTGGAAGGGATCTGACAAAAGCGGCAGAAGAAGGCAAACTTGACCCTATTGTAGGCCGTGAACGCGAAATAGAACGCGTATCGCAGATATTAAGCCGGAGAAAGAAAAACAACCCGATACTTATTGGTGAGCCAGGTGTAGGTAAAACTGCCATTGCTGAAGGACTTGCATTGCGAATCATTCAACGCAAAGTATCTAGGGTACTCTTTAATAAAAGAATAGTAACGCTTGATCTGGCTTCTTTGGTTGCAGGTACCAAATACCGTGGCCAGTTTGAAGAAAGGATGAAGGCAGTAATGAATGAACTTGAAAAGAATCCGGATGTGATTCTCTTCATAGATGAGATACATACTATTATAGGTGCTGGTGGTGCAAGCGGAAGTCTTGATGCTTCCAATATGTTCAAACCTGCTCTTGCCCGTGGAGATATCCAATGTATTGGTGCGACAACACTTGATGAATACCGCCAGTATATTGAAAAAGATGGTGCCCTGGAACGGAGGTTTCAGCAGGTAATGGTAAATCCGGCAAGTGTGGAAGAAACCAAAGAGATTCTCCAGAATATTAAAGAAAAATACCAGGATCATCATGGTGTTGATTATACTGACGATGCCGTAAACGCTTGTGTCATTATGAGCGAAAGGTATATCAGTGATCGGTATCTGCCTGACAAGGCCATTGATGTGATGGACGAAGCCGGTGCCAGGGTACACATTACCAATATACATGTACCAGTAAATGTTCTGGATCTTGAAAAGAAGATTGAAGACATCAAAGTTGAAAAGAATAAAGTTGTCAAGAGCCAGCAGTATGAAGAAGCCGCCAAGCTCAGAGACAAAGAAAAACAACTCATAGAACAACTCGAATCTGCCAAACGCGAATGGGAGGAAGAAACCAAAAAACAACGTTTCACGGTAACTGAAGAAGATATTGCTGAAGTTATTTCAATGATGACAGGTATACCTACCAAGCGCATTGCCCAAAGCGAAGGGGTTAAGTTGTTGAATATGGATAAAGAATTGGAAGACAGTGTTGTTGGCCAGCAAGAAGCCATAAAAAAGCTTACGAAAGCCATTCAGCGCACAAGGGCTGGGCTTAAAGACCCGAACCGCCCGATTGGTTCTTTTATATTCCTTGGACCAACTGGCGTGGGTAAAACAGAACTTGCCAAAGTTCTTGCCAAGTACCTGTTTGACAGTACCGATGCACTGCTACGCATAGATATGAGCGAGTATATGGAAAAATTCGCCGTATCAAGATTGATAGGAGCTCCTCCGGGATATATCGGATATGAAGAAGGTGGACAGCTTACTGAAAAAGTTCGCAGGAAACCTTATTGTGTTATCCTCCTTGATGAAATTGAAAAGGCGCACCCGGATGTGTTTAATATCCTGCTACAGGTATTGGATGAAGGATTTTTAACTGATAGTCTCGGAAGAAAAGTCGATTTCAGGAATACGGTTATTATCATGACCTCAAACATCGGCACCCGTCAACTCAAGGATTTTGGGAAAGGCGTTGGTTTTGTGACTGAAACGAGAGACAAGAACGTTGAAGATTATACCAAGAACGTGATTGAAGGAGCCTTGAAAAGATCTTTCTCACCTGAATTCTTAAACCGTATAGATGACCTGATCATCTTTAACTCATTAACAGAAGCAGATATCAGGAAGATTGTTGATCTTCAGTTACAATATTTATATGACAGAGTGAAAGTTATGGGATATAATATCACTGTTAGTGATACTGCAAAGACCTTTTTAGCTAAAAAGGGTTATGATCCTTCTTACGGTGCCCGTCCTTTAAAGAGAACTATTCAGAAATATATTGAGGACAGTGTAGCTGAAGAAATTCTTAGATCAGAGATCAAGGAAGGTGATACTATTGTGGTTGACATGGATAAGAAAGATGAAAACCTGGTAAGTATAACTATAGAACCTTTGGTTGCTGAAGAAAAGAAACCTGAGCCTAAGCCTAAAAAAGGCAAATCTCAGCAGTAATTTTTTTATTGAGTAAATCAAAAGGCCGGTGATGAACCGGCCTTTTTTTGTTTTGCCCTAACCTAAAGGGGGACTATTGGTTTCAAAATCCCGTAGGGATGACATTTTGGTAGAAAGAGGATGATTTGAAGTTTATAGAATCCCGTAGGGATAACATTTTTCCTCATCAATAGAAAATATCGTACCTACGGCACTCAAAGACACGCGTGGGATGTTTTGCTACCAATATTTCGTCCCTCTGGGACTTAGGAAGGAATTATTTAAAATCGTTTAACTGGACAAATTGTAAAACCTCGCCAGTCTTTTCATTAACAGTTACAGCGAAATTGCAAAGATTTCTGATGTATAGTATGTTATCGTTTTTACCAAAATAAATATCAGTAAAAGGACATCTTAATTCAGTATAATATTTTGCTAAAGTAGGATCCTGAAGATGTTGCATTATTCTTTCTCCAGTTTCCCGCATTTCTTTTGTGAATTTCTTAGGATTCTTTATTTGCCAAGCTACTGATTGATTTGATAAATCAATTCCGAAGACGTTATTATTATAGTCTCCAGAACCCCAGGCAATAAAAATTAAATATCCATTTATTTCAGTCGGATATTTAATTTCTATACCATTGAAATGAATTCGTTTCCCATTTTCAAAAACGACATCAGATTTGTCAATGGTATACATGAATCCAATCTACCCCTTAAAAGATTCCATAATCTCTGAACTGATCCCTGTAAAGGAATAGCCGCCGTCATGGAATAAATTCTGCATGGTAACTTTACGGGTGTAGTCAGAGAACAAAGAAACGCAGTAATCCGCACATTCTTCAGCGGATGCGTTTCCGAGAGGTGACATTTTTTCAGCAAACTGATAGAAGGCATCGAAGCCTCCTACTCCACTACCTGCAGTTGTATTGGTTGGTGACTGGGATATAGAATTTACCCTCACTTTTTTAGCCATTCCGTACTGATACCCGAAACTGCGTACGATGGATTCCAGGACTGCTTTGGCCTGTGCCATATCGCTATAATCAGGGAATACGCGTTGTGAAGCAATATAGGTAAGTGCTACCACAGATCCCCACTCATTGATGGCATCCAACTTCATTGCTGTTTGCAATACTTTATGAAGTGATACGCCTGATATATCCAGGGTTTTTAAGAAAAAATCATAATTCAGATCATCATAAGGACGCTTTTTACGCACATTCGGAGACATACCCACCGAATGCAGTACAAAATCAAGTTTGCCACCCAAGGCCTGAACTGATTCATTGAATAACGTCTCAAGTTCTTCAACCACAGTCACATCTGAAGGAATGATCTTTGCATTGCATGCTTCTGCCAACTGGTTTATCGTGCCCATTCGCAGTGCAAGGGCCGTATTGGTGAGTACAAATTCTGCACCTTCTTCGTGTGCTTTTAAAGCCACTTTCCAGGCGATGGATTTCTCATCCAATGCGCCAAAAATGATTCCTTTTTTACCTTTTAGTATATTGTTGCCCATATTTCTTTCAATTTTGTGACAAATGTAGCTCAAAACAGTCAAGATAACCACACTTAGAGTTCTTATTGTTTTTTTCTTGAATCAAAAAATGTACTAAGTGGAATATCCACGCACTCGAACTTGTTCCTATTTTCTTCGTCTCTTTTAAATATTATCCTGATCACCTTGTTTTTATCCAATAATTTTAAACCAAAGATGTTAAAGTCTCCTTTTGAGCTTTGAATTTCCACCGAATCAACAGTTTGGTTTTTTGATAAATCATATCTATAAATAGTATTCTTACTCGCATACAAAAATGATAGGCCATCATTAAAAAAAGGGCCATTTATAGGGTCGAAGGTATGAATATTCAAAGTCTTCTGCGTTTGAATATCTGTTATATATATATTTCCATCAGGCAACTCTTCATCATTATATCCATTACGAAGAGCATAAGTGAATTTGGTCGAATCACTTGAAATTTCAATTGGACTTATGAGAAATATGCTATCTACATTATTGATTGGCCTATTATTTAAATAAAAAGAAAAACTAAAAACATCAAAAGTTCCTAAATCATTATCAACATTACCATCCCATTTGTAAACACTGAATGTATTCCGTGTGTATTTCAGAGTGTCTCGATTCCTGATTTTAGTTGGAAATCGATGTCGAGTTTCAGGTTTATAATCAATAGATTTCTGCGGCAGTTTGTCAATATCAATGATCTTAGAATCTTGATTCCCTTTAGATTGAATTGCTTTTGTTTGATTGGAATTACATCCAAAACCAATAAGCAACACAAAAAATGAAATTTTTAACATAACTCTTCGATTTGATCTTTTGAAAACAAATGCATAATTATACCCTTATTTCAACTCCACCAAAGTTATCCCTTCTCCCCCAAAATCAGGATGTTCGCTTTTGACTTCTTTTACGATATCGTATTTTTTAAGGAGTTCGCGAATAGCCCTTCTCAATATACCGTCGCCTTTACCATGCAGGATGCGCAATGAGCTCATGCCCAGTATCATTGCTTTATCCAGTTGGCTTTCTACAATGGCAAGCGCTTCATCTGCCCGCATGCCTCTCAGGTCCAGACTAGGATTAAAATCCTTTGTAGCTGCATCATAATCAATACCCTTGATTCGTTTTTCAATTTTAACCTTAGGAAGTTCAATCACTTCCAGTTCATTAGTACTTACCAGGGTTTTCATATTGTTGAAGGCTACCAGCGCCTTATCTTTCCTTATCTCTTCCACAATTCCGGTTTGATTGCCATCATCCAGCTTTACAGTTGCACCCACTTTGAGTTCTAAGACTGGCTTTTTGATGGTTTCGGTTTTCTCTTTTTCTATCTTAAGTTCTGCTTTCAGCTCCTGCTTTTCCTGGTCAATTTCCTTCCTGATAGTACTTTGCATGCTTTTCTTTTCAGGCTTTACATTGAAATCCTGGAGCAATTTTTCAAACTTTTTATTCACTTTCTCCAGGCCTTCGAGCGCCTTTTGTTTGGCATCGGTAATGATCTGTTGCTTTTGCTTTTCGATATCATTCTTCAGCCTGGAATATGAGTTCGTCAAAGCATCAAGCTCTTTCTGGCTCTTATCCAGTTTCTCCTGCTTTACATCCAGCCAGTGCTTATCGGTTTCCATGGATGACAATAAGGCATCAAAATTCTGATAGGATTTATCAACCTTCGACTTCGCTTTATTGATAATATTGGAAGGCAATCCAATTTTCTTTGCAATCTCAAAAGCATGAGAACTGCCTGCTTCCCCGATTTTCAGGATATATAAAGGATTCATGGTATCGATATCAAACAACATCGAACCATTAATAACGCCTTTGCTATTGGATGCAAAAAGTTTCAGGTTTGAATAGTGAGTAGTCACCACTCCGAAAGATTTCTTCTGGTTTAAGCCTTCCAAAACAGCCTCTGCAATAGCTCCGCCGAACATCGGATCAGTTCCCGTACCAAACTCATCAATCAGGAACAGCGTCGTGGCATTGGCTACCTTGAGGAATTCTTTCAGGTTTGACAAATGTGAACTATAGGTACTCAAATCATTTTCAATGGATTGATGGTCACCTACTTCAATACATATTTTGCTGAAAACACCCATTTTTGAATCCGGGCTCACGGGCACCAGCATCCCGCATTGTAGCATTACCTGGATTAATCCAATGGATTTCAAAGCGACTGATTTTCCACCGGCATTCGGTCCGCTAATAATCAATATCCGTTCTTCCTCATTCAACGAAATATTAAGAGGAATCGTTTTGCGTTTCAGTATTTGATTGTGGAGTAACAATAAAGGGTGATTGGCATTGATAAGGCTCAAAACAGGGTTTTTCTTGAGATCCGGCATGTGGGCATTGAGTTGTTGTGCCAGCAATGCCTTGGCCCTTATAAAATCATATAGACCCGCTATTTTCTGATAAAACCTGATTTCATGAGTCTCCGGTCTTATGGCATCTGACAATGTTTTGAGTATCCTGTATATCTCCCTTTTCTCTTCCTGTCTAAGCTCAAAAAGATCATTGCTGATCTCAATGGTCTGCTCCGGTTCCAGGAATACAGTCTTCCCGGATGCTGATTCATCATGAATGATGCCCTTTATTTTGCGCTTATGTTCAGCATGCAAAGTCAGTACACGTCTCCCGTTTTTTAGACTTTCAGACCCTGCGGCAAGCCACCCTCCTGCCTGTGCAGCCTGTAAAATGGACTCGAATTTCTTTTCAAGCGCCCTTTCGGTCTGGCGAATTTCGCTTCTTATTTTATCCAGTTCTTTGGAAACACCATTTTTTACTTTTCCTTCTTCATTGATAACACGAATTATATGATTCAAGGCAATATCATTGAAATCATTGCCTTCCAGGAGTCCTTCCAGGTTGGCATAGGTACCGGCTCTTTTCTTAAAATACTGATGAATGCTTTTAATCGTTTTCAAAAACTGCATTAAAATAAAAAACTGCTCTTCAGACAGAACAGAATTTTCTATTTCAAGATATAAAAGCTGTTCGCTTAAGTCATGGTAGCTGTCGGTTGGGAAGCTTTCATCCAGTTCAATTAAAGTTTTGAATTCTTTAACCTGAAACAAGGCCATCATGATAAAGTTATAATTATCAGTTACCTGCATTTTTTTGGCGAAGCGTAAGCCCAGACTGCTGGTACAGTTATTTTCTACGATCCGGATTAATTTATCCAGTTCCAGTTTTTCAATTCCTCCCTCGGGATAAAGAATAGTTTGAATCATACGGCAAATGTCATGTTATTTGATATGTGTTGTCTCTATATTTGCGCCAAAAATTTTAAATGAAAAACATAACTGTCATCGGTTCGGGAACAATGGGTAATGGAATTGCTCATGTATTTGCGTTAAACAATTTCAAAGTTCGGTTAAATGACATCAGCAACGCGGCATTAGATAAAGCCATGACTGTCATAGAAAAGAACCTGGATCGACAGGTACAGAAAGGGGCCATAACTGAAGAACAGAAAGCCGCCTGTATCGGCAATATCACTGCTTCAGACAATCTTGAAACGGCTGTAAAAGACGCTGACCTCGTGATTGAGGCAGCAACAGAAAACAGCGCTATCAAACTCGAACTTTTCGGCAAACTGGATACCTTGTGCAAACCTGATGCCATCCTTGCTTCCAATACTTCTTCTATATCCATCACAAAAATTGCCTCTGCGACCAAAAGACCAGGCCAGGTTATCGGTATGCATTTCATGAACCCGGTTCCTGTGATGAAGTTGATCGAAGTCATACGCGGCTATGCCACTTCAGATGAAACTACGAAAACCATTTTTGAAATCGCTAAAACCTTAAGCAAAGTTCCGGTTGAGGTTAATGATTATCCCGGCTTTGTTGCCAACCGCATACTCATGCCCATGATCAACGAAGCCATTATCAGTTTGCATGAAGGCGTGGCAGGTGTGGAAGAAATAGATACGGTTATGAAACTGGGTATGGCCCATCCGATGGGTCCATTGCAACTGGCCGATTTTATAGGACTGGATGTTTGCTTATTTATCATGAATGTACTTTATGATGGCTTTGGCAATTCAAAATATGCACCTTGTCCGTTGTTAAGAAATATGGTAACAGCAGGATACCTTGGCGTAAAGAGCGGCGAAGGTTTCTACAAATACAGCAAAGAAAGCAAGGATCTGGTTGTTTCGCCGATGTTTTTAAAATAGGCGTTAGGGGTTAGTAAATTGGACCTGCCTAAGAGCGTCATTGCGGACGGCTTGAGCTTGCCTCAGCCTGATCCGCAATCCCGTGGAACCATTCCGCGTTGACTTAAATGCTTTTTTCCTCCATTCTGATCATTCTGGCCTGATATTCCTGTTATAACAGGAAATTTATTTTTTCAATTTTCAACCTGTTGTTTTTTACTGCTTTACACGTAACTCATTGACAAATAACAGGACTTATCAGGAAAACATCAGACCAAAATAGGTAAAAACGATGGTTTATCTTTTTCATTTTCCTTAAATTCCAAAAATCCTCTCGGATTTTCATTCCGATCCCGAACGCTCGGGAAGGAATCTGATTTGCCTTGTTTTCTCTCAAAAAAACTAAAATCAGCCTAAATTGAATATATAATATTCATAATCAATATTATAATGCTAAAATTTCAGCAAAAAAGCAATGAATTAGCAATACATTTTGCAATAAAAAGCGACGGATTTGCAATGAAATTGCCCATGTTGCCGAGCCTGAATCAGAATTATAAAAAGAAGACACAATCGGTAAAAGAGCAAATTTCTTTGCGTTGAACAAAGGCAGACTGGTAACTACAAATATTATGCCAAAATTACAAATATATTGTAGTTTATTTGGTGGAAATTATGTCCGATATAGGTAGCAAATCTGGATGATTATTAACCAATCTATAAATTAAATATTCTGTATAAAGTATTTCGGATTACAGCAAAACAGCCCAAAGAAGCGATAGTCAATTTTGTTTCAAGTAATTTTAAAGACCGAACACTCGAGATTCACATAAAAAGAGGTGGTGTCTCATTACGTCAGGTTTACCTTTGAAATAAAAATTCAAGATAGTCAAAAATAAAATTCGTTTCAAAAGCCCTTTAGAAATTTGAGTCTTTTTTTATATTTGATTGGTGAAAATAATAGAATTATGACAAACCGAGAAGAAAAATCAGAATTATTAGCACAAATTTGGGATACCCAACTAAAGGCTTATTATGCATACGAAAAATTGAAAGCTTTACCAGCTTTTTTAGACCCTTTAGAGGTTTTAGATTGTAAAGAATTTAAGGAATGGCAGGAATTAGAAGGTGAAATTATTGACCTTTTACATCGGATAGCCAACATATAATTGTCCCACTTTTAATGACTTGCCAAAATAAATTATACTATGAAAACTAGTGATGAATATCTCAATCAGGGGAATATAAAATTTGGAAGAGATGACTATAAAGGAGCCTTGGAAGATTATAGCAATGCAATTGTAGTTAACCAGGCTAATGCAAAAGCCTATTTTAATAGAGCAAGCGTCAAATTCATGCTAAATGATTCTATTGGAGCTATAGAAGATCTTGACAGGGCAATTGAGATAAATCCATGGGATAGAGATAACTATTTATACAGGGGCAGTTTAAAAGAAGAACTAAAAGATTACATTGGTGCAATTTCAGATTATAATATGGCAATAGAAATTAATCCAAGATATGAAAATGCATACTGCATTAGAGGACAAGCAAAAGATAAACTAAAAGATTATTATGGTGCCATAGATGATTACAATATAGCTCTGGTTATTAACCCTTTATATGAAAAAGCTTTTTTTCACAGAGGCGAAGTAAAACGGCACCTTAAAGATTATGAAGAGGCAATTACAGATTATAATAAAGCTGTTGAAATTTATCCTGATTACAAAGAAGCATGCGAGAGTAGAGAAAATGCAAAAGATCAGTTAATAAATATTAAAAAAGTCATTCCTCCGGCCAGAAATATCATTGCTAAGCCTATAAGCTCAAGGAGTAACAACTTTTTTGGCAATATATCACTAAACATCATAAGAGTGATTTTGATTGGTGCTCTTGTGATAGCAATTATTTTTATCTTAAAGGTATTTGTGATAAATTTGTTAACCTACATATTCACGAATGTAGCATTCCTAATTACTTTATTAGTAATTGTAATCGTTATAGTCTACTTCGCTAAAAAGTAAAATTCTAAGTTATTCCAAGTATTCAGCTAAGAACACTTGGGATAAAGGAATTAACAAAGATGTATTGATTTTCACCATCTTAATCTTCCCCACGTCAAACACTTCCACGTTCTGAAAATGCCCTGCTCTCGCAATTTTCCGAAGGGCGACTTGTGAGTTAGAATACCCGCCCGACTGAACGCCATTCGGAGTGGACAAAAGTCTATGGACTTTCTACAACTCCCCCTCCCCATACACTTTTTCGTTCCACATGCCTTCGCCTCTGTGAATAACGGCCTCCATCTGGTCTGAAGTATGTTTGAGCCAGGCATTGGCCCGAAAAGCAAACCATTCTTCCCGGTAATCTGAGCTTTCCACCAGGTCTTTAAAATTCCTGAAAGGGCTTTTGCGTTCAAGGGTATTAAAGAGTCTGTCTTTAAGGGGTTCTTTTTCTGGAAGGCTACCTGCAAAATGAGCCATCATCTTGCATGATTCAGGGGATGTCATCCCCTCGATTTCTTCTACATCTTCCCATTCCTCCATTTTCTGCCTATCTTCAAGCCAGGGATCGTCTTCATCATCAGAAAGATCTAATTTATCTTCATCTTGAAGAATTACAAACTCAAATGTAACGGGATTCAAGTAACATCTTAAACCCGAATTTACCAAATCCGAAATTTCCTTAATCTGTTCTTTTGTGAGCTTTTCCATGTCAAAAGGTATTTGATCAATCAAAATTAAAAAATGTATAGAATAAATCTTACCGCAGAGATACAAAGGTATCGCAGAGGATACAGAGAAAAGCTTTGCGCTCTTTGCAATACCTTAGAGTGCTTTGCAGATTGCCTTTTCCCATCCTCCTTACCGCATAGATATAATGGTTTGACAGAGAACACAGAGAAAGGCTTTGTGTACTTTGCGATACCTTAGCGCACTTTGCGGTTTGACTTTTCTTTCTTAACCAAAACTTAAAATATCTTCAAATACGATGCGGCTATATTGAAAATGGAGACTACGACAATTATGGCACCGAAATTGTTTAAAAACCGTCAAAAAAACTTGCAGGGTAAAAAAAATTGAGATACCTTGCGCCCTATTTCGGAATTTCAGGAAGGGGAAATCCGGGGCCTTAAAAATTTGGTTTGAAGAAGAATATTAAATATTATTTTAATCCTGAGACACTTACGTATGTCCACTCGAAGAACCACAAGTCTGAGCGGTTCTTCAGGATAGCCGGGCTTGTTGCATCCTTCACCCTCATCGTCCTACTGATCATTTCCATTAAAATATATACCTCCAAAACACCTGACGAGAACAATCTGAAGCAGGAGGTTATGTTTTACAAACAGCAATTGAATAACCTGAACCGCAAATTTGATAAGGTAAACAGTTCCCTGGCCGACCTCGAAAAAAAGGATAATGAAGTCTATAGCGTGATTTTCGAAGTATCACCACTGCCAAATTCTGCTGATGAACCGGGTACTGGTGGTACAGATAAATACAGCGATATAGAAGGATACAATGTATCCGGTGAAATTATCCAGTCGAATAAAAAACTGGATATGCTTGCCGCAAAGCTGTCTGTATTGAACCAGTCATTCAGCTCACTGCTGAAAATGGCCCTTCAAAAAACAAAAATGTTATCGTCTTTGCCTGCCATTCAACCCGTATCTGACCGTGACCTGCAGGAAATTGCTTCCGGTTTCGGGATGCGCATACACCCTATTTACCATACCTTCAGAATGCATACCGGGATTGATTTTGCTGCGCCGAGAGGGACCAAGATATATGCTACCGGTGATGGTGTGGTGGAAGAAGTAGAATACAATGACCGTGGATATGGCGAATATGTCCTTATCAATCATGGATTTGGATACGAAACCTTGTACGGCCACATGAGCAAGATCATCGCCAAACCAGGCCAGAAAGTAAAAAGAGGGACCATCATCGGTTTGGTAGGCAGTACGGGATTATCTACGGCACCACATTGCCACTACGAAGTGATCAAAAACGGTAAAAAAATAAACCCGATCAACTATTTTCATAATGATCTGAAACCTTCAGACTATGAAAAACTGGTAAAACTGGCCAATAAGGCAGGCAAATCTTTCGACTAATAAAACATTTACCACTTACCTTCTCCTTCCGGAGAAGGAAACAGGATGAGGCCAAATGAAAAAACCTCGAGAAAAACTGTATTACAAAATGGGTGATGTTGCCAAAATGCTTGGTGAAAACCCCTCTTTGATCCGTTTCTGGGAAAAAGAAATCCATTCTTTCCGCCCTAAAAAAAACATGAGCGGTACACGGTATTTTACCAAAGAAGACATTGAAAAGCTAAAATATATCCACCATTTGGCCAAAGTAGAAGGACATACGCTTGAAGCCGTAAACAGGATCCTGAAACAGAAAGAAAATCAGAAAGAAACAAAGTTTGAGGCCATCCAATCCCTTGAAAAAATTAAGGATCTGCTTACAAGCCTTAGAAATCAGGTTGGGTAGATTTTACCTCGTACAAAATCCCGTTAGGGATGCCATATTGGTAGGGAAAACCAAGCAAGAGTTTCCAGAATCCCATCGGGATGACATATTTCTCTTGTCGAAACAGAGATATTCCATACCTACGGCATTCAAAAACGCGTTGAATCTCATTTTTTACCAATATATCGTCCCTAACGGGACTTAAACCCTTAGAAAATGTTCCATTCCTTAGCAGAACTTCTTAAATTGCGACCCTTTTAATTCTATTTAAAGATGAAAAACCAGAATTTTATCGGTACAGGCGTTGCGGTCGTCACTCCATTTGATAACAATGAGAAAATTGACGAAAAAGCGCTTGAAAAGATTCTTAACAATCTCATTTTCGGCGGGGTAGAATACCTCGTCATGCTGGGTACCACCGGTGAATCGGTAACACTATCGAAGGAGGACAAGCTGGAAGTGATCCGGATTGCCAAAGAAACCATCGATGGAAGGGTTCCTTTTGTTCTGGGTATCGGCGGAAACAATACCCATGAAGTGATTGAAACGATAAAACATACTGATTTTGATGGCATTAGTGCAATTTTATCTGTAAGTCCCTATTATAATAAACCTTCGCAGGAAGGTCTGTATCACCATTATACAGCTATTGCTGATGCTTGTCCCGTACCGGTGATCTTATATAATGTTCCTGGCAGAACCAGCTCCAATGTCACAGCTGAAACCACCATCAGGCTATCCGCGCATCCCAATATTATCGGCATCAAAGAAGCTTCAGGTAATATGGAACAATGCATGCGCATCATCAAAGACAAACCGGAAGATTTCCTGGTTATATCCGGTGATGATGCCTTGACGCTTCCTTTTATGAGCATGGGGATGGATGGGGTGATTTCTGTTCTCGCAAATGCCTATCCCAAAGAGTTTTCTGACATGACCCGTGCCACCCTGAGAGGTGATTATGAAACAGCCAGGGAATTGCATTATAAATTATTCAATCTCATTCAGTTGATCTATGCCGAAGGCAGCCCTGCCGGCATCAAAGCCTTGCTGGAAATCAAAGGAATATGCAAAAGCATTCTTCGCCTGCCCATATACAAGGTGAGCGATGCACTTTATAATAAAATCAAGGAAGCCGCGATTTAGATTAACCTTAGAAGTCCCACTTTTTAAAAAAGTGTAACTTCTGGTCGCAATGAGCTATTTTCGATACACATCCTTGCGGTGACTTATCTTAATTATAACGATCGTAACAGTTTGATCTGAAATCTGGTAAATAATCCTATAATCTCCTACTCTATAACGATATAGATCATCCTCTCCTTCGAGTTTAATATAACCTCTTAATCTCGGATTAATTGAAATGGCATCTATGGCCCGACTTATGGATCGATATGCTTTTGGTGGAAGGTTCCCCAGTTCTTTGGATGCCCTTCTTTCTATGACAACTTTAAAAGCCACTTACTTATTCTTCGTATTGTGCTTTTTATCAAGTTTGGCTTTCACATCCTCCCAGGGAATAAGAACAGGATTTTTCAAACGTTCCTTTGCTTCCAAAGCATCAAGAATATCTTCAAGCAAACGGCGGTGCTTTTTTGCATCAAAAATGACCTTGCTGGTTCTCCCTGCATTGTCTTTTTCTATTTTTATCCCGGGTATATTCATCTTGTATTTCTTACATTCAGATAACCTTACAAAGATATAATTGATTCCCTAATTAATATTATTACAACAATGATCAGAGAGGTGGTACTCAAATAAGTTTAGATGTCCCTCTTTTTGAAAAAATAGAATGTCCCAAAACCTTACCCCTTCCCTAATTCAAAGCCGTCTGTAAATTACTGTATTCCTGGCTTGTAAGAACTTCCTTCAATACGCCCATGCTTTGGTTAAAGAAAGGTTCAGGAGCCATTTTCTTAAAGCCCGATAATATTTCCACCCTTTCAGGATGGCTCTGTGCAGGCACAGAATATCTAAACCACGTAAGTAACATTGTCGGCTCCAGCTGGCTCATGATGCGGCCGCGGTGACCCATCAATTCTTCATCGGTAAAATGTTCCCATAGAAGGGGTTGGGTAATGCGTTCTTCTTTTGAAATATGGTCCAGGTATTTGCTATGAAACTCGGTAAAGGCAAGATAATATTCTGCCCCCGCCGCTTTCTGGTCTTTACCTGATTTGGAAGCATTGTAAATATCAGTGATCAGGTCTGATAAATGATGCTGTGCTTCATGGATTTCTACATGGTCTTCCTTGTCATGCGCAGAACTCCCCGGCAACCGCATTTCGAGATCAGCCAGCGTGACTGTTTCTTCATCGTGGGCATGGCCGTCGAGCATGGCAAACACCTCTTTGCTGGCATTGAAAAGGGTTTCTGTTTCCGCAGGATTGTTATAATCTGTTTTGCCTGCCAGAAGCGATGCCTGTGAAAGGACATTTCTTAAGGCTTTGTGCGGCACATCATAAGGTCTCAATCGGGTCATGAAATTTAGTTTTAATGGTGGATCGCAAATCTAAAAATAATTTTCAAAAGCGAAAATGAATGTACTATAACATAACACATCACCTGTTACAGAATCTTATAACACTTGTATTGTTATGTTATTTTGTTATGTGGTGTGGTAAAGATGGAGGATTGAATAGCTGGAACCAGGCTGAATGTGTCACAGATGTATAAGTGCCGGGCAAATACCTCTTACCACTTTTTCACAAACCTCACCTTTGCATCCTTGTACACGTTGAATTGCCAGAATTCATGGCTGATACAGCCTGATGGACAATCATCTGAACCATGATCAAAAATAATTTTATAATAGTCGTTTTCGCGGTAAAATCTAATATAATCTCCATCACCTCCAGCGCAGTAATTAAGTTCGGCATATTTAATTTGCGGTCTGTTGGTGAGCATCTGGCATAGCTTTAAGCAATTTAGAGGCAAAGGGACTTGTAGTGCAATAACCGAATCCCAGGGAAACGTATAAACATTCTCAGTACTAAGCCCAAACCTATTGTGAAAACTATCTAGCAAGGCAAACCCGGTAGGATACTGGTTATTCCAGCATTTAGCCACCCAGCCATGGCTGATATCATTCACGGCTATGGCAATATCCCTTAAATTAAGATCACAATAGTTATGGATATTGTATACTTTTACCACAGTATCCCGCTGCAGAAAATGTGAATTATATATAGCAGCCAGGGCATTTGAAATGGTATCAGCCAATGCTTTTTCTATGGAAAGACTATCCTTATAAGGGCTTTTGATCAACGTATCGTATTCATAGGCCATACGCCAGGCATCATAACTATATTGAGTATTTCCGTTTGGCCACTTGAAGCTTGAAACCTCAACAGAATCATGATCTTGAGTTGGAGTTAATTTATTGGATTCCTGTTTTTTGCAGGAATTCTGCACCATAGCAATCACAATCAAAGCAAACAGAATCTTCTTCATCCGTTAAATATATAAATAATAATGAAAACAGCTGCTATATTCTTGATATATTTTCTGATTCACGAATCCCGCTTTCCGATATCTGTAACATAACATCCCACCTGTTACAAAATCTTATTCCGGTAACACATCTTTGTTATGTTATTTTGTTATGAAAGTTGCTCCTAATCCGAACTAATTTTCTGTATTTCTTCCTGAGTGAGTGGCATTCTGTTTAATGTAGTGTTATAAGTACAGAAATGATTGAATACTTCAATAATTAAAGCCCATTTCCCAGGTCTGTCTTTTCCCTGGTCTGTCTCCTGACAGACCAGAATATCATTTGTTAGGTTTCGGTCGTTCAAGAGACAGACCGAGGAGCAGGGAAACTGTCACCCCTTTGGGGTTTTATAGATAGCAATTGATGTTTTATTACAATCATATCACCCCTTCGGGGTTGATCGGCAAATAACCCCGAAGGGGTGATATGATTATAGCATAAGGAAATGTATCTGTTTCAAGAACCCCGAAAGGGGTGACAGGATTTTCAAATTTAATAGAATATTTCAGCCGAGGAATTGCAATAGTCCACTATCCTGATTCCCGTCATACAAATTCCATGTTTAAGCCCTAAATTTGCAAAATATTTAGAGGTAAGGAATTTTTATATCATTAAAATACAAGACGCATCATGTTGAAAAGATCTGATTATTTTGAACACAGGCATATCGGCCCGAATGCAACCGACACGCAAAAGATGTTGGAAACCATTGGCGTATCATCACTCGACCAGTTGATCGATGAAACCATTCCGGCATCTATCCGCAAAAAACAACCTATGAACCTTCCTCCCGCACTTGGTGAACAGGAAATGTTGCAGGAGCTGGCTAAGATTGCCGCCAAAAACAGAATATTCAAATCTTATATCGGACTGGGCTATTACGATACCATCGTACCCAAAGTAATCCTGAGGAATGTCCTCGAAAACCCGGGATGGTACACTGCCTATACCCCTTACCAGGCAGAAATTGCCCAGGGCAGGCTGGAAGCGCTGATCAACTACCAGACCATGATTATTGACCTCACAGGAATGGCCATCGCCAACGCATCCCTGCTCGATGAGGGTACGGCTGCGGCTGAAGCCATGCACATGTTATACAATGAGCGTGGTAAAGATAACGGTGTGAAATTCTTTGTTTCTGATAAAATATTCCCTCAAACGGTTGATGTACTGGAAACCCGTGCCAATCCTTTTGGTATTGAACTTGTTATCGGCGATCACAAAACATTTACATTCGATAAATCTTTCTTCGGTGCTATTTTACAGTATCCTGATGCTGAAGGCAATATTCATGATTATGCTTCTTTCTGCGAACAGGCACATGCTATTGGATGCCATGTTACTGTGGCGACTGACCTGTTGAGCCTTGCTTTGCTGACACCTCCGGGAGAATGGGGTGCTGATGTGGTTGTAGGTACTTCTCAACGTTTTGGCGTACCTATGGGCTATGGCGGACCACATGCAGCTTTCTTTGCAACCAGAGATGATTTCAAACGTGAAATGCCGGGACGTATCATTGGGGTTTCTATTGACAGCCATGGCAAACAGGCTTATCGTATGGCTTTGCAGACAAGAGAGCAGCATATCCGTCGTGAGAAAGCAACGAGCAATATATGTACGGCCCAGGTTTTATTATCTGTAATGGCCAGTATGTATGCCGTTTATCATGGAAAAGACGGCATTAAAAATATCGCAAAACAGGTACATGGCAGCACCAAAGTACTCAATGATAAACTAAGAGGACTCGGCTTAAAACAAACGAACCATAGTTTCTTCGATACGCTAAGAATTGAAATTGACGAAAACGAGATACCGGCTTATATGGCCAAAGCTGAAAAAGCAGGTATCAATTTCAGGTATGGAGCCGGATTTATCGGGATTTCTTTGGATGAAAATACAAGTGTAAAAGACCTGAATGACATACTTTCTGTATTCGGTAATGCAAATATATCGCAGGCTGAATTTCAGCAGGCTTATGAGGCAGAATTCCATTCCACTTTTGCGCGTAAATCTGACTACCTCACCCACCCTGTTTTCAATTCTCATCATTCGGAACATGAAATGCTTCGCTACATCAAGTCTTTGGAAAACAAGGATTTGTCTCTGGTACATTCCATGATCTCTTTAGGTAGTTGTACCATGAAACTGAATGCAACCACTGAAATGATCCCGGTAACCTGGCCTGAATTTGGTGCCATTCATCCTTTTGCACCATTGGACCAGGCAAATGGATACAAACAGATCTTTGAAGAACTTACCGAAGCATTGAAACAGATCACAGATTTTGATGGCATCTCACTACAGCCTAATTCAGGAGCACAGGGAGAATACACAGGTCTGTTGGTGATCCGTGAATATTTCAAAGACCGTGGCGAAACGCATCGTAATGTGGCTTTGATCCCGCAATCTGCGCACGGAACCAATCCTGCCAGTGCGGTAATGGCCGGCATGAAAGTCATAGTGACCAAAACAGACGAGCATGGCAATATTGACGTAGAGGACTTAAGACAAAAAGCGGAAGAAAATAAAGATGTGTTGGCTTGCCTGATGGTAACCTACCCTTCTACCCACGGGGTATTTGAAGAAACCATCCAGGAGATTTGCAGCATCATCCACAGCCATGGCGGACAAGTTTATATGGACGGTGCCAATATGAACGCACAGGTTGGCCTGACCAGTCCGGGTAATATTGGGGCAGACGTTTGCCACCTGAACCTGCACAAGACTTTCTGCATCCCTCACGGAGGTGGTGGTCCCGGTATGGGCCCGATCGGTGTTGCAAAACATTTGACTCCATTCCTTCCGGGTCATCCTATTGTGAAGACCGGTGGATCTAAAGCTATTCATGCGGTTTGTTCTGCACCATGGAGCAGCGCCAGCATCCTGTTGATCTCTTATACCTATATCCGTATGATGGGCACCACAGGCCTTGAAAATGCCACCAAATATGCGATCCTGAATGCCAATTATATCAAAACAAGATTAGATGGCTATTATGATACCTTATATAGCGGCACCAACGGCCGTTGCGCACATGAAATGATCCTTGACACCCGCAAGTTCAAACAGACTTCCGGCGTTGAGGTTGAAGATATTGCCAAACGATTGATGGACTATGGTTTCCACGCACCAACCATATCTTTCCCGGTGGCAGGAACCATGATGGTAGAACCTACCGAAAGTGAGCCAAAAGGCGAACTGGACAGGTTCTGCGATGTGCTGATTTCCATAAAAAAAGAAATTGACGAAATAGAACTCGGCATTGTAGATAAGAACGATAACGTTCTGAAAAATGCGCCGCATACCGCTGATTCTGTGATCGCTGACGACTGGAACCATAACTACACAAGGCAGAAAGCTGTTTACCCGCTGGATTGGGTGAAGCATAACAAATTCTGGCCGGCAGTAGGACGTATCAACAATGGCTACGGCGATAGGAATTTGGTTTGTTCTTGTCCGCCGGTTGAGGAGTATGAAACGGTGGAATAGATCATTATATTGAAAGCTAAGAATGAATATTGATAAAATTAAAAA
The DNA here is from genome assembly GCA_013288555.1 of Bacteroidota bacterium. Lineage (GTDB taxonomy): Bacteria > Bacteroidota > Bacteroidia > CAILMK01 > CAILMK01 > JABDEJ01. Next base: position 59,205 of record JABDBQ010000004.1, on the reverse strand, counting down.
GGTCTATGTCATTCTTAGCTTTTTATCAATTTCGTTGGGGTGGTTTCTTACGAACCTGGTTTATTCGATCTATTTAGGTCTTGCACACGGTAAGGCCTCGGATAGTGGTGTAATTTTATTCTATTCAGGCATTTTCACCTTAATTAGCTGGGCAGTATTTATCATATATCCTTTAAGCAGGCTTGATCCTTCAAAAAGACTGTTCAAACCTTATATATTTCCCTTTGCTACAATAGCTTATGCTTGCCTTACATATTCCATTTTAGTTGGGGGATTGTTTCAAAGTCTGGAGCTTATATGGATGTTTATCCCACTTGCAATATTAGAAGGCTTATTTTTCGGCATTGCATATTCAAAATTCATTCGAAATAACAATTTTGCCAGCCTTCTTAATGACAATCTTCTTATTAAAATTGGAGCAATATTTTCTCCTGTAATTTATATGATAATTTGGCTTTGGCTATTACCAAGGCTAACACCTATTCTTGTTTTCAGATATGTGCCGGACGAAATTCGTGAAGGAATATTTGTCCGAAATATATCGAAATTTAAGAAGGGTGATAGTTTCGAAAAATTCAGGCATGCTTTTCCGGGTATGTTCGATGATTGGAGAGATGGATCCGGAGGCGGAGGAAGTGGTCCATTGATAGATTACAATATCAATGTAAAAAACGATACGATAACCAAGCTGGAGTACACCATAAAAAAATAAGAGGATAATATTTAACATTTAAGCATCCTATTACCCTATTTGGTTGGGAAATGAATACTATCTTATCAACCCCCTAACGCCTAATCCCTAACCCCTGATTAATTCCTACCTTTGCACCAATGAAACTACAACTCAAAAAACAGATCGTTTTTTTGGATATTGAGTCCACCGGCCTCAACCTTACCAAAGACCGTATCGTCGAAATCGGTTTGTTAAAGATAAATGCCGACCACAGCCAGGAACGTAAAATATGGCGTTTCAATCCGGAGCTACCTATCCCTGAAGAAATTACAAAGATCATAGGTATTAAAGATGAAGATGTTGCTGACAAACCTTTATTCAAAAACGGAGCAAAGGAATTGCAGCATTTTATAGGTTCCGCTGACCTTGCCGGATTTAATATTTTCAAGTTCGACCTGCCTATGCTGATGGAAGAGTTCATACGGGCAGGCATTGATTTCGATTTGAGCAAACGAAAAGTAATTGATGTGCAGCGGATATTCCATACTATGGAAAAAAGGAATCTTTCTGCAGCATATTCATTTTATTGCGGCAAGGAACTCATTGATGCACACTCCGCTATGGCAGATACAGATGCTACTTTTGAAGTATTTGCAGCTCAACTTGAAAAATACGAAGAGCTAGGTGACAATATTGATTCCATCAATGCTGCCATCGGCAACCCGGATGATAATATCATTGATCTGGTGGGCAGGATTGTTAGGCATGAGGATGGTTCTGAAATGTTTAATTTCGGGAAATACAAGGGCCATAAAGTAACGGATGTATTGAAAAAAGACCCGGGCTATTATAACTGGATCATGACCAGTGATTTCACAGAATACACAAAAAAGAAACTAACTGAGATAAGACTCAGAATGAAATAAAGAATCAATTATGAATTAGAAATTACGAATGCTTGATAAAAGCTAAAAATATTGAATATCGCTCTCCGCTGTCTCCTCTCCTTTAGGAGAGGCACGGGTTAGGCCAAATATCCAATTTCAAATAACCTTGAAAACCATCGCCTTTCATACCCTCGGTTGTAAACTGAATTATTCGGAGACATCTGCTATTGCCCGGCAATTTCAGAATAGCGGATATGATGTGGTTGATTTTGAGCAGCCTGCCGATGTGTATGTTGTAAATACCTGTTCTGTTACGGACCATGCCGACAGGAAAACCAAACGTGTCGTAAAAAATGCCCTTGCACAAAACGAGTTCGCCAATGTAGTGGTTATTGGCTGCTATGCCCAGTTGAAACCGGAAGAAATTGCAAAAATACCCGGGGTAAATCTTGTGCTTGGTGCGGCAGAGAAATTCAATATTGTATCGCATGTTCAAAACCTTGAATATGGTTGCGAACAAGCCATTTTCAATTCACATATCAAAGATATTCACAGTTTTAACCCTGCATGGTCGGCAGGAGACCGGACAAGATCATTTCTGAAAGTCCAGGATGGCTGCGATTATTTCTGTGCTTTCTGTACCATTCCATTGGCACGGGGACGCAGCCGAAGTGGCGCTATAGAAGAAGTATTGAAAGCGGCTGATGAAATTGCAGCCAAAGGCGTGAAGGAAATTGTTTTAACAGGGGTAAATATCGGTGATTTTGAAAATGAATCCGGTGAAAATTTCCTGCAGCTCATCCAGGCACTTGATAAAGTTGAAGGTATAGATCGTTTCCGTATTTCATCCATAGAACCAAATTTGCTTACCGAAGAAATCATTGAGTTCGTTGCTTCTTCAGATAAGTTTGTCCCTCATTTTCATATCCCCTTGCAGTCAGGAAGCGATAGGATCCTGGAATCCATGCGTCGGAGATATAAAAGAGATTTATATGCAGAGAGGGTATCTAAAATAAAGAGCCTGATGCCTCATTGCTGTATCGGTGTTGATGTTATTGTAGGCTTTCCTGGAGAGACCGATGAGGAATTTATGGAGACCTATGAATTTATCAAGGAACTGCCTGTCTCCTATCTTCATGTCTTTACGTATTCAGAAAGGCCGAATACAACAGCATTACGAATCAAAGGACGAGTTCCTGATGCAACACGCCGCGAACGTCATGACATGCTCGTAAGTTTATCCGAAAAGAAACGCAGGCTGTTTTATGAAGAAAACCTCGGGAATGAATTTCCGGTATTATGGGAACAGCAGAAACACGGCGAATATATGCAGGGATTTACCAGCAACTATATCAAAGTGAAAACCACTTATGATCCCGTGAAAGTAAATAGAATCGATAATTTATTATTGGAAGATATTGATTCCGAAGGTGTTGTTATAGGAAGAATTTCAGAGTTAGTCCATTCAAAAGCTTGCGTTAGCCACTAACTCCTAACGCCTGATTCCTGACCCCTGATTTTTCAATGTTCCGCATGTTCCAGTTTCTTCGCGTCAAATTTGCGTTTGAAACCTTCTTCAAACACTTCACCATAATATCCTACGCGATTCATTAAAATAACCAGTTCATCTGCAACAAGGGTTTCGGCCTCTTTGGTTATCTTGATATAAACACCGTCTTTATAAGTTACGAAATAGGCGCCAATCATCTGGTAATTAAGATCTAACAGCTCTCTGTAAAATTTTTCTTTCCCTTCTTCAGGGATGCTGACAACAGGAGTCATCACCTGGAAATAGGTATGGTTTTCTTCTTCCACATGCCACAGGTCAACCCATAATTCAGTTTCACCTCTTTTTAGGTTCCATTGACCTTCGTTGTGTTCAGTTCTGCAAAGGGCAGGATCTACTCCGGCCATGCTGATTCCTTCTTCTACGATTGCGTAATATTTGCTTAAATCTTCCATATTGTGGCAAAGGTATGAAAATATCAGGAGTCAGGGGTTAGGAGTCAGGGGTTGGTGAAAAGAGAAAATGCAAAAGACAATTACATTAATTTTTAAACAAAAAAGCCCAGGTAAAAAACATAATACATTGTATCATAGTCTTTTACTCAGGCTCCAACAATAAAATAAAAGGCCTCTTCCTAAGCCTCCTGGGCAGCCAGTTTCATGGCAGCTTCGTAAATACGTTCATCATCAAGCTTCACATAGCCACCATGAATGCCAGACTCGTAATGAGCGCCGACAAAATTATCATGTTCAAAATGATCAGACCCGAAATAGTTGCGTACTGTTTGTACATCCAGGTCAAGCTCATGAGCAATGTGCTCGATGGCACCATGTGGAAGACTGTCTTTCACTTTCCTCAATTCCTCAAAGGTTAATACCATAACTTCTTAAAATTTAGTTAAACAAAAATTTAAAGAACCACATACCAAAAGTATAAAAGGCAAACGAAAAATCCAAGGATTTATGTCAAAAAGATTGATATTTTTTGAAAAAGGGGCATGAGACTGGTCAAACAAGCGTAAAATTTCAGAAACAGCATTCAGAAACTTAGAATTTCACAATTCGGTTGCATCTAATACCATCATCTGTTAAAATTTTCAGGAGATAAACGCCCGCAATTAAGTGGTAGTTTTCCGCATTCAATTCCAGGTTATAACTTCCCTTATTTTGATCTTTATCTTCTACAATACCAACCTGTTTCCCTGCTATATCAAATAGAATTATCCTTATTCTCGAAGGCTTGGAAAGCGTGTATTGAATTGTTGTCGAAGTATTAAAAGGATTTGGATAAATATTCAATGAAGTAACGGGGCTGGTTTCGGAATTTATTCCATTGGTACATAACTCATTGATCGTAATAACTGAATCGACTTCTGATTTACAATGATACTGGTTGGTAGTAATGAGACTAATATGAAATGACCCTTTTGAAGTATAATCATAGACAGGATTATAAATATCTGAACTATCCCCATCACCAAAATGCCAGAAATAAGATGTATTTGTAGGTACATCGGGAGAAAATGTAACCTCACATTTATTTATGGATGCCTTCCAGTCTGCATCAGGTAATGGATATACGGTTATTTTAACAGAATCAATTGCACTGCAATGGTTTATATTGGTTTCAGTAAGATAATATTCAGTCGTACTGCCTGGAGAAACTGAAGGGTTTGCAGCGTTAGAAAAGAATCCTTTTGGGTTACTTGTCCAGTTATAAGTATTGCCATTAATCGCTTTTGAACCAATTGCAACAGATGAGCCATTGCATATACTGGACGCCGTACCTGCATTTGGCTGTGGCAGAGGGCTTAAAGTTAAAGTAGCCGAATCCGTTTTACTGCAACCCATATTGCTCGTTTCGGTTACTATGTAAATCGTTTTCAATGATGTTGGTTTAACAACAGGGTTTGCTACCGTTGAGCTAAATCCAGAAGGGGAACTAACCCAACTGTATTGGCTTCCGATATCAGCTTTCGCTCCAAGGGTATCTTCGTCCCCATCGCAGATAATTTTACTTAGGCCTGCAATTGCCTTGGGAAGCGGAAGGGTTTTGATGATAACTGAATCTGATTTGCTGCAACCTGCTTTATTTGTCTCAGTAAGGATGTAAATTGTTGTGGCGTCAGGGTGCACATAAGGCTTACTTGATGTGGATGTAAAACCTGTTGGGATAGATGCCCATGAATAATTAATCCCTGAAAGCGCAGTTGCTCCTATAGTTACATAAGTTCCCGAACAGATCGTCTCGTCTGTTCCCGCATTTGCCGGGAGAATTTTACTAATAGAAATGATTGCTTTGCCTGAAGCACTGCATCCCTGTTGCGTTGTTTCAGTGAGATTGTAAACCGTACTGTCTGTCGGATTTACACTTGGATTGGACACTGTTGAGCTAAAGCCTGCCGGAATACTGGACCATAAATATGAATTTCCCGAAACAGCAGTGCCTCCGAGGATGACGGAACTGCCCTGGCATATAACTTTATTTCCACCGGTTACAATTGAAGGGGCACCATAAACAGTATCTAATACTATGGCAGTGTCATTAGATGGTACAGAATCGGTAACACCATTTGGGCTATAAGTATATACAGAAACCTTATAACTGCCTAAAGACGAAAAATTATAAGTCCCAAAAACAACTTCAACCGAACTATCGGGCGCTAATTTCCCGGTCCAGTGATAAGGACTGAGTGCTGTTTTTGAATTAAATCCAATATAAACGCTTGTCAATGTGTCTGATCCATAATTATTTAGACGAACCTTAATTGTGTCAAATTTGGCGCAGAAATTACCCTGTGGGCTATAGATCCTGGAAATACCCGCATCGTTTTTATAACCGAAAGAAAACTTTGCCAAAAAAGCATCATAAGTACCTCCTCCATAGGAAGTCTGATAAGCTCCGGAAGTTGCGATAGCTGATTTACTGCTTGTATAACCGGCAAAGTAAATATTCCCTGATGGATCACCAGTTACATTCAGGATTAATTCATCACCTGATCCACCGTAGTAGGATCCCCAGTCCAGATTACCTGATTTGTTGAATCTTGCCAGGTAACCGTCATAGCCTCCACTATAAGAGGTTTGATAAGCGCCGGTAGTGGCTATTTGGGTTGTAGTTTTAGAAAATCCCACCATATTTATTTCCCCTGCTATATCAACAAACACACCAGCTGCTTCATCATATCCCCCGCCATAGTAAGTAGACCAGTCAAGACTACCTGAAGTATTAAATCTTGCAAGGAAAGTTTGGAACGACCCAACGTATGATGTTTGCCAGGCGCCGGAAGTTGCGATCCCGTTTTTACTCAAAGTGTACCCTGCAAGATAAATTGCATCAGCACCATCTGAAGCGATGTCGAATGATTGCTCTCCGCTTGTTCCTCCAAAATAAGTCCCCCAGATTCGATTGCCGGAGCTATTAAACTTTGCTACAAAAGCATCTTGACTGCCTCCATAGGATGACTGGTAACTCCCTGTTGTTGCTATATCTGTTGAACTGAATGTAATCCCCGTAATATACACATTGTCATCACCGTCACAACAAACAGAAAAGCTTTCATTCAGTGAAGAACCGCCATAATAAGTACCCCATACAAGATTCCCTGAGCTATTAAATTTTGATAGGAAGGCTCTTGTACCCGCAACATTATTTGTTAAAAATGCTCCGGCTGTCGCAATATTACTATCGCTGCCTGTATATCCTGTTAAATAAATATTGCCCGATTTGTCAAGGCTCATCTTAAATACTTCTTCAACGCTGCTGCCGCCGTAATAGGTACTCCATACCAGGCTTCCGGAACCATTGAATTGAGCCAGAAAAGCATCATAATCACCACCGTATGACGTTTGAAATGCCCCTGATGTAGCTATCCCGGAGCTGCTCTTAGTATATCCACTTATATAAACCTTGCCTGATGCATCTACTTTCACTGTATTGGCAATTTCTTCTCCCGTGCCACCATAATAAGTGGCCCAAAGTAGCTTTCCTGAATAGCTGAACTTTACAAGTAATGCGTCTCCATAGTATTGCCCACCCATTTCAGTAGTCTGATAGGCTCCCGAAGTTGCTATTCCCTGGCTAAAGGTTGTCCCTGACATATAAATATTACCGGAAGCATCCAATGTAATACTTCTTGCTTCATCATCTGCAGTCCCACCAAAATAAGTGGCCCATACCAGCTTGGGATCAATGATCAAATCGGAATGATGGTTGTACCGCTCAACTTTAAAACTATAGTCAGTTCCAGAATGAATCATTTGGCTACTGATGGTCCTGCCTTCAGAAAAAGATTCCGGGTTTGATTGTTTAATGGTTCCTAAAGCATTGCAAAAAACAATGCCCTCCGAGCCTTTATTCATGAAATTGTCAATGCCATTCCAACGGACTTTGATATCATTCACATCGCCACCGGGATGCACTATAAAAGAATATTCCAACCCGTGATCTGATGAATAAAGCACCATATCTATATTTTTATATAGATTGGTATAAGTAATCATGCCAAATGAATGGACTTGTGTTATACCCTTATTCGCATCCCCTGTGGTATAATAATTTTCAAAATAGGACTTCTTGTCAGACCCTGTAATCCGGGTGTCCGGGTTTGAATTTACAAATACCAGATCAGTCCTTGAGGTGCTTATTGTGGTCGATTTGATTTCAGGTTTGCCTTTATTCTGATTCAACAAATCATATTTTTCAAAGGGATTTATTTCAGGTGTTCCGGTTGCTTCAGAAACAGTTGTTGGTCCCTTTTCTGTTTTTGTAAAAACAAAGCTGATTTTTCCGGCCAGACAATAAATGCGAACGCCTTCCTTATCGCTCTGTCCATAATATTTTATTTCAGGACATAAATTACCCTCTTTAGATTTTAACTGCCCTTTGTTTTCCATAAAACTCCATTGCCGGTGCTTTATGAGTTGCGTGGCTTTTGCAGATGGAGCTGCAATAGTTTGTATAACTGCAAATTGGAATACAATTGCAAAGAAGAGTAAAAATTTGATCCGGTTCATATGGGTTTAAATAGAGGTTTAATGACCTCAAATATAAATAACCGGGAAGAGAATTTAACAATTGTGAAGAGAAGTTTTTTATCCCGGCTCGACGTCCAAGCCGACCTGTTCCTATCATTCATGAGTGATCGGCGGGGACGCTGATCACGGACAGAGTTTCAGGTTGGCTTTGTAGAATGTCTCAATAGGCATATATGTTTATTATCAGTCTATTCCGGTCTGTTATGAGACAGGCCTGGGGGAAAGAGGAATAATAAAAACTACTTCTTTTTGAATTCGGGTTTAGAATTAATGCTAACTTAGCCTTCTATTCAAAGTATTTCTCCAATGAAAGGGTTATTTATTCTTATTCTGGCTCTTTGTGCAACTCTCAATAGTTATTGTCAAACATCTGAAGATTATATTAATCAAGGCATTGCAAAATCTCAACAGTTAGATTTCACGGGAGCAATTGCAGATTATAACAAAGCTATTGAGATTGACTTATATAATGTAGTCCCTTATGTTCTTAGAGCAGATACAAAATATAAATTAATGGATTATCGTGGAGCAATTGTAGACTGTGATAAGGCAATTGGGTTCGATGCCAAAAACGCAAAGGCCTATAATATACGAGGACATGCGAAAATAATGCTCTTTCAACATGATGGCGGTCTTGCTGACTTAACTAAAACAATAGAACTTGAACCCAAAAATGGAGAAGCATATTATTTTAGAGGCATGGACAAAATCTTTTTAGGTCAAAAAGATAGCGGATGCTCTGATTTAAGTAAAGCAGGTGAATTGGGATATTCAGATGCCTACAAAGCAATAAGATTAGACTGTAACTAAGGTATCTACTTCTAAATATAGCGTTATAGGAAGAAAAGTTCATTATGCAATTATGAAAAATGACGAATATTTCCAGGAGCCTGATTATATTGAAATAACAGCTGAGAAACTTGGCGATGACTTCTTTTATGATGAAGCAATGAGTTCCCTAAAATATCAGGGGAAGACATTAGTGGTGCATGGTACAATCGAATCCATAATTAAAGATTCTTTGGGTGACATATTTGTTACTCTGGCATGCAGGAATGGGGGAATAAAATGCAAGATGTTTGACTGGTCACATACATTGCACATGGAAACTGGCAAAAAAGTTAAGATTATAGGTGTTAATAGGGGGTATCCGCAATTGGTAAACTGTGGAATTAGATAAATTGCAATACCCATAGCTGGCTCACGATTTTATAGCGTGACACTTGGTTTAGCGCTTGCAACGCATTGATAACCATAAACTCCCAAAGACAAATATATTAATTACCAAACAAAAGAACCTAAAACAGCAAATAAAATAGGTCATTATGCGTGTAATATGTGACACAAATATTTGGTACAAAATTGGTTCCGGGAAGATTAAAAAATCCGATTTTAAAAACGCCAGTCTCGTGGCAACATGGAATAATTTATTTGAAATTGGGAATAGTGAAAACCTGTATAAATCGCCAATAAAAGTTAAACAGGCATGCTCAGCTCTTATTGAATTTGCCACAGCTAAAATTTTTACTCATCCTATTGATTACGTGGCTAATATTTATACTCCATCCTTCGATCCAGATCGGTCTGAAGGGGAATATATGTATGATGAAATGATAAAAGTTAACTCTATGATTGATGATGATATACAGAAGCAAGTGCAAGAAAATACCAAAGTGATAAAGGCCAACGTAGACAATATTAGAAGAGGGATTGGTGATGCAGTACAAATATTTAATGATGAAGCTCAGAAAATCAATGACAATATCCGACAAACTACTGGTAAATTGGCTCATCGTAAAACAAACGCATTACCCAGCGCTGCTCAATTCATATCCACTTTGATACTGACCAAAACTGGATTAGATATAACACTTAACAATTTATCTCCCATTTCTTTATTTACCGAAACAATGTCCTTGTTTTTTAAGGATTTAGAATTAGGTCACAGGAAAATGCAAGTTAATGATTGGATTGATTTACTTAACCTGATTTATGTTAGAGATGGCGATTTATACTGGACATTTGAAAAAAAATGGTTGCTCTATATTAAGGCCGCAGGTTTTGAAAACCTAATTTTCAATCCTTAGCTGTTTCCAGCAATTCGCACATTTCACTCTACGAATTTATAAGTTGCACACTTAAGACTACCGATTACATCAATCCCCGCCATCCGTAACGTCCACGCTATGGATTAATAAGCTTGCAGCCTCCGGCTGCCTATTATCACATATTCCGTCTATACTGCCCGCCTACCTGGTACAAGGCATTGGATATCTGGCCCAAAGAACAAACTTTGCCTGCTTCCATCAATTGCTCAAAAACATTTTCATTATGGATGGCTGATGCACGGAGTTTCTCCAATGCTTCGGCTGAAACATTCCTGTTTCTGTATTGAAAAGCCTGAACCATATTGATCTGGTTTTCTTTTTCTTCGGGGGTAGAACGGATTACTTCTGCCGGCATAATGGTCGGAGAACCGCTTTTACTCAGGAATGTATTCACACCGATAATCGGGAATTCGCCCGAATGTTTGAGGTTTTCATAATACAATGATTCTTCCTGGATCAACCCACGCTGATACATCGTTTCCATGGCACCCAGAACCCCTCCCCGATCAGATATCCTGTTGAATTCTGCATAGACTGCTTCCTCCACAAGATCTGTCAATTCTTCAATGATAAATGAGCCCTGGATCGGGTTTTCATTTTTCGCAAGACCAAGTTCTTTATTAATGATAAGCTGAATGGCCATGGCTCGACGTACCGATTCTTCGGTTGGTGTGGTAATCGCCTCATCATAGGCATTGGTATGCAGAGAGTTACAATTATCATAGATGGCATACAAAGCCTGCAAGGTAGTGCGTATATCATTGAAATCAATTTCCTGGGCATGCAGGGAGCGACCTGATGTCTGAATATGATATTTCAGCATTTGAGAGCGGTCATTGGCATTGTATTTCAGCTTCATCGCCTTAGCCCATATACGGCGCGCCACACGTCCAATAACCGAATACTCAGGGTCAATCCCATTCGAAAAGAAAAAGCTAAGATTAGGTGCGAAATCGTCGATATGCATGCCCCTGTTGAGATAATATTCCACAAAAGTAAAGCCATTGCTGAGGGTAAGTGCCAATTGTGTTACCGGGTTAGCTCCGGCTTCGGCAATATGATATCCTGAAATGGAAACCGAGTAAAAATTCCTTACTTTCTCATCAATAAAAAACGATTGAATATCCCCCATCATGCGAAGGGCAAATTCTGTAGAAAAGATACATGTATTCTGGGCCTGGTCTTCTTTTAATATATCCGCCTGCACAGTACCTCTTACGGTTGAAAGGGTCTCTGCTTTAATTTTCTGATACACATCTTCCGGCAAAACCTGGTCTCCACTAACACCCAGGAGCATCAAGCCTAATCCATTATTTGAGGCAGGAAGTTCTCCGATATATTGAGGACGTACGCCTCCATTTTCTTTATAGATTTTGTCAATTTTCTTCTGAACTTCTTTTTCCAATCCATTGGCTTTGATATACAATTCGCATTGCTGGTCAATAGCAGCATTCATAAAAAAAGACAACAGCATGGGCGCAGGGCCGTTAATAGTCATCGATACGGAAGTCGCGGGGTCACTCAGATTAAAGCCGGAATACAGCTTTTTAGCATCGTCAACTGTGGCTATACTCACCCCTGCATTCCCGATCTTGCCATAAATATCAGGCCTATGGTGCGGATCTTCTCCGTATAGCGTTACTGAATCAAATGCGGTAGACAGCCTTTTATAAGAAGAATCAGCACTTACATAGTGAAAACGTTTGTTTGTCCTTTCCGGACCACCTTCTCCGGCAAACATCCTGGTTGGGTCTTCTTCTGTTCTTTTGAAAGGATAAACCCCGGCAGCATAAGGAAAACTGCCCGGCACGTTTTCGGTCATCAGCCAATAAAGAATATCACCCCAGTCTTTGAATTTTGGTAGGGCTATTTTAGGAATTTTTAAATGCGAAAGGCTCTCAGTGTACAATGGAACCTTAATTTCCTTATTGCGGACTTTATAGATAAAATCACTCTTTGTGTAATCTGACTGAAGTGCAGGCCAGTTTTTTAAAAGTTTTTTGCAATCGGGATGCAGGTGCTCTTCAATATTTTCATACAGTTTGTGCAGATAAGCGAGCTGTGAATCTGCTGATGGATCTTTTTGGTGTTCAAGCAATTCAATAGTACCTTTCAGTTTATACAACTGAGAAGCCAGGGTTGACTGTTCCTGGGCCATTTTTTTATACCGATGGGCATTTTCTACTATTTCAGCCAGATATCTTGAACGGGCAGGGGGAACGATATAGAGCTTTTCAGACATCGCCTCGCTGATATGAAAACTGCTTTTCAGGTCTGCGCCCGTCTTGGAAGAAATAATATCCGTCAGGGCTTTATAGAGGTTATTTACGCCCGGATCATTGAATTGTGAGGCCATCGTACCATATACAGGCAGGTCTTTGTCCTCAGTATTCCATAACTGGCGGCTGCGTTTGTATTGTTTTTTTACGTCCCGCAGGGCATCCATAGCGCCTTTTTTATCAAACTTATTGATGGCGATAAGATCAGCAAAGTCAATCATGTCAATCTTTTCCAGCTGGGATGCTGCACCAAATTCAGGCGTCATCACATACATGGAAACATCCGACAAATCAATTACGGAAGAATCTGACTGACCAATGCCCGCACTTTCCAGGATGATCAGGTCAAAATTAGCCGCTTTGCAAACATCTATAGCATCTTTTACGTGTGCAGAAAGGGCAAGGTTCACCTCCCTTGTAGCCATCGAACGCATATAAATACGGGGGTTATAAATGGCATTCATCCTTATCCTGTCACCCAGCAAAGCGCCGCCTGTTTTTCTTTTTGATGGATCTACCGATATAATTGCGAGGGTTTTATTTTCAAAATCATGAATAAACCTGCGAACAAGTTCATCCAATAAAGATGATTTCCCCGCACCACCCGTACCCGTTATTCCCAACACAGGAGTAATCTTTGTTTTTTCCCCTCCTAACGCCTTATGCCTTACGCCTAACGCCTCTATTTTTTTATGAAACCCCTCTATCTCATCCTCATGGTTTTCAGAAAAGGATATGGCATGGGCTATTGCTACATGGTTCTGGTCAGGTATTTTATCCCATTCTACATGCTTAAGGTTGCAAACGGTAAGAAAATCACATTGCTGAACAAGATCATTGATCATTCCCTGGAGTCCCATATGCCTGCCGTCATCTGGTGAATAGATCCGGGTAATACCATAGGCTTGTAATGCCTCAATTTCAGATGGGAGGATAACACCACCCCCTCCTCCAAACAATTTTATATGCCCGGCGCCCCGCTCCTTCAGTAAGTCATACATATACCTGAAATATTCATTATGGCCTCCCTGGTAAGATGTAATAGCGATTCCCTGCACATCTTCATCAATAGCACAATCCACAACTTCACCTACAGAGCGGTTATGCCCCAGGTGGATTACCTCGCATCCTGTAGACTGAATGATCCGTCTCATGATATTGATCGCGGCATCGTGCCCGTCAAATAAAGAGGCTGCCGTAACGATCCTGATCTTATGTTGTGGTTTATATACTTCCATAGTTGCCTTTATGATAGTGCAAAGGTACAATTTCATGCACACATACATAATAATAAACAATGCTATGCCAATCGAATATTTTTTTTATCTCAAAAAAGTTTCAGAATAAAATTACCTTAATAAAAACAAATTATTTACTTTGCCCTAAAAATGGAAAACCAAGTGGATTTAAAAGAAATAATTTCGATAAGCGGCAGACCCGGTCTCTACAAGGTAGTGGCCCGTTCAACCAAAAACTTTATTGTTGAATCCATAGATGATCAAAAAACGAGGTTATCCGTGAACGCAACCCAGCAAGTCGCTGTTCTGGATGAAATTACAGTGTATACAAATTCCGAAGATAATCTTCCGCTCAAGACCGTTTTCGAAAATATGGAGAAGAAACGAAATGATGGCCCGATCCCTTCGGCAAAAGATAACCCGGTTGATATCAGAGAATTCTTTAATTTTGCAGCCCCCGGATATGATCAGGAAAGAGTTTATATTTCCGACATGAAAAAAATGCTGAAATGGTTTGAAATCATTTATCCTGAGCAGCAAGCAACTGAACCTGTTAAAAAAGAAGCCAAATCAGGCCCGAAACCAGCGAAAAAAGCCAAATCTTAATTTTTCCCACTACTATTTTCAAATACTTTGAATCAATCAAATAATCATAAGAATAAAAGCCAGTCTGTTTCTTTTGACACTCCGATAATTTCCATTCGTTCCAGGAAATATCTACCCGAAGGCTTTGAAATGAATGCATGGGATGATGCAAAGCCCTATTATGAAGAATTGAATAACCGGCCAATAAACTCAGTGGAAGAACTGAAAAAATGGATGCTTGATCGCAATGAGCTTGAAAATTATATCGCAGAAAATGTAGCCTGGAGATATATTAATTATACCCGGAATACCGAAGATTCGGATATCAGGAGCAGATACCTCTTTTATATCAACCAGATCAAACCAAAAATTTCCCCTTTTACCAATTTACTGGATAAAAAATTAATCGACTGTCCATTTCAGAATGAACTGAAAGACGAAGGATATAAAATATACCTGAGGACAACACGTAATGAAATAGAACTCTACCGGGATGAAAATATTCCCCTGACTGTTGAAAGTGAGGAAAAAGCGCAGGAATACGCTGAAATACAAGCAGCAATGACCATTGAATATGGTGGCGTAGAGCTAACCATGCAACAGGCCGCAAAATATCTGAAAAGTCCGGATAGAAAAGTTAGAAAAGAGGTTTATGATAAGGTTATTGCCCGCCGTTTGCAGGATGCCCAACGTTTGGATTTGCTTTTTAGCGAACTGGTAAAACTCAGGCACCAGATGGCTGTCAACGCCGGATTTGACAATTTCAGGGATTATAAATTCAGATTGCTTGGCAGGTTCGATTATACGATTGAAGAAGTCTACCAGTTTCACGAATCTGTAAAACAGGAATTTGCACCGCTGGCAGAATTTATTATCGAGCAAAAACGAAAAAAACTCGGTCTTGATGTCATGCGTCCTTATGATATTGATGCAGAGCCGGCCGGCGAAGAGCCCCTGAAGCCCTATGAAGACAGTGAAGATCTAATAAATAAAGGAGTAACTATATTCGGGAAACTCAATAAATCATTGGGAAATTACCTGAGTGTCATGCACGATAAGGGATACCTTGACCTGGATTCCAGGAAAGGGAAAGCCCCTGGTGGGTATAATTATCCATTGGATGAAATAGGAATTCCGTTCATCTTTATGAATGCATCCGGAAAATTCAGGGATATGGTGACCATGATGCATGAGGGAGGCCATGCCATTCATTCATTCCTTGCCCGAGGGCTTCCTCTATCCGTTTTTAAACATACGCCCTCTGAAGTCTCTGAACTGGCTTCTATGTCCATGGAATTGTTGAGCATGGGCAAATGGGATATTTTCTTCGACAATCCCAAGGAACTGGTAAGAGCCCAACTGGAGCAACTTGAAAGTATTGTTGACAGTTTGCCGTGGATTGCAACTGTTGATAAATTTCAAAACTGGATCTATACACATCCTGAACATACAATACAGGAACGTTCTGATGAATGGGTCAAGATATTTAAAGAATTTCAACCGGATTCTGTGGACTGGACGGGTTATGAAGCAGCAATGATAAGCAACTGGCAAAAACAACTTCATATTTTCGAAGTGCCTTTTTACTATATCGAATATGGAATTGCACAACTGGGCGCCCTGGCGGTCTGGAAAAATTACAAAAACAATCCTGAACTGGGATTGGAAAAATATCTGAACGCCCTGAAACTGGGATATACCCGGAGCGTACCTGAAATATACAAGGAAGCCGGAATCTCATTCGACTTCTCTTTGCCTTATATAAAGGATATCGCTGATTTTCTAAAACATGAACTGGAACTCCTTGAAACAAATGTTCCTGAAATAGTCTGATAATTTCTTTCATAGTTGTATTAGGGGCTGAAAGCATCGTAAATTTGCATTCAGATCAGATCACTGTAAATTTTTAAATCAGAATATTGTAAGTACATGAAAATCATTTGTATAGCAAGAAATTATGCGGCTCATGCGAAAGAACTGAATAATGCTATTCCCGAAAACCCGGTTATATTTCTGAAACCGGATACAGCCATTATCATCAACAACCGGCCTTTTTTTCTTCCGGAATGGTCAACCAAAATGGATTATGAAACCGAGCTTGTTTTCAAGATCGGTAAGGTCGGAAAATACATCGACGAAAAGTTTGCTGCGGAATATATCAGCGAAGTAACCCTCGGAATTGATTTTACGGAACGGGCTTTGCAGGGAGAATTGAAATCAAAAGGTTTGCCCTGGGAATTGTCCAAAAGTTTTGATGGATCAGCCGTTATCGGTAAATTTTTAAAACCGGATTCTTTGAAAAATTATAAAAATATTGAATTCAGGATGGAAAAAAATGGAGAAACAGTTCAGCATGCTCACTCTTCTGAAATGATTTTCCCGATGACTAAAATCATCTCATTTGTGTCTCAGTATTTCACATTAAAAACAGGCGATCTCATTTTTAGCGGAACTCCGCAAGGGGTTGGCTCTGTTTCTATTGGCGATAGGCTGACCGGTTTTATTGAAGACAAAGAAATGTTCGCTTTTAATATAAAATAGTGCAATACAGAAAATATTCGTTTTACATCTTATTTGTTGCAGTTTCATTCTCATGGAATTTTCTAAATGCACAGCCCTATCCGCAAAATTATTTTCGTTGCCCGCTGGATATTCCCATTTCGCTGGCCGGAAACTTTGGTGAATTGCGAGCCAACCATTTTCATACCGGTCTCGACATCAAGACGGCCGGAAAAGAAGGTTTGTTGGTACATGCCGCAGCAGATGGATATGTCAGCCGGATCGCAGTTTCTTCAGTTGGCTATGGCAATGCGCTTTACATCACGCATCCGAATGGATATACAACTGTATACGGCCACTTATCAGCTTACAATGCAGCCATTCAGAATTTCCTAAGACAAACGCAATACAAAAGCGAGAGTTTTGAACAGGATATCAAACCGGAAAAAGATCAGTTCCCTGTAAGCAAAGGAGATGTAGTGG
Organism: Bacteroidota bacterium; assembly: GCA_013288555.1. Taxonomy (GTDB): domain Bacteria; phylum Bacteroidota; class Bacteroidia; order CAILMK01; family CAILMK01; genus JABDEJ01. Next base: position 41,910 of record JABDBQ010000004.1, on the reverse strand, counting down.
CTTATTCAGGAAATTCCGGAAGTTCAGGCGGTCCGCATCTTCATTTTGAAATCAGGGAAACAAAGACCGAAAAACCGGTGAACCCGCTCTTATTCGGATTTAATGTTCCCGATATTATTCCTCCTGTTATCCAGGCTATTAAAATTTATCCATTAGACACAAACAGCTATGTAAAAGTAGTTTATGATCAGAATGGAAAATCATCCCTGAAATCACTCACGGCAAACTACGGACAAAACGTAAAGGTTTTTGCCTACAAAAAAGGAGAATATTATTATCTCAAAAATGTCACCCTCCTCCAGGCAGAAGGCAATATTGGTTTTTCAGTAGAAGCAAACGATTATAAAGACCACGATTACAACAAGATAGGTGTATATTCCATTGAGCTTTGTGTGAATGAGGAAGAGATTTATCACAAATCCATGAATGTCCTGGATTTTGATCTGAAAAGATATATCAATACCCATGTTGACTATGCTGAACGAATGAAAACAGGGAGCTGGTTTGAAAAATGTTATGTATCGCCCAACAATGAACTTCCAATTTATGATTCGCTGAAAAACAGGGGAATTGTCCCAATGAAATCAGGCAATATCTATCATATCTCCTTCTATCTCAATGATTATAATAACAATTTTTCAACACTGGCATTCGATGTCAGTTCACCGCAGGTAAAACCGGAAATTCCACCTATTGAAAAAGGATATGATTCCATTTTATCATACGATAAACCGCACAATATCAATCTTGGGAATATCTATATCAATGTTCCCAAAAATATTTTCTACGACAATGTTGAATTTAAATACCAGGATCTTCCCGGCAAAAAGCATGGCTATTCGGATATATACAGCCTGGGAAATGCAGCCATCCCCTGCCAGGATTATTTTGATGTCGGAATAAAAGCGGATAATCTGCCGGCAAGGTTGCAATCCAAAGCATGCATCGTTTCTTATGCTTATGGCTATCTGGGAGGTGAATATGATAACGGATGGGTAAGGGCAAAAACAAGAACCCTTGGCAAATTCCTGATTAATGTAGATACCATCCCCCCTACTCTTGTTCCGGTTAATATCAAGAACGGAAAAAATATGGCGGGCACAAACCAGATACGTTTTCTTGTGAAAGATAACATGTCAGGCGTCAAAAACTATCGGGGAACGATTGACGGGCATTGGGTTCTTTTCCAGCATGATGCAAAGCGTTCGCTGATATATTATACTTTCGATGAGCACTGCCCGCCGGGTAGTCACAAATTGGTATTAACTGCTGCCGACGACCGGAATAATACCAGAACTGTTGAGATGGAATTCAGGAACTAATGAGATGATTTCGCGTGTGCTTCCGTGAGATTCACCCACGGTTATTCACGTTTAACCCTTCTCAGTGTTGCAAAATCAATTGCACCAATCATTAGCATTTTGTTGAAAACCTTCATTGGGAAGCCTGAAGGGCTTCAATTTGAATAACCGTGGGTGAAACCCATGGAAAGACATCGCATCCTCCCCCACCGAACAGAAAACTCTCGTAAAACTGACCATAAATGTTTTGCGTAATGAGCTTTAGCAGATGAGTTTAAGGAATTGATATTCCTAATTCATAATTATATTATTCCGTCCTCACAACAGCTCTCACATAAACTTTCCCATCTACAAGGATTTTGAAATAATAAATTCCATAAGCCAGGTTGTATCTATCGGCATCAAAAGAATACAGACCAATGTTCTCAGGTTGTTCGGTATCAATCAGTTCCCCGATAAGCCTTCCGATATCATCATATAAAATAATCTGGATATGTGCTGCATGATCGAGACTGATTTTGATATTGGTATTCTGGTAGAATGGGTTCGGAAATACTTCGATATAAAATTGAGGATTAGGTATATATCTGATGTTGATCGCCGAATCAAATATGGAACTGCAGCCAAAAGCAGTAGTAACTGTCAACGAAACAGAAACCGTCGAATCTTTGGTAAAATTGTATTTGTGTTTTTCAATATAATTACTGCCAATTGTGCCATCGCCAAATGTCCAGTTATAATATTGACCTGTAGTATCTATGGCCTTGAAAACAAATATAGGACTGTCTGACAATAATTTCCAGTGGGCATCAAGCAGCGGTTCCGCATATATTATAAGTGAATCCGTGTTTTGACAGCCATGGTCATCAATCTCTGTTAAATAGATAGTATTAAATCCCGAGTCTGACTCAAGGTTTACTGTATCCGTGGATTGCCCACCAATTATATATCCATTATTCAAATTCCAACTGTAGCCAGAGCCTGAATCATATTGTACTGTAAAGATGTTAGGGCTATGATCTGCACAAAACATTTTGGGGCCATTTATTTTGGGCTTTGGTAACGGGTATGTATAAACCAATACCGAATCTATGCCTGTACATCCTGTAGCAGAATCCGTTAATTTAAGAATATACCATGCTGTAATATCAGGCTTAATGGTTATCCTGGGTAACGACGGATAAGTACCGGACTGTATTGATTTCCAGGTATATTTAAATCCGTTTATTGGTCCATTGGTACCAATGGTAACTGTGTCACCGGAACAAAGAATTTTAGAAGATCCCGGATTTGGCTTTGGTGATGGAATAACGGTTACAGTAACAGAATCGGTTTTAGTGCAGCCATTTGTATTTGTTTCTGTTAAATAATATTGGGTGACTGAATCCTTGGGAATAATTACAGGATTACTAATATTAGATGTAAAACCAAGAGGTTTTGAAGTCCATGAATAGAAATGTCCTGATATTTTTTTAGACCCGAGAGTTATTTTGTTCCCAGGACAAATAGACGAATCCTTCGCTGTTAAAGCTAAAGGACTTGCATAAACAGTGTCGATAATTAATACCGTGTCATTTCCAGAAACTGAATCTTTGGCCCCATTGGGAAATGAAGTCCATGCTTTTATCGTGTCCACACCGGCAGGGAAATTAACTGCATCAACAATTATTGAATCAGAAACATCTGGGGCCAATGAACCTGTCCATTTATACGGTTTTTCAAGCTTATTATTTATTGACAAGTTAATTCTCACAGAATCAAGGTACTTCGTTCCATTGTTTGACAAAATCAATTTCAGAGCTTTCGTACCGCTACAAAATTTACCTCTTGAATTTATACCAAATTTTATATCGGCATCATTTTCAAAGAAATTGAATTTAGAAAGGAATGAATTTGAATATCCTGCTGATGATACCTGATATGCTCCACTTGTTGCAATTCCATTACCTGCAGAACCTCCGGCTAAATAAACAATGCCTGTACCGTAAGTTGCGACTAAACCACTAACTGCATAATAGGTAGCCCACTGAATTGAACCACTGCTATTAAATTTTGCTAAAAACCCATCGAATTGCCCTTTGGAAGTCTGGTAGGCACCGCTAGTAGCAATTCCAGTCGAGCTTCTTGTATGCCCTGCAATGTAAACATTCCCGGCAATATCCAAAGTAACATCACTACTGCCATCTACACCCTTACCCCCAAAATAAGTTGCCCATTGTCGGATGCCATTGCTGTTAAATTTGACAAGGTATGCGTCATAATCGCCCCCATATGAGGTCTGGTAGGCGCCGTATGTTGCAATTCCTGAACTACTTAAGGTAACGGCAGACTCATAGATATTACCATTAAGGTCACTTATAATATAGTAGCCGTCTGTAAAACTATCTCCGCAATAATAAGTTGCCCACTGAATTTCGCCATTTCCATTGAATTTGGCAATAAAGGCACCATCACTTCCTTTAAAAAAAGTTTGATAGGCGCCTGTGGTCGCTATCCCTGAATGGCTTTCTGTAGATCCTGTGATATAAACATTGCCTGCAAAATCTGTGGTCGCGCCCCAACATTCATCAGGCCCACTGCCGCCGTAATATGTATCCCATTGTATTACACCTGTAGCACTAAATTTTGCCAGAAAGACATTATATGTACCAGAATTTGATGTCTGATAAGCGCCACTGTTAACAATTGGTATACCTCTTCCGGCAAATCCTGCAATAAACACATTTCCATTTTTATCTGTGGCTACGCTTGTTCCTTTGGCTTCTGAACTTCCACCATAATATGTTCCCCATTGAAGTTGGCCAGAAGTATTAAATTTAGCCAGATAAGCAGTACCTGTTCCATCCAGTGAAGTCTGGTATGCGCCACTTGTAACTATCCCCGTAGTAGTACGTGTTTGACCCGCGACAAACAGGTTCCCGTTTTTATCTATTGCCAAAGGGTTGCCATTATTTCCATCATCGCCACCATAATAAGTGGCCCATATTAAACCCCCATTACTATTGAATTTCGCAAGGTAAGAATCAAAATTTGTACCTATAAATGAAGTCTGATAAGCACCACTTGTAGCGATGCCTGAAGAACTTGTTGCCCCTCCGCACATAAACACATTTCCTAAATTATCCACAACGATTTTACAAGGGTCATCTTGTCCTGGTCCTCCATAATATGTCGCCCAATCTAAAGTCGGATCAATAACCAATATTTTCTCCTTATCATACCCACCCACCTTAAAACCAACCTTATTATTTTGCCTTTCAAAAGAACTTACAACCGCATTATCTCCCTGGAAACTAACTGGTTTCCCTTCATCAATTTTCCCTAATGCGGTTGAATGTTCAATCTTATAATTTTTTCCTGTCCGTGCAGACGGGAATGTTTTAATCTTTTCAATTCCCTCCCATTTCATTTGAATATCAGAAACTTTCCCTCCGGGATACACAACAAAAGAATATTCCAATCCTTTTTCACGGCAGGCTAAAACTATGTCTATGTGTGGATATATTTCTTTGTAGGTTATGGTTTTAAAGGTGTGTACATTGGTAATACCGCTGTCTGCGCCGGCCTGTCCCGACTTATTCGGGGTGGTGTAGTAGTTTTCGTAGTATTCCTGCTGGTCTGAGGCGAGGATTTTGGAATTGGGGTTGGCGTTTATTAACACAAGGTCGGCACGGGAAGTGGTTATTTTGGACGGAATACTCTTATTCCGACCAAATCCCCCTCCCGAAGAAGTCGGGACAGGTGCCCCCTTTGGAAGGGGGATTCCCGAAACCGACCCTGTTGCTTCGGAAACAGTATTGTCGGTTTTTTCAACTTTTGTGAATACAAAACTGATCATCCCTGGTTTACAGTACAGATATACTCCGCCTTGATGCCCATAATATTTAATATCTGAGGGGGCAATTTGCCCTTTGTTTTCAACAAAATTCCAGTCTTTGTTTTGGAATAATGAATTAGAATATTTTAAAGATTGCGCTGAAGAAACTGTCTCTAATCCACGCAAAAAGAACAATGCAAGAATTAAAAATCTGAAAGTCGGTTGGTTGGTTAATAACATTCCTGGCGTTTTAGAATGTGACATTCGTAAAAAATCGAATTTACTTATTAAAAGCCAGAATATTAGCCTACAATTTTAAAATATCTTACAGGTTCAAATTGAGAAAGTCATTAATTTGTTTTCACTTTGCGTTCTTTGCGGTTTTTTCTTAGCGTTCTTTGCGAGAAAAAAAACTCATCCCGAGCTTTTCGGGACAGAGGTTTTCGCAAAGATCGCAAAGTACCGAAAACCAGCTTATTCTGTGCGCACAACAGCTCTCACATAAGGCTTTCTATCCACCAGGATTTTGAGATAATATATCCCCGATGCCAGGCTATATCTATCAGCATTAAAAGAATACAGGCTAATATTCTCAGGTTGTTCTGTATCAATAAGTTTGCCAATAAGTCTGCCGATATCATCATATAAAATGATCTGGATATGCGCGGCGTGATCGAGGCTGATTTTGATATTGGTTTTCTGATAAAATGGTGTCGGGAAAACATCAATATAGAATAATGGTGTAGGAAGATAACGGATGCGAATCAGAGAGTCATAGGTGGATGTACAACCAAATGCTGTCGCAACCGTCAATGAAACATCAACTGTTGAATCTTTAGTGAAATTGTATTTATGGTTTTCCAGAATATTGCTGCCGGTTATGCCATCGCCGAATGTCCAGTGATAATACTGTCCTGTAGTATCTATGGCTTTGAAAACAGATACGGGGCTGTCTGATAAGAGTTCCCAATGGGCTTCGGGTGGATTGCTCCCATACACTTTTATAGAATCCGTATTTGAACAACCATTAAGACTTGTTTCTTTTACTCTGATGATATTATAACCTGAATCAGACTGAACATGAATGGAATCTGTTCCCTGCCCTGAAATTATTTTTCCGGCATTCACTGTCCAGGTATATTTAGACCCTGAATCGAAAGGAGTTCCAAATCCAACAGGTGGCTGATTGGTACAAATAGTTTGAGGTCCGCTTATTTTCGGTTCGGGGAGCGGCAAAACAAAAACATATATAGAATCTTTGCCCGTGCATCCAGTAGCAGAATCGGTTACCCTGAGCTGGTACCAACCTCCCACAATCGGACGAATTGTAATCCTGGGCAATAAGGGATAATTGGTTGATTGAGAAGAACTCCACATATACCGGTATCCTGCCAATGAACTTTTGGTGCCAATGGTAATTGTATCTGATGCACAGGCTATTTTGTTTGGGCCTGGGTTCACTTTCGGAATGGGATTTATAGTTATTGATATTGAATCTGTTTTGGAACAGCCGGAAAGATTTGACTCTGTAAGGATATAAGTTGTTTTCACTTTAGGGTTTACAACCGGATCGGAAATAGTAGAAGTGAAACCAGTTGGAGATGAAATCCATTGGTATTGATCGCCTTTGACTGCCGCACCGCCAATTTGAGTTGATAAACCACTGCAAATTCCTTTATTTGGTCCAGTAAAAGCAGCAGGTAATGGATTAATAGTTATAAATGCCGAATCTCTCACATAGCAGGTTTTTTTATTCAGGGGAAGATATGCTTCAGTAAGATAATAGACAGTATTATGAACGGGTTTAACCTCAAGAAGCGGCACTTTTGAAAATGTGGTTATAAGATTCAGAGCCCAATTATAATAAACATTAGAATCAACTGGTAACGAACCTATTATGATACTATCACCAAGGCAGATGGAATGATCACCTCCTGCATTTATTTTAGGTACTTTAATAACGTGAATTGTGGTAGAATCCGATTTGCTGCAACCATGTATTGTATTTATTTCTGTTAAATAATATTTGGTTGAAGAATCCGTGGGACTCACAACCGGGTCGCTTAATGTTGAAGTAAAACCGGGCGGAGCAGAAGTCCATAAATAATAATGACCGGATGTTGCAGAATCGCCAATTGCAATTTTGGTTCCCGGGCAAATGGCAGTATCTCTCACAACTGACGCCGTAGGCACGGCATAAACTTTAATTATGATTTTTGCGGAATCATTTTCCGGAATGGAATCTTTAAAACCATTAGGTAAAGACGTCCACGCTTTGATGGTATAATTGCCCGCTGTAAAACTATCATTTCCAAGAGTTACAGTCGTAATATTATCAGGTTGCAGACTACCATGCCAACTGTATTGCTTTTGATTTTTCCCATTTACAGACCAGTTGACTTTTACAGAATCCAACTCAATATTCCCGAAATTTTTCAAAATGACTTTGACTGGATATTTGCCTGAACATAAGCTGTTACTGAGACCCGAAAATGATTTTAACCCGGCGTCATTCCGCAGTTTAAGATCAAATTTTGCAATAAATCCGTCTATAAATCCATCATTTGCTGTTTCATAGGCCCCTGAAGTTGCAATTTTATTCAAACTATATGTAAACCCGGCAAGAAATACATCCCCATATTGATCGGCACCAGTGGCCTCGCCTTCATCAACATCTCCTCCTCCATAATAGGTACTGGATATCAGGTAACCATTCAAAGTAAATTCAGCAAGGTATGCATCTGCACCGCCCCCTCCATATGTACTTTGATATCCGGTTGGAATACTTATTCCACTCGTACTGTTAGTATATCCCGTAATATCTATTTTCCCATAAGGATTATAACAAATACCCGTTGCTCCTTCATTGCCGGGACCACCGAAATAAGTTGCCCACGTTTCTATTCCAATGGGTGTAAATTCAGCAACAAATGCATCGCCAACAGGATAATATATACCTTTTTGCCCACCGTAAGTCGCCTGGTAGGCTCCTTGGGTAGCTATTCCTTTGCCACTGTTTGTGTTTCCATATAAAAATACATTCCCGATAGTATCAACAGCTAATCCCGTTCCATTTTCAGTTCCGGTATCTCCAAAATAGGTGCTCCATTGCAATCCACCGCTTTTATCAAATTTTGCCAGGAAAGCGTCCGTGTTACCTCCAATAGTAGATTGAAAACAGCCAGAACTGGCAATACCAGTTGTATCTAGTGTAAAACCTGTGATAAAAAGATTCCCGGAACGGTCAGTCGCCACGGCGTGAACCTCATCATCTCTCTCCCCACCATAATAACTTCCCCAAAGCAAGGAACCTGCCTTACTAAATTTGGCGAAAAACCCCATGAATCCCAAAGATTTGAATTTGGTTTCGTAGGACCCTGATGTTGCGATACCCGTTCTGTCTAATGTCACTCCTCCCACATAGACATCACCAAATGGATCCGTTTTTATGGTATTCATATTTATTGAAGTATGCCCTCCGTAAAAAGTACCCCATATTCTGTCACCGGCAGAATCAAGTTTTGCAACAAAACCAAAACCTGTTGACTGATATGCCCCTGAAGTTGCAAGCCCCGAATGCGAAGTGCTGGTTCCGGTTATAAATATATTATTCGAAGAATCAATTGACACAGCGGCACATTGCGACCCTCCGCTTCCCCCAAAATAGGTAGCCCATACTACCGAGCCGCTGTCTGTAAACTTTGCTACAAAGCCTTCACCTGAATCGCTGTAGGTTGTGTCATAACTCCCTGCTGTAGCTATGTTTGAAGCAGAAAATGTTCTACCTGCTACAACTACTTTGTTTTTATGATCCACATCCAGTCCCCATATTTCATCTTCCTGAGTTCCACCAAAAAAAGTACCCCAATCCAGTGACGGGTCAATAGTTAAAACCTTCTGGTGATCATAATTTTCTGATTTAAAACCTATGACATGATTTTTGATCAGATAACTGCACTGAACCCCTTTCTTTGAATCCAGGTAACCCCTGAGGCCGCTTTCATGAATAAAACCAAGTTTATTGACATACCGGATCCCAACATTTTCAGCTTCCATTTGCATGCTATCCATTCCCTCCCATTTCATTTGGATATCAGAAACTTTTCCGCCGGGGTAAATCACAAATGAATATTCCAAACCTCTTGATTTGCAGTATAATACCATATCTATCCATGGATAAATATTTTTATATGTAATTGTTTTACAGGAATTGGCCCTGACCAAAGCAGATGAACTATTTTCATCCGAGCCCGATAAATAGAAATTTTCATAATATTCCTGCACCTCAGATCCAATGATTCTTGCATCAGGATTTGCATTTAAAAGAATCAAATCCGTTCTGCTGGAACTGATTTGAATACTTTTCCTGGACAACTTTTGAGGATTCGATTTGCTATAAATCAGTGAATTCGATTCATCTGTTTGAGGATTTTTAACGCCCTTTCTGAATTCAAAACTAATAGTGTTTCTTTTAAAATAAAGATATACACCTGACTCATGTCCATAATATTTAACTTCGGGATGAGAATGTCCATTTTGATCTTTTAACTGTCCTTTATTTTCGAGGAAATTCCAGTTTTTTTGTTTCGAAAAATGTGATGCGAATTTTAAGGATTGAGCAGAAATATCAGATCCATTAAATCCATGAAAGCAAAATGTGAAAATTAATATTAACTTGAATAAAAGCCTGTTATTGAATAACATTCTGATTTCTTCGGAACGTATGTTATCCTTGAATATCAATCCTTATTTTATTTCATCCAGCTTAAAAACTTCTTTGACTTTAATACCACGTTCTGTTTGTTCCACTGTGCAGCACTCAACTATTGGATCATGTTCAAAATAAAGGATATATTCTTCTTTTGCGGCCGTCGGCAGAAATGCCTGCTTTTCATCCATAGTTATCAATGGTCTTGTATCATAAGCCATGACCCATGGAATCGGGACATAAAAATGGGCTGGTAAAAGGTCGGCCATATAAACGATGGTTTTGCCATTATAATTAATTTTAGGAATCAGCATGCCATCCGTATGGCCATGTACATAATTAAAAGAAATTCCCGGGAATAATTCTCCCTCCCCTTCCAATAACTGCAATTGTCCTGCCTCCTGCATGGGTAGCAGGTTTTCTGTTAAAAAAGAAGCTTTTTCTCTCGCGTTGGGATGTAAGGCAAAATCCCAGTGTTCTTTGCCTACCATAAAAGTAGCATTCGGAAAAGTGGTTTCATAACCTGTATGGTCTTTATTCCATTTCACACTACCGCCGCAATGGTCAAAATGCAAATGCGTCAGCAGGTTATGCGTAATGTCTTCAGGCTCGAAACCCAGGCTCCTGATGGATTTGATCAGATTATCTTCACCCCATAAATAATAATAGCCGAAGAATTTATCGTCCTGTTTATCTCCGAGCCCGCTGTCAATAAGGATAAGTTTGTCACCATCTTCTATAAGCAAACAACGCATGGCCCATGAGCACATATTATTATCATCAGAAGGGTTTTTTTTATTCCATAAGCTTTTCGGAACGACCCCGAACATGGCACCGCCATCCAGTTTGAACATCCCGGTATTTATTGTATGTAGTTTCATTATGAGTAGTTGGATTAATCATTACAAAGATAACTAATGGAAACCGGAATTATCGGCACCTTCGCAACGTTATGTCTGTGTTAACGAGTTCTGTTAACATATTATTCCATATAATTTTCTATTTTTGCATAAACGAGAAAAGGGGCAATGAGAAAAAACGAATTTTTATTTAAAGACAATACTGAGCCGCATCGCTTGAGAACCAGGGAGATGATTAAAAAATATCCTGAAATCAAGAAACTGATCGGCAAAAATCCGAATACTATATTTGTGATTCTGTCCTGTGTCATCATTCAGGTTGGAGTAGCATATTTATTGCGTAACCAGGCATGGTGGCTTGCCATTATAGTCGCATGGTGTTTCGGGGCATTTGTTGGGCATACTTTATTTGTTACGATTCATGAGGTGGCTCATAATCTGCTTTTTAAAAGCAAAAATGCCAATACCATTGCAGGCATTATCGCCAATCTGCCTTCTTTTTTTCCAACATCCGTTTCCTTTCAGAGATATCATCTCAGGCATCATTCTTTCCAGGGCGTGCATGAACTGGATGCTGACCTGCCTGGATACAGGGAAGCGAGGATATTGGGAAATTCGGTTATTGGCAAAGCATTCTGGCTATTGATCTTTCCTTTTTTGCAGGTAGGAAGAACATTCAGACTGAAAGAAATAAAACCGATAGACAAATGGGTTGTGATCAATTTTGCTTCGCAAGTCATTTTCACTGCTTCCATCTGGTACTTTTTCGGACCGGTAGCGATCTTATACATGTTTGCCAGTTTTATGTTTTCTGTTGGTTTTCACCCGCTGGGCGGCCGTTGGATACAGGAACACTATCTGAAAGACACCGAGCAGGAAACCTATAGTTATTACGGAGTTTTAAATACCATCCAGTTTAATATAGGCTACCATAACGAACATCACGATTTCCCTTCCATACCATGGAATAAGCTGCCAACCCTGAAAAAAATGGCGCCGGATTATTATGATACCCTTGAATCACATAAATCATGGACAAGAATATGGCTGCGATTTATTTTTGATCCTAAGATTACGCTTTTCTCGAGGATCATCAGGGACAAACGCGGCAATCTGCAGGTAATGGACGAAGCAAAGCCGGATATGGATATTTACAAATCGATTGAGAAGGAAAAGTTGGTGGATGCGCAATGATCATTGGTCATTGATCATTCCCGAAATATCGATTCCCCCAAAATTACCTGAGCTCATGAAAAGCAGGGTATTTTGAGAGTCAATATATGTTTTTAAGGCCTTTTCAAGAATTTCTTTCTGATCAAAAAACATCAAATCTTCTCTATTGAAAGCCTGCCTGATTTGCTGCTGATCATACGCGTCGCCTCCTTTGGCCTTTAATGCTTCGTTATCAACATAAACCATTGCCGTTTCAGCGTCCGCAAGCGCCCCTGAATACTCTTTAATAAAGTCTTTATTGAGACTGCTGAAGGTATGCAATTCAAGAATTGCTACCAGCTTTTGATTCGGAAACTGTTCTTTAACAGCCTGAACAGTAGCGCGCACTTTTGAAGGTGCGTGGGCAAAATCCCGGAAAGCAATAATATTCTTTTCGTTGCTTATTTTCTCAAGTCTTTTTCCGGCACCAGTATAATCTGAAACAGCATTCCAGAAATCTCTTACAGGGAGTCCTAGTGCTTCGCAGATTTTCTGTGCCCCTGCCAGGTTTTGCAGGTTATGTTTACCGAAGACCGCTACGGGGAAATCGTAATTTTCTATGTTAACAATGGTCCTGCCATTGATAATTTTATATGCTGGCATGGAAACAGGTCTGAGCATTAAATGTGTACCGAATTTCAATGCCAGATCAGCAGATTCTTTATCATAAGCATTGAAAATCAGTTCCATCCCTGTTTTCATACTTTTTATAAAATTTACAAACTGTTCTTTATAAATCTCATAAGTCGGGAACACATTGATATGGTCCCACGCAATACCATTGATCAAAGCAACCTGTGGCTGATACCACATAAACTTTGGTCTCGGATCTATTGGGGAGCTCAGGTATTCATCCCCTTCGATGATGATGATAGGAGCATTACTCAGCCTGACGCTGTTTTCAAAACCAGGTATACTGGAACCTACGGCATAATCAAAATCACGATTATTTTTTTTCAATGCATGCATAACCATACCGGTTACACTGGTTTTGCCATGACTACCAGCAATAACAACCCTTTTTTTGTTTTTACTTTGATTGAAGATAAACTCAGGGAAGCTTAATACTTTGATTCCAAGTTCTTTGGATTTTAATAATTCCGGATTATCAGGTTTGGCGTGCATGCCCAGGATAACCATATCCAGCTTTTTAGTGATCTTTTCCGGATGCCAACCCAATACTTCCGGTAACAAACCCTTTTCCTGAAGCCTGCTCAATGCCGGTTCGTAGATATGGTCGTCCGAACCCGTAACCTGGTATCCTTTTTCAGCCAATGCCAATGCCAGGTTATGCATAATGCTACCACCAATCGCTATTAAATGAACTTTCATCTTTAAATATAAGTTGCAATATCGTTTGCAATAATACGTTGGTATTTCGATGAAAAGAAGAACCGGGATATTCTTATTGCTTTTGCCATTTTTAATGTTCTCTTGTTCCTGCAAAAAGAATAATAGCCTGGGGCCAAACCCGGTGCCTTATCAATCTGTTTACACCGTCATCGACATAACTTTACCTCAATACAGTGATTTACAAAATGAAGGTGGCTCTGTAACCATTCCTGGGGGTAATAAAGGCATTATTGTTGTGCATGATTTTCTTGACAATTTCTGGGCCTTTGATCGCACTTGTCCTTATCATATTAATTCGCCTTGTGGTGTAGTTAGAATGTCATTTCCGGATGCTTTATACATGGTTTGTGGTACTTATTCAGGCAAAACACTTAATGCATGTTGTAATTCAACTTATAATCTGAATGGTGGTACAGTAATTAATGGTCCATCAAAATATCCTTTAAAAGCCTATCAGGTAACACAATCGGGCACTGTTCTTTCAATATCAAATTAGCTTATTTTTATACTGAAATACCTTTTGCTCACCTCAGGAAAGTTTAGCATTATATTTGCAAAGAACTATTTAAAATAACCTTGCGTTAGTATTCCAATGAAAATAAAAATTTTCGCTTTCCTCCTTCTCACTTTAGCTATGTCCTGCTCATGCAAAAAAAACAGCAGTCTTGGCCCAAGTCCGGTACCTTATCAATATGTATATACACAGATAGATATCAGTACACCATTGTATAGCTCACTTCAGAACGAAGGCGGATATGTATATCTGCCTGGTGGAAATAAAGGATTATTGGTCGTCCAGGATTTTCTCGGAAATTACTGGTGTTTTGACCGGACATGTCCTTATCATGTTACATCTCCTTGCGGGGTCGTCAGGATGTCTTTAAGCGGTTTAGATATCGTTTGCGGCTCTTACTCAGGTAAAACCCTTGATGCCTGCTGCGCTTCTACATATGGATTGGATGGAACCGTTACCCATGGGCCATCCACTTATCCTTTAAAGGCTTATCGTGTAACAGTTTCCGGAACAGTACTTACTATTAGTAATTAGACCGGATTTCAGTTTGCCTTTATGGCAGGATAGTTGCACGATTTAAGAAACTGATTTGCTCTGAATAAATGATTAGAATAAAGCTTTTCTTACTTAGCCTCCTCTTATGTTTTTCATTTTCATGTAAGAAAACAGATGTAGGCCCAAGCCCTGTACCATGGGTAAAAGTGAATATTTCGATTGATTTGAGTAAATCGCCTTACAATGCACTATTAACCCCCGGCGGTTATGTTTATATCCCGGGCGGATATAAGGGAATTGTAGTAGTATCAGACCAATCGGGTAAAATATGGGCATTAGACAGGACCTGTCCTTATCATGTGAATTCATCTTGTGGGGTAGTTTCAATGTCCTCAGCAGGTAACCAATTCACGTGTCCTTGTTGCGCCTCAACATATGCCCTGGATGGGTCTATAGGGCATGGCCCCTCAACGTATTCACTAAAGGCTTATATTGTAAGCCAATATGTAAGCACCCTTACCATAACAAGCTAAATACTATTGTTTTAAAAACCTATTTTCTCAAAAATAAACCCTTTTGCTGAAAAATATTCAAGTGTTTTCGGGAGCAATTTTTTAAGATTTTCAAACGCTTTTATATGGTCATGAAAAACCAGGATGCTTCCAGTCCGGGTATGCCTGACAATCTGATTCCAGGCCATATTTTTATCAAGATTTTTATCAAAATCGTATGTCAATACTGACCAGAGAATGATTTTATAATTCAGATTCTGTAGAAGCTTTAATTGTACTTTTTTAATACGACCATATGGCGGTCTAAACAACCTGCTTTGAATCACATCATTGGCCACAATCACATTTTCCACATATTTCTCTGTATTTGTCTTCCAGCCATTTAAATGATTGTAGGTGTGGTTGCCAACGGCATGACCTCTTTTTTTGATCTCTGAAAATTTGTCTGGATATTTTGACACATTTTCGCCCACGCAAAAAAAAGTGGCTTTCGCCTGATATTGATCAAGCATATCCAAAATCCAATCTGTTATTTCAGGAGTAGGCCCGTCGTCAAAACTCAGATAAATGGTTTTATTGCGGGTCGGCATTTGCCATATTGCATCTTTGGCATAGAAAAACCGGATTAATCCTGGCGTATAAAATAAGCGCATCCTGATGCAAAAATAACCATAATGGATTCAATATCCTTTGGTAATTATAGGATATAATTATGGTAACTCAAAAGCTACAAGGGATCTCTCATTTCGATCCCGAGCGCTCTGGAGAGAAATCTCGTCTAGGCATAGTTGAATGAGCATTTTGTCAGAGTTTCTATCAGATTTCTCCTGCGTCGAAATGACAAAAGTGTTCACAAATTCATAATTTTAGGGTGCTTGATAAAAAGAACTACATTTGTCTTATAATTAAAAAACAATAATATGATGCCCATTTCAATTATCTGGCCTATTCTTTTTGTAGTACTTCTTATTCTTTTCCGGGCTCTGAGAGTAGTAAAAGAGTATGAAAGAGGTGTAATTTTTTTCCTTGGAAAATATACAGGTGTACGCGGCCCTGGACTTATTGTGCTGCTGCCAATACTGGAACAAATGACTAAAGTAACCTTGCGCACCATTACAATGGATATACCGGCACAGCGGATTATAACAAAAGATAATGTCTCCATAGATATTGCGGCGGTAGCTTATTTCCACGTGGTAAATGCGGAAAAATCTGTACTTGCCATAGAGCAGGTTTATAGTGCAGTAAACCAGATCAGCCAGACGACAGTGCGTAATGTGGTTGGCCAGTTTATCCTTGATGAACTGTTGTCACAGACTTTGAATATCAATACCCAGATCAAAACCGTCATTGACACACATACCGAACCCTGGGGTGTGGAAGTGACCGCTGTCGAAATCAAAGACATTACATTGCCTGACAATATGCAACGTGCCATGGCCAAGGAAGCTGAAGCAGAACGCGAAAAAAGAGCCAAGATCATTGCGGCAGATGGTGAATACCAGGCTTCTATAAAACTTGGCGAAGCAGCTGATGTTATTTCCAAACACCCGATCGCGCTTCAGTTAAGGACATTGCAAACCATGGCTGAAATCAGCGTTGAAAAGAATTCAACCATAATATTCCCCGCAAACCTGCTTACCACATTAAATGAGGCAGTGAAGTTTGTGAATAAGGAAAACATTTAAAAATTACTTTGAAGTAATTATTACAGCCGCAATCAGGAAGGAATACGTGCAGATTTTACCTTGTGTTTTTGAACAGCCAGGCCCACAGGGTTATCATGCTTCATCAATTGCGTTGAACTTTTCGCACCATTGGAATTTGGTTTTTGAGTGACACATGGTTTATAAATGGCACCTGTAGCAAAATCAACTGCTACCCATATCAGGCCACAGAAAATATCAAGTACTAAAGGAACTACTCTTATTTCTCTTGATGGTTGTCCGGGTGCCGGTTTTGTTCTCTGGCAATCGCTTACCTCTCCACCGAAAATAGTGGCACAAGACTGGAATAAAATTGTACCTGAAAGAAACACTGTAAATAATAATTTTTTCATCTGATTAAGTTTGTTTATTTGCCAAAAATAATAGAAAAAAATTAAAATTCAGAATATTTATATAATGCCCATCTGTTGTGGCATTGATGGATAAACTTCTCCATCCAAAAGACAACCGCCTTTGGGTACTTCTTACTTTTTACCTCTCACTTCTTACTCTTTAGCAAAAACTCAATTCCGCATCTTCCTAACTTCATTCCTCAAATGATCCACTCCCTTTTCGATCCTGTCGAGTGACTTCTCAGGATCGGGGAAGGTATAGCTCATATAGAGTTTGGTTTTCCATATTTCGTTGATTTCCATCAGGGGTAAATCATAGGAATGATACAAGGTATTGTCTGACTTGAGGCCAATTTTGGTTTTGTCAACAAACAATACTCTCTTAAAGAGAATACCATGGTTGGCCGTGATAAACACATAGGTCTCGCCTTCTTTGATGTCAGCGATTTTTTCGACATATTGTCCGATCAAAACAGAACCGGAAGCAATCGGCAACATCGAATCTCCCTGTACTTCAAAGGCCCTGTACGTGCCGCCTGTTAAAAAAGGCAACCTGAATTTCGGCAGGTCGGTCAGATATTCAGGATCGCCATATCCCAGGGCATATCCAGCATAAGCTTTCACAGGCACAAATTCAATATTTTCATTCCCGAAATTATCTACCGTAAGTGCCAGGATCTTGAACTTTTCTTCAAGGTCTTTCGGGGCTTCCTTGCCGGATTTACCACTGATAATTTCTTCCAGGGGCACCTTAAAATGCTCGGCATACCGGCGCAGAATCTCAAGAGATGCTCTTGCCTTTCCCTGCTCGTAAGCGCTTAATGTAGTGCGTTTTAAATTAAGAATTTCTGCCAGTTCCTGTTGTGACAGATTGGCCCTTTTGCGAAGCCAGATGATGTTTTGAACGATATCATTCATAATCAGGTTATTGATAAATATTTCGTCAAATATATAACTTTCTTGTCAAAAACAAATAAATTTGAGAAAATTTTTTATATGTCTGAAACCCCCGAATATATAAAAGGAAGAGGCTCGCAACTGAATGTAAAAAACCGTTTTGAGAAACGCGGTTATAGCATGGAGAACATCGAGGAATACCACGAGCCACTTGAAACTGATAACCTGACAGAATACCTCACCGTCTATCCTAAAAAGATTGTCAATAAAGTTGATAGCCCTGACCTCGGATTCATGTACTCTATGAACCCATACCAGGGCTGCGAACATGGGTGTATCTATTGCTATGCCCGCAACAGCCACGAATACTGGGGCTATAGTCCGGGGCTGGATTTTGAACGCAAAATATTGGTGAAAGAAAATGCCCCTGAACTTCTTAGAAAAGCCTTTGAAAATCCCAGGTGGAAGCCACAAACCATCATGCTGTCAGGCAATACCGATTGCTACCAGCCGATAGAGCGAAAAATGAAGATCACACAAAGAATGCTGAATGTCTGTCTTGAATTTCGAAACCCGGTAGGCCTTATCACCAAGAACAGCCTCATATTAAGAGACAAAGAACTGATCGCCGAAATGGCTTCGCTTCATCTGGCAAGCGTTGCAGTTTCCATTACTACTTTGAACGAAGATACCAGGCAGAAAATGGAACCACGCACCACAACTGCCAAGCAGCGACTAAAAATCGTGGAAGAACTTGCCAAACTTAATGTACCTGTGACGATTATGGTTGCACCTGTTGTGCCCTCCATCAACGACCATGAAATACCTGAAATACTCAAACAATGCGGAGAGCGGGGAGCGAATTCAGCCGGATATACGATCGTAAGATTGAATGGCGCGATCGGAGAAATATTCACGGACTGGGTTCATAAAAATTATCCGGAAAGGGCAGAAAAAGTGTTGGACCAGATCGCAGAATGTCATGGTGGGTCACTGAGAGACAGCCGATTCGGGACCCGGATGCGCGGTGAAGGTCAGGTAGCCCAAACCATAAAAGATCTTTTTAAAATGTCAAAACAAAAATACCTGAATCCAAAAGATTTCGGAAAATATGATCCTGCAAGTTTCAGAAGGCCACCTAAAAATGGGCAACTGAGTTTTTTTTGAGGGTTGGTTTTAATGTATTATTATCTATTTTTGATTGAAAATCAAATATTAAGATGGATTCTTTTGATCACAACAAATTATTGAAAAAAGTAGCAAGGGAACGTCTAAAGCCATTTAATATTCTTCAAAAAGGACAATCAAGGACGTTCCTTTACGATAAAGGCTTGTGGACAGCAATAATTGAGTTTCAACCATCATCCTGGTCAAGAGGCACGTATTTAAATGTTGCAGCGGATTTCCACTTGTATCCAAGAGATTATTTCGCTTTTGCTTATGGTGGTAGGGAAAAAAGTTTTGAAGAAGCAGAAAATGAAAATGATTTTTCAAAAATTGTAAATGACTATTGTGATCAAGCATTACTTAAAGTAGCTAAAATAAAAGTAGATTTTATTGATATTTCTTCTTCAATAAAAACTTTAGAAAATCTAAAAAGTAATGATCCATGGAAAATTTATGACCTTGGTATTCTATATGCCTTAAACGGACAAATTAACCCATCAAAAAGATGCCTCCAAATAGTTTATGAGCAAAAATGTGATAGGCCATTTGAATTTGAAAGGCAAAAATTTATCGCTGAGATATTAGAATGGTTTGACAATGATAGATTGCTAAAAAGCAAGCTGAAGGATATGATCAACAGAACGCGACAATTGAAGAAATTGCCTATTATGGAATTAGCTTAATGTATTTCTTCCTAGATTTACTGACAGCCTGGAATGTCCTGATAAAGAATCAGTTTGAGGATATTTTGAATTGTATAAGCTGGACTATTTATAAATGATAAATATGTGATATTCTTATATAACATAACCTATCACGCCCTTTCAGGGCTATATTAATGTATTTGTTTAAACGAAGGGCTGCACCCTTCGCTGATATATTACGCTCCTTCAGAGCTAAAAAATGTAGCTAAATGAGAAATTGGCAAAACCACAAATTCTTCTATTTTTGTAATTCAATCTCATTAATATTTATATGTCCGGTAAACGCAAAGCCGCTTTAGGTTTCATATTTGTTACACTCCTCATTGATGTCATGGGTTTTGGCGTTATTATTCCCATACTGCCGCAACTCATTGGTGGTATGGTACATGGTGGCAATGGAACATCGGCTTTATATGGAGGCTTGCTCATGTTTGCATTTGCCGGTATGCAGTTTCTTTTTTCACCTGTCATTGGTAACCTGAGTGATCAGTATGGCAGGAGGCCGGTTTTGCTTTTTTCATTAATGGGCTTTTGCATTGATTACCTGATCCTGGCTTTGGCTCCGACCATTGGGTGGTTATTTGTAGGGAGAATACTGGCCGGTATTACAGGAGCAAGTTTTACTACCGCATCGGCTTATATTGCAGATATCAGTACACCTGAAAAACGCGCACAGAACTTTGGGATGATCGGTGTGGCTTTTGGGGTGGGTTTTATATTGGGACCGTTAATTGGTGGCTATGTCGGATATTTCTTTGGAACAAGGGCGCCATTTTATTTCTCTGCGGGATTGACTTTTCTTAACATGGTTTATGGCTATTTTATCCTGCCTGAATCATTAGATAAAGAACATCGGAGAAAATTCGACTGGAAACGAGCCAACCCGGCAGGCGCTTTAAAAAGTCTGAAAAGATATCCTGCATTGTCCGGATTTATGATCTGTCTGTTTTGCCTGTTCGTGGCAGGACATGCTACTCAAAGTACCTGGATCTATTTCACAGCAGAAAGGTTTCACTGGGGTCCAAATATGATTGGCCTTTCGCTCGGTCTTGTAGGGCTTCTTGTTGCTATTGTGCAAGGCGGATTGGTTAGAGTGATCAACCCATGGTTGGGTGTTAAAAAATCTATTGTTTATGGTCTTCTAATTTATATGCTTGGTAATATTTTATTTGCTTTTGCCAACCGGGAATGGATGATGTTTGTGTTTATGATCCCATATTGCCTGGGAGGATTTGCCAACCCTGCCATGCAGGCCGCCACAGCGAACCAGGTGCCCGCCAATGAGCAGGGAGAGTTACAGGGAGCCATTACCAGTCTGCAGAGCCTTAGCAGCATTGCCGGGCCTTTGCTCATGACCAATCTGTTTTATTTTTTTACTAATAAAACCCCAGGATCTGTATATTTCCCCGGTGTACCATTTCTTGCAGCAAGCGTGCTAATTGTAGCCGGATTATTTTTTGTCAGGAAAGGATTTACAAAACTCGGGGCAAGCAATCCTGAATTTGCAGCAGAGCAAACAGTTACTGAAGAAATCGTAGCAGCAGAATAATTTTAGAATATCTATGAATGTTTCTGTAGATTGGACGAATTTACTATCGTTAGCCTTCGGGTTCAAGTTTCAAATTTCATCTTTCCAAAATGAAAATGAATAAAGAATGGCATGACCAGAACCCAATGCCAAAGAACCCGACTTTTGATCAGCGGGTACAATGGCATACCGAACATCAGAAGCATTGCAAATGCCGCCCCATTCCTGCAAAACTTCTTGAGAAAATGAAGGGAAAAGGAATTATTTCCCGGTAATTGTTTCTGTAATAAATCGTATTTTTATTTTCAGACAAATCCTTTTACAGGTTCTGCATTTTGGTATCAGCTACCTTCTCATCCTCAGCATAGTTGATGGTTTTCTGTGTTTTTATAAGCA
This sequence comes from Bacteroidota bacterium, assembly GCA_013288555.1. Taxonomy (GTDB): domain Bacteria; phylum Bacteroidota; class Bacteroidia; order CAILMK01; family CAILMK01; genus JABDEJ01. The sequence continues at coordinate 20,387 of JABDBQ010000004.1, read as the reverse complement.
CTGGCAAGGTTTCCATTAAAATTATTCAATTCGGGCAAAAATAAATGGCTAAAAATTAGGCTTTTTAATTTTAATTTATTAAGTTCGTTATTCAATTGCCAAAATTGTCAAACTATGAGAAAAAACTACAAACTGGTTTTTCCATTGCTGTCCCTCCTATGCTTTTTATTGCCAAATGCAACACGTGCAACACACGTGATGGGGGCTGATATTACATGGAAATGTCTCGGGAACGATAGTTTCGAACTGATCGTTCATGCCTACCGTGACTGCAACGGTATTCAATTGGGAGGTACGGACCTTACCTACCAAACCACGGGTGATACATGTGTAACTATTCCCGTAAACGCAAATCCTGATGTCTGTTGCGGAACAGATATCACTCCGGTTTGCAAAAGAAGCTGTGACAGATGCGAAGCCACTACCCCACCCTGTTCGTTTCCCTATGGTATCGAACAATGGACCATTACCGCAGTAGTTTACCTCCCTCCACCCTGCTGCAACTACACTATAGCCTGGCAGGAAAATGCGCGCAGCAGCCTGATAACCACCGGCGCAGCCAACGCCAGCTTTTATGACGAAGTCTATTTGAACCGCTGTATCAAACCCTGTGTTAGTTCGCCTTACTTCACAATACCCCCTGTAGGTATATTTTGCACCAACCAGTGTATCGTATACAATCCCGGAGTGGATGACAACAGCCGGGACGCTGAAGGACGTGCAGATTCGCTGGTATATAGCTTTGGGATACCCTATTCATCCCAGGGAAATTCGATTCCCTATCTTTATCCATATACCAATGACGCCCCTCTCATCTATGCAGGTTCAAGTAAAAACGAGGCTTTTATCCCGCCTACATGCTATGGATTTCACCTGGATTCTACCACCGGAGATATCGAATTCAAGGCTCTTAAACCAGATCAAACGGTATTTGTAATTGTAGTGGACATCTACCGGCGTGATTCATTGGGTGTGGAGCGGAAAATCGGTGAAATAAAGCGTGATATGGAGATCATTATAATGGATTGTCCTGCCAATCATCCTCCAATTATTCCGGGTATAAACGGAGGCACAACTTATTCTGAAAAAATATGCGCTGATCAGCAGACATGTTTCCAGGTAAAAGCTTTTGATCTGGATCTTCCCGATACTGATTATTTATCATGGAATAATCCCGGAACCATGACCGGAGCAAGCTTTACAGTTGTCCCCAATGGCCAGAAATGGCCGACTGCCGTATTCTGCTGGTATCCTACTGACAAGGATGTCAGATCATATCCATATACATTTATTGCGACTGCTATAGACAATGCCTGTCCGGTACCGGGGAGGGCTTCACGGGCGTTCAGCGTTTATGTTATTGCAGCACCAAGTGCCAATTATTCCGCCATAGTTCAAAAATGTGGTATGGTCTATTTCCAGGCGAGTCCATCCAAGTCTTCCTCCACAACCATAACAAATTATCTCTGGTCGGGTGAAGGATCGCCGGGACATAGTCCCTTATATAAAATCGGGAAGACCGCATCTTATCAATATAACTCTGGTGGCACTTATCATTACAACCTGGTTGTCACCGGCCCAAATGGTTGTACAAGAACATATTCAGACAGTGTTACCATTGCCCCTTTCCCGGGAATAAGCCTGCCAAAAGATACGCAGGTTTGTAATAATTCACCGACAATAACAGTAACTGCAAAAACTATCAATGCTTACAAACCATATAATATATGGTGGAATTTCAAAGACAAAAAAGGCGATTCACTGACCACTATTTCAATTACTGAAACCATCACTCATGATACCACATTCCGGGTAAACATTTTTGATGAAGGTTGCCCCAATTTCGATTCCATGAAAGTAAAAGTAATTCCACTTCCCAAACCAAATATAGGAGCAGATAAACGTGGCTGCTGGGGAAAAGGGGTTATGCTGACCACCGGTTTAAAACATATGCCTGTTACCAACTGGACCTGGATCAATGGTAAAGACACAGTTAATAACCAGTTAAAAGGCGATACAATAATTGTAGGAGATTCAGGCATATATACAGTTTCGGTTCAGGATTCAATCGGATGTCCGGGAAATGATACTGTAAATGTATTTTTCAATCCATTGGTTCAGGTTCTGGGAATTGATACAACTGTTTGTGTAGGTGATTCGGTTACACTCAAAGCTGGCATAGGGGGTCAGGGAGCAAGTTATACCTGGATGGATCAGATCCATAACAATAAAATCGTGAATACTGATCCCATTTATAAGTTTGCTGCTATCGGCTCATCAGGATATGGAAAAAACGCCTTTTTTAAAGTAGTTATCAAGCAGACGGGACATGGATTAACATGTTCTGATACAGGTTACTTCAAGGTAGTCGTGAACACCCCGAGTCATCCTATTCTGGATTCCCTTAAACCTAAATGTATTGATGATCCACCTTATAAATTAGGAAATACACCACCATGGGTTGATGCGGGTCATCAGGGTGGTACATGGTATTATCCCAGGAAACCCTCAGCGATTGTTGATAATTTTTTATATCCTTCCAACATGGGCAGGACTGATAATGACCATACATTGGGTTGGGTTCACTATTTATTTGTAAATGAATACAAATGTGTTACTGATGATTCCGCCCATATTAATATCAGTCTGAAGCCTCAGGTAACAGCCGGACCAGATACAACCATCTGTACCGCAAATGGAAAATATCTTCTGAGCAATAATTCTGTTTCACCTGCAGGTGGATTATGGTTTGCACTGAAAGGAACTCCAAACGGAGCCATCTCCTATTCGAAAAATCGCGACAGTGTTTTATTCGATCCAAATTACCAGGGCATTACAGATACGGTATATGGAATTATATATTCATACCAGGACCAGGCTGTAAATGGCAAATCATCCTGCAGCAACAGCGACACTGTATACCTTCGGGTCAGGTCCAACCCGGTTGTTACAGTTATTCCTGCGGATTCACTTTGCATGAATGCCGGACCTGTACAATTTACCTCCATGTCTCCTCAGAACGGAATCTGGAAATTTGCTTCCGGTGATATAACCAATCCGCATGCTTTGAGATTTGATAAGTATTCTCAGACTTACAGCTTTATAGCAGATTCAGCAGGGCCCGGGTGGCATTATTTAACATATACTGCTTTTGGTGATTTGCAAGGTCATATGTGTCCCACTACTAAAAAAGACAGCATGTATGTAGTTCCTGCACCTCAGAATGTCGACTTCCATACTGCTGACACCTTATGGGAATATTGCGTAAACCATTCAAAGGTTGCACTTGTTCCAACATCAGCAGGAAAGACTATTGCTGGAGGTTCATTCGTTGCCGGAAGAGAGGTTTACGAATCGGGCAAAAACTATTATTTTGACCCGAGTCTTGCAGACACTGTCAATAGCAACCCTGTTTTATATATTTTGTATTACAATCATAATCAATGTCATGTATCCGTATCTCATGATGTAAAAGTTGATGGCCGTCCTTTTGTTACATTTAATTCGGTACAGAATGTATGTGCAAACCAGGGTAGTTTTGAAATGAAGGCCACCAAATACAATGCAACGGGATTAATCTGGAGTGCTGACGGTGTGCCATACACAGGGTTCATAAACCAAAACGGTGATAGCACAGAAGTTTCATATAGCCCAACTAATACGCAAATACTGAATGGCAAATTCACTATCTCAGTTAAAGCGTCAAAACTTGGTAATTGTGCCCCTTATACGGCATCGAAAAGCTTCATTATCAGCCAGCCACCTGTTATTAAATTCACATCACCAAGAGATGGCTGCGAACCATTGCCCATACATTTCAATGCTGATTCAGTGATGATAAACAATATTACCATCGCAAGTGATCCTTCCCAGATGAAGCGTATTGATTGGGACTTCGGGGACGGTTCATCTCATTCTCAGCAACAAAATCCTTATCATGTATACAAGGTAACGAATGGGAAAGACACACAACAGTTTGATGTGACATTGACTGTAACTTCTGATTCGGGTTGCGAAGGCAGCTTGACTAAAAAAGGATGGATTACTGCTTATGCAACTCCAAAACCTGTTATTTCTGCCAATCCGCAATTCACCACAATTGCCCTGCCTCAAATACAGTTCACACTCGATACAAAGAGTACGGGAATTGATTTCTCAGATCCAAAAACAACATACCGCTGGTCATTCGGAGATAATTCTCCACAGAGCACTTCCTATCTCCGGAATCCTGTACATACCTACGGAGACACAGGTACCTACAGGGTTTGGATCCAAGTGAATTCGAAAGGATGTACGGGTGATACATTCCTGACCGTATATGTACAACCTGAGTTGATTATTTATATCCCGAATGTGTTTAAACCAGATAATCATCATCCGATAAGAAGTACTCTTATGGATGAACCCAATTACTTTGACGCTGAGGTCAATAACACTTTTCAGCCCGTTATCAGTGACTATGCCACTTTTCAGATGAGTATATACAATCGTTGGGGGCAATTGATGTATTCTACAAATGATCCTGGCAAAGGTTGGGATGGATGGTATCAAGGTCACGAACCTGTACAGGACGCCTATGTATATGTTATTAAAGCCACAAGTTATTCTGGCAAACCATATACTTTTACCGGGACTGTAACATTGGTTTACTAGACATTCTTTCAATAAAATCTTAACAAAAAAGGGGGCCTATGTCCCCTTTTTTGTTTTATTTATTTTTAATATTTTGAACAACTTGCATGGTTCATTCCTTACTATAATAATTAATAAACTTAAATAAGAAAAATTATGGGAGGCATTTTATACATTATCGCTGTTATACTCATTATCGGATGGGCCATTGGTGTATTTTTTTACAGCGTCGGTGGACTGATACATATATTACTTGTCCTTGCCATCATTGCGATATTATTCCGTCTTATCAGCGGAAGAAGGATATAATTTTCAAGCTAACCTTGGATCCGCTTTTCCATTAAGCCACGTACTTTTTCCTTAAGAGCAGGAATATCCTTTTTGGTCATTCCTTTTGTTTCGATAGGTTGCTCCCACCAGGCATTTACCTTTCCTGGTATGAGTTTGAAAAGATTCCCTGGTTGCAATATTTTCCGGGTGTCGTAAATAGTGCACACGGCAATAGGAGTACCTGTATTTATAGCAACCGTAAAGGCTCCATCGAGAAATTCTGTAAGCAGCTCATTTGTTTTATTCCTGCTTCCTTCAGGATATAAAAAAACTGAAACTCCCTGTTTTAGCTCTGATTCCATCTTTTTGAGGCTCATCACCCTGTCTCTCACGCTCTGGCGTTTGACAGTAATGTATAATGTACGGATGATATAACCTAGAAAAGGGGCTTTCCCAAGTTCGTCTTTTGCAAGGAATTTAAATGTATTATCAGTTGCGATGGCACAAACTGGAATATCAAGATAACTCCGATGGTTACTCACAAACACATAAGTTTCCTTTGGCCGAATAAGATCTTTGCCAAAGACTTTGAGCCGGGCACCGCTACAAAACAAAACATAATGTGCCCATATCTTCGAAAGTTTATTTGCTATCTGAACGGCATTTACTCCTCCAAAACGAAGTATGATCGCATAAATGAGCGTAACAATAATGAGGGAAATGATGATCAGCAGACCTGCAAGAATGGCAAAAATAAAACCGAAAACTGATTTGAAAAACTGCATTTGCCTAACGAAGGTAAGGAGAAATAAAGAACAAACTGAAATCATGTTCAGATCAGGATTCTTTTATCAACCATTTTTCAATTTCATTTTGATTACATGTTTAAACTATACCTTTGCGGCGATTTGTTTTTTTTGAGAATTATAAATTATTAAAAGGCTATTTCATTATGACAGCGTTGAGAACCATAAAATATTTATTTGCAGGCAGTTTATTCCTACTATCAATTCCTGCAATGCAGGCGCAGGTTAAGGGCACAAAATATGCAATCAAAGACATAAAGCGCCTTGACGCTTCACCTGTCAGGGATCAGTATCATAGTGGAACCTGCTGGGATTTTTCAACAAGTTCATTCCTTGAGTCAGAATTACTCCGAAAAGGGAAAGGCGAAATTGATCTGTCAGAAATGTTTTTTGTAAGAAAGGATTATGAAGAAAAAGCCATCTGGTACGTGAAAATGCATGGCGCCATGAGTTGGGGCCAGGGTGGCGAAGCGCATGATGTATTGAGGATATACAAAGAATATGGTGCCATGCCATATGATGCTTATCCAGGTAATTTTGAATTATCTGGTAAGCCAAAACTTTTTGAACTTGAGGCCGTTCTGAAGGGGTTGCTCGACGCCGTCATCAAAAATCCCGACGGACAACTCAGCCCCTATTGGAAAGACGCGGTAAATGGCGTTTTGGATGCTTATCTTGGTAAAATACCTGAAAAATTTCCATATAAAGGAAAAGAATATACAGCAAAAACATTTGCGGATATGCTTGGCCTTGACCCGGATGATTATATAGAACTCACCTCGGTTACAGATGAACCTATTTATGGCCAGTTTGTAAATTATGTAACTGACAACTGGCATAGTGATCTGATATATAATATTCCGTTAGAAGGGATAAAGGATATTTTGAATAATTCCATTGACAAAGGCTATACCATTGCATGGGGAGCAGATGTAAGCGAACCGGGATTCGCTTACAAAAAGGGCGTTGCTGTATTGCCGGATGTCAATTGGGATACGATAGCTAAAGATAAGCGAGATAGTTTTGTAGACAACCCAATGAAACAAATGGAGGTCACGCCTCAATGGCGCCAGCATGAAATTGACAATTACAATACCGGCGATGACCATGGGATGCAGATAACCGGAACTGCTGAAGATCAGCTGGGAAATAAATTCTATACCGTAAAGAACAGCTGGGGAACAAAAATGAGCAATTACAAAGGGTATTTTTATGCTTCGGAATCTTATGTTCTGGCAAAAACAACTGCGATAATGGTGAATAAAAAAGCCATTCCAAGAGAAATAGCAAGGAAACTCGGTATTTGATGCTTGTGTCAATTATTAAACAGGAAACCTCATGAAAAAAACAATTATTGCATTTTTGGCTATTGGCCTCACTGCCTGTGCATCGTATAAAATCGTAGCACCATCGAAAACTGATGTTGAACATGGATCAGCTAAGTATCCGGGCCTGACCCTTGCCGATCTCACCGAAGGTAAAACTATATTTGAAAGAAACTGTGTCAAATGCCATAGCCCTCAAAGACCATTTAGGGTATCTGCGGCAGAAGTAGAAAAAATAATGCCGAAGATGGCAAAAAAAGCTGGTATTGACAGCAGAAAATCAGAGCTTGTGCTTAAATACCTGATTACAATGAAAGGCACGGCTAAGAAATATTATTCTATTAGAATTTGAAATAAAGCAAACTCAGGTCAGCCTTTTTTCAAGGATAGATTTGACTTTATTATAAAGACCCATGGGTGTCATGGTACGCCAGGGAAGATCATCAAGTTCGCCGCCAAAATTAAAATAATAATCAACTCTGTGGGTTCTGAATTCCCGGAAAACATGTTCCTGGAAATTTATGGCCGCAATCCATCCATCCTCAATATCCTGGAACCACTCTTCATAATAATCGTCACCTTCGTAATGGAAATTCAACACATTTTCACCAATCAGGATAAACTTATTAATCCCATTATCAATCATAGGATCTAAAACTTCGCGCTTTAAAAACATGATATCATTTGAAATGGCATCATTCCATTCTCCGATAAGTTCAATAATGGTAAAACCTTCTTTGTAATCAGCATATAATATCTTGATATACAAAGTAGGAGACCCTATCTCATCCCATTGCGGATGTATATAATGATCGTATACTGAATTGGTGAAATAAAACTCGCTATATGTTCTCTTATAAAACGGGGACCGCTTATCATGTTCAGCTGTATAATAATCCCGCCAGTTGAAATGAGGTTCTATTTCATGCATATGAGTTTCAGAATTTTAATGCCCTGGTTTTTCTTTCTCCGCTTCTGTTTTATCTATTACAGCACGAACATTGCCAAATTTTAAAAGAGATTCTTTGGCATAATCGTATTCCCATTTGTACAAATTCATGAGCATTCGGGTTCCACGTTCCACCAGTTTTTTATTGGTAAGCATCATGTCCACCATTTTATTGTCCTTCACCCGGCCAAGTTTTATCATTACAGCCGTGGTTAACATATTTAATACCAGTTTCTGAGCCGTCCCTGCTTTCATACGGGTGCTTCCTGTTACAAATTCAGGGCCTACTACAATTTCCACAGGACAATCTGCAAAACCGGCTATTGGGCTGTTATTATTGCATACGATGCATCCTGTCTTAATGCCGTGATGCCTGCAATCTTTCAAACCTCCCAGTACGTAGGGTGTGGTACCAGATGCCGAGATGCCAACTACAAAGTCTTTACCGCTGATCTGATATTTTTTAAGATCTTTCCAGGCGGCATCCATGTCATCTTCGGACCCTTCACTTGCTTTTCTGATGGCATCATCTCCTCCGGCAATCAGGCCGATAACAATATCATGACTTACACCAAAAGTGGGAGGGCATTCTGAGGCATCAACAATACCAAGCCTGCCACTCGTGCCTGACCCGATATAAAACAAACGACCTCCGTCACTTAATTTTTCATAAACCGAATCGACAAGAATCTGTATCTGCCTCATAGATCTGGAAACTGAAACCGGGACAGACTTATCTTCTGTATTGATATTATTGAGCAGCGTAAGGGTATCCATATGCTCAAGATCATGATAATTAGAATCAGATTCAGTCGTTCTTTCTTCTTGAAACATATTAATTTTCTTTTCGGGTTAAGTGATATATAACCAGTTCATCTATTGGGGATTTTATAAGCTTTTTCAGGTTTACGCTGTATTCCGATGATATTTTTTCCAGCTGTTTCCTGTACACATAGCCAATGGAACCAACCACCCCAAAAGGCAAATCACGAAAGCCCGGATACTGAGAAATATGTGCTTCAAAATAATCTCTCATGCTCTGCTCTACAAGTTCATTGCAATAATCCTCATGTATATTTTCTGAAATAAAAGTTGAAAAACCAGCAAGCCAGCGGTTCGGATTTTCTTTTTTATATACCTGATCTAATATCATCTTGTCGTCAAGTCCGAATGTAGCATAAATTTTTTTATGAATAGATTCAGGCATTTTAAAGTATAGAAAATCACGTAATAACTTTTTGCCCATATAGGCTCCACTCCCTTCATCTCCAAGAATAAAACCAAGGCTTGGCACGCTGTCAACAATCTTATCCCCGTCATATACACAAGAATTGGAGCCGGTACCCAATATTCCAACGATCCCTTCTGTATTAAACCATAATGCCCTGGCTGCACCCATCAGGTCGTGCTCAATTTCAATTTCTGAATTCGCGAAACAATTTTTGAAACTATTATACATAATAGACTTGTTTTCATAGGAAGAGCAACCTGCTCCATAAAAATAGATATTTGATATGCTAAAGTTATCAATCTTTGGAATCACCTCATTACTTAATATAGCAGCGATCTGGTCTTTGGACTGTATGTATGGATTAAAACCCTGAGTCTGAAACTCAAGTTTCTGATCGTTTTCGCCTGTTAAAACCCAGGAGGTTTTTGTAGATCCGCTATCAGCTATGAGTATCATCAGGATATTATTTATAATTTACAAAAAAAGGGGTCATGGTGCCTATGTTTTGAATTGCGAATTTCTGTTAACTTTGCTAAAATTAACGATTAAAGATGCGAAGAATTATTATATGTTTGCTGGCGTTGACGATCAGCGCAAGCGTTTCTGCCCAGGTTTCTTTAAAAAAGAAGAAAAAAACTGCAACAACTGATAGTTCTGCAGTAAAAAAGGACAGTACTGTAAATCAAAAAGCTACGAATGAAGATAACGATGCCGACAAATCAGGTGGTGGGAAATTTGATTATAAATCAGCTAATGCCAAAGCTGCGCAGGAAGATGCAGAATCAGCCTCAGATAATAAAGGCGCTAACGGTTCGGATTCATCAGTAAGTTCAAAACCAGGAATAAAGGGAAAATCTGCGCCTGGCTCCAAATCGGCATCCGGAAGTAAAAGTTATTCAAAAACGCCTGTTGCAAAACCCAAACCTGCACCAAAACCAAAGCCAATGACTGCTGCAGAAAAGAAAAAAGCGGATGCAGAAGCAGCTGAAATAGAAGCGGCAACACCAAAAGGCGTTGAAGCTTTGTATTATAAGTTCCCCATAGAATATCTGCCTGTTGTTAAGGAGTTTATGGATTATAAACAATCAGAAAGCCCAACGGATGAGTTGCACCGTGTTAAAATAAAAGATGATAATACCATGCGGAAACAGATTATCAGGTTTAAAGATATTGACAAAGGATATTTAATGCTTCAGAAACCGGGCGATACCAAATATACCCGTATGCAGGTTTATAAAATGACCAATGGCAACCTTGTTATGGCAGTAGAGCAATCTGATTGCCCTAACGGGATATGTTCAGGAACACTGCAGTTTTATTCAAAAACGGCAGGAGGCTGGAGAGATGCCACAGAAGAATATTATCCGCAGGTTGATTATAAGTTTGTGATTGACAGGTTGAAATCTGCTTATAAAAAAGAATACAAGGACCTTGAGCTTTATAATTCCCATAATTATGAAGACAATGATGCCAACCTTAAAAAAGCTATTACTTACCAGATTTCCCCCGACGACGGGAGCATCGTTATTCAAGAAGAAAACCTTCCTTGCAAGCTATATTCAGTAGTATGGGACATCAAAAAAGAAAAGTTTGTATTGAAAAAAATAGAAAAATAGGCTTAGATTCTTTTAACATTGCCGGAATGTTTCCGGTTGCAAACATTATTTGATATGCCCGATTGTATTATTGTTGAAATAAAAAACAGGACCTGCTATATAACACTAAACAGGCCTGATGTATTCAATGCCTTTGATGACGAGCTGAGTTATGCCCTCCAGGATGCCTTGAAAGAGGCCACCCGGAATGATGAGGTACGGGTTGTTGTATTGACAGGAGCAGGCAAGGCATTTTGCTCGGGTCAGGACCTTAAAGACATTGCTCAAAAAGAAAACCGTTCATTGCGGGATTCCATCGACAAGCGTTATAATCCCATGATAAGGGCCATGCGAACCATGCCAAAACCAATTATCTGCCGTTTGAATGGCGTAGCAGCCGGCGCAGGATGTTCATTGGCCCTGGCGTCTGATATGATCATTGCTTCAGAAAATGCATCTCTTATAGAAATTTTTATAAACGTTGGACTAGTCCTGGATTCAGGATCTTCTTATTTTCTTCCACGTGTTGTAGGCAACCAGAAAGCATTCGAACTAGCCACAATGGGTAGCAAGGTAATGGCAGCACAAGCATTTGAATGGGGAATGATTAGCAAAGTAGTTCCTGCAGAAGAGCTTGACAATGCTGTTGAGGCTGTGGTGAGCTTTTACCGCAATGCCCCAACCAAAGCAGTAGGCCTTATGAAAAAAATGATGAACAAATCCTTCAATTCTGATCTGGATACCATGCTTGAATATGAGGCTTATTGCCAGGAAATAGCTGGAAACAGCGAAGACTACAGGGAAGGTGTCAATGCCTTTAATGAAAAGCGAAAGCCTGAATTTAAAGGTAGATAATAGCTCAATTTCTTTCAATTTCTAATCGAGAACAATGACCCCTGCCAGAGAGAAAAAATTCAAAGACGTTATTTCCAAACGCCAGCCCGGGCTCACTGTTGTCCTGGAGAATATTCACGATCCTCATAATATATCCGCAATACTCAGAACCTGTGATGCTGTCGGGATCATGGAAGTTTATGTGATAAATACGCGCGACGTGTTGAAAAAAAAACTGGGCAAAAAATCATCAGCTTCCGCCCGAAAATGGGTTAAAGTTCATTATTTTAATACAGTTGCGGATTGCGTAAATACCTTAAAATCAAATGGTTTTTTGATATATGCGACGCATTTGTCTGCTAATGCGCATAGTTTATATGATCTTGAGCTTTCGAGTCAGGTTGCCCTGGCATTTGGCAATGAACATGCCGGTGTATCAGATGAATTGCTTGACTTTGCAGACGGAAATTTTATTATCCCGATGATGGGAATGATTCCCAGTCTTAATGTATCTGTTGCCTGTGCAGTATCTTTATATGAGGGGCTAAGGCAAAGAAAAGAAAAAGGTCTTTATGAAGCTCCGGCAATACAAGCACATCTCATTGAAAATCTATATGAGGAATGGAGTGGTGAAGAATATTCACAGGCTGAAACTGAATCATAAGATTAATAAACATCAGTCGGCTCAAATTCGAAGACCTGGTCATATTCAGGTTTTACAACCATCTTTCCTTTCCTGTTGATAAACCCGTATTGGCCATTAATTTTCACAGCTGCGAAGTTGTTATAAAAAAACTGGGCATCATCAAACTGAGGTTGAATAACAAAGATTCCTTTTTTATTAATGTACCCATATTTTCCATTTTCTCCCTGAATCGGGGCAAGTCCATCTTTGAATCGCGTAAGGGTATTTCCTGAAAATTGAGGTTTTATCACAACCTTGCCCCTGGTATCCATGAAACCAATTTTTCCCTTATCCCTGAAACTGATCATTTCATCCTGCGCCAACACGTCTACGTCTTCATAAGGAACCTGGATCACTACTTCACCTTTGGCATTGATAAAACTATATTTGTCGCCCTGTGCCACATATGCAACTCCATTCTCAAAACGGTATGCATCATCATATTGCGAACTTGCTATGGTCTTGTTTTTCATATCAACAAAACCCCAGTGGCTTCCTGTTTTTACAGCAGCTTTTCCTTCATAAAAATCCTGTGCATTATCATATGAAGGTTTTATTGCAAAGCTATCGAGGCTGTCTTTAAATCCATATTGCAGGCCGCCACCTGTTCTCGAAAGAATTCTACCATATCCATCATTAAAATCGAACCCTTTCTCAAAGTTCTGCAATACCATTACCAGGTATCCCAGTTTGTTTATATATCCACGGTAATTTACCGAATCCTTATGATCAAAATAAGAAATGAGTGCGCGCCCATCATGAAATGGATCAGCAGCAATAAACCTGGGTTTAAATCTGAATGTCCCTTTTTTATCAATATAGCCCCAATATTTGCCATATTTAACATTTGCAAGCCCTTCACTGAAACTACCTGCATTATCAAGGTTAAATGGTATCTGAACTGTTCCTGTGGTGTCGATATAGCCCCATTTGCCCCCTTTCGATACGGCTGCGTAAACCTGCCCATTCTGTGCAGAAGAATATTCCGGTATCATCAGAAATGAAAAACCAATGATACAGGAGTACAATAATACTTTTAAATTAATCATAAAATTCTTGAATGCTATGAATACATCCACAAGACGATAATTATAACATTTGGATGCCTGAAAACAATAATTTTTTCGGTTTATATTTCTCAGTATTTACGCAAAGATTTTACATATTGCGCCAAAGCATGAATTTCAACCGAATTAAGTTTTTCACTGTATCCTTTCATTACGCTGCCCCTTCCATTCTGAATGATTGTCGATAAACCCGCATCATCCAAAACACTGATGCTTAAATTTGCCGCTCCATGATTACCAAGCTTTCCATCAGGTCCGTGGCAGGTGTTGCAACCAGTATTTACATATAAAAAGAGCCCGTATTTCACTTCATCATAACCAGGTGCTGCCGGATCTGTAACAATACCGCTCAAATCTGGTTTTACGGGTTTATGCAAGGCAGGATCTTTGATATAACTCAGCATGATGACATATAGAAAAATCAGGAAAGTAAAAATTCCCATGATTTTGCTGTTTTTGTTGAAGGCATAAATTCCCGTGCCGATGCTAAGAGCAATAAGGCACATTTTAATTAAAAACCAGGCATCGCTAAGTCCGGTTTTTGATAATATGGCCAGCATTATTCCCGTTGCAAGGAATAAAAAAGGCAATATCATTTCACCAATGACCCTTGTTCGTTGTCTGAACCTGGCAAGTCCTGCCGTATTGTTCATTAATAATAGGATAAGCTTGATAGTAAAAACGATCACATATAAGGTGATAAGGAGCTCATGCGTGTGTAACAGTGCAGAATATAAGGTTCCCATGGGTTAATTTTTTGTCAAAGATATATAAATGCCTCCACTCGTAACATATATGATCATTTGAGCAGAATTAAACTCTAAAATTCCATGGTCATTCTGATAAGAACAAGTAATTTATTCCCCTGTAAAATAATGCATTGGCGGGAAAACAGCATAAACCTGGGCTCTGTTCAATTCGAGTCTGTTACCTATATTTACTGATGAACCTAAAACCCAGTTTCCGTTTGATTCTTTGGATGCGGCAAGCATCACCTGACCAAACTTTGTGTCTATAGTAGCTGAGGCTTCAGGAGGATTGCTAACCCTTTCTTTTGCAAATTCAGGCACACGTATCAGCGATAACATTTTGACATAAGCATTTGCTTTTATCTGGTTTATAGGCCTGCCGTTTATAGACCATGTTCCATTTACATTTTCGAGCAGGTAATAGACATTCGTATCTGGTGATATTACTTTAACCGTCTTGTAATAATATGGGTTAATGGGGTTCAGTATTCTTTTCCTGAAGTTATGATCAGGAGCAAGCATGGAACCATCCAGATAAGTTTCCTTAAGAAGATATACTGAATCGCTGTTTATTCGTCTGAAATAATAACTGGCTTTGAATTGATCAACAAATTCCAGCCTTCCAATGATAAACCTGCCAGCTATATTGTCGCCTTCATATACAATCACCCTGGTTCCGTTATCATCAAGACCTTCCGATTTCCATTTGCTTTTATCCAAAATAACCAGCTTTGCAGTATCCATTTTTGTAAAATGCCGCAGTGCACGGATCACAATTGCCAGATCGGCATCTACGATAGCATGATCCTGCAATCTCACTTTCCAAATGCCGCTGTCCTGGAAAACTGAGTACATAGCATTCATATTGCTTTGGGGTATCACATCCCATCTCGTAATGGACAGGCTATCCAGGGCTGCTCTTTCACTTACAGAAACGAGTTTATTATCCTTATGCTTTGACAAAAAATGATATAGTAAAAAGCATGCTATAGCAATGATTAAAAAAAACGTGAATTGAATGAGAAATCCGGATTTACTTGTTTTTTCGGGCATAATGATAATTTATTTTTAGCGAATCAGGTTTCAAATTTAAGCTATGTATGCTTTCCTGCTATTATTTTTATGTGCCCGCAATCATATCACAATCTTATATTTTTTAATTTCACTGAACAATTGTACTTTCAAGATGTTTATATATAAACAAAAAATTAATATTATGATAATTAGAAACTTACAATCAATCGAACGAAATATCGTTTTAGGTATGACTTTGATTACTGCTGTTGTTTTCACATCCTGTTCCCGAACCCTTACCAGCCTCCGTAGTTCCGAAAAATTACAGAATCAGCAGGTATTATTGACGAAACCATCTGAAGTAACTGTTCCCCAAACGGCTGTGGTTTTCCCGAAAGAGCAGTCCCCATCAGTTTTACAAAAAGCTGATAAGGTTGAATTGGTTCAAGCAGCAAAAAAACATAAGTTCAGCATGTGGGCGAATTCTCAATCGCATTTCATCATCCAAAAATCAACCTTGGTAAAAAACACGATCGTAAAAACGGTTGATAACCAAATGGCATCCGTTAAGTCCATGAGTAAAAACAATAATCAAATGTCTGACAATCATTCAGCACAACCCATGCGTGATCTGATCCGTACAGGCATAATGTGCATTGTGATTGCTTTGGTTTTATATCTTATAGCATGGCTGTTATTTTTTGCCGATCCTATAAGTACCTTATTTTATGTCCTTGCCACAATTTTTCTTGTTGTTGGAATTTTATTCCTTCTCTTTGGTCTCTTGCGAATGATGTAATATTGAGTAATAATTTTTTCAAAAGCCGGTATCTAAATATGCCGGCTTTTTCTTTTTTATTATTTATTTCCCAAAGACAATATTACCAAACCGTAAAATATTTGGTAAAAACATCGTCATTTGAAAAAAAACCTAAAGATTTGTGCCCATGAAGAAACCTACCCGGCATATTATCGGACGACGGGAACTGGTGAGTTTCCCCGAACTGGGATTGATGAGCATAGAAGCTAAAATTGATACAGGAGCTTATACATCTTCTTTACATTGTAAAGAAGTGAGCCTATTTGTCAAAAACGGAACAGAACATGTATCCTTCCTTTTACTTGACTCAGAACATCCGCTTTTTGAAAATAAACTAATAGAATGGCCGGTTCACAAGATAAAACAAGTAAAAAATTCATTTGGCCAGGTAGAAGAAAGAATTGTAATACGGACAAGAATAGATTTTTTTGATCTTATCTATGAAATAGAAATATCACTCGCTGATCGTTCGTTGATGGATTATCCGGTACTTTTGGGGCGAAAAGCACTCCGGAAAAAATTTATTGTTGACGTTTCCAAAGTTCATTATGCCCCCAAAAGAAAAACTATCGAATATAAATAAATGAAAATCTGTATATTAAGTAGAAATGAAAACCTTTATTCCACCAAACGATTGATGGATGAAGCACGTAAGCATGGACATGAAACTACCGTACTTGACTATATGGATTGTAATATTCTCATTGAAGGCGGGAATCCGGTGCTGATTGTAAACGGAAAAAATATTGCTTTGCCTGATGCCATTATTCCACGAATCGGTGCCTCAAAAACCTATTACGGATGTGCCGTAGTCAGGCAGTTTGAAATGATGAAGGTTTTTACCAGTGTCAAATCCCAGGCCATTGTACGTTCGCGCGATAAACTCAGAAGCATGCAGATATTATCAAGGCATGGACTCGGACTTCCGAAAACTGCTTTTTCTGCGCATCCTGAACAGATTAAATCCATTATGAAACAGGTAGGCGGGCCTCCTATTGTTATTAAATTATTGGAAGGCACACAAGGAAAGGGCGTTGTGCTTGCTGAATCTTTAAATGCTGCAAAATCTGCACTTGACGCCTTTTTCGGACTCAAAGCCAACATTATCATCCAGGAATATATTAAAGAATCTAATGGACGCGATATCAGGGTATTTGTTATCAATGGCAAAGTTGCAGCCGCTATGGTACGGCAGGGTGTCCACGGCGAATTCCGGTCAAACCTCCATCAGGGTGGTATAGCTCAGAAAGTAAGGCTTACGAAACTGGAGCGTGAAACGGCAATTAACGCGGCCAAAACATTGGGTTTGTCTATTGCAGGGGTTGATCTGCTTCAATCAAGCCGAGGCCCGCTGGTGATGGAAGTAAACTCCTCCCCCGGCCTGGAAGGTATTGAAAAAACCACAGGCAAAAATGTTGCGGTTCAGATTATAAGATATATCGAAGAAAACGCCTTCAAAAAATCAAAGGATAAAGTCGGGGCGTAATCAATGATCAGTCATCAATGATCAATGATCAATAACGGCCAATTACAACAATTCCAAGGCATTAAACTATATAAGGCAAATAAAAAGCCGAAAGCTTTTTCAAACTTTCGGCTCAATATAATAATTGATCATTGTTTATTGATCATTGATCATTTTACCCGTTCACCGTCTGTGCGCAATACGCATCATAAGCTGCGGCCAGGTTTTGAGCGATCATTTGAGCAGGGCGACCTTCAATATGATGTCTTTCAATAAAATGAACCAATTTACCATCTTTGTAAAGTGCAATAGAGGGAGATGATGGCGGATAAGGAAACATGTGCTTGCGGGCTTCGTCCGTAGCTTCAAGGTCCTGTCCGGCAAAAACTGTCAACAGCCTGTCTGGTCTTTTATCACCCATAAGGCTCATTTTTACACCCGGGCGGGCCATAGCGGCAGCACATCCGCAAACGGAATTAACGACCACAAGGGCAGTTCCTTCTTTATTTTCAAAAGCTTTATTCACTTCTTCAGCTGTGGTAAGTTCCTCAAAACCAGCAATGGTAAGGTCTTCACGCATAGGGGTTACAAGTTCTTCAGGATAAGGCATAATATATATGTTTTATTGTTAATTTACAAGTTCAAACACCAATCGTTTGATTTTAGTTTGGCAAAAGTAAGAAAAATGTGCTGATGAACTAATGAGATAATGTGCTAATGTTGAAAAAAGCCTCATTTACAAACTTGAGTGACAATAATGCAACTGCAATTCATTTGCAACTTGTATTTCAAGAGACATACGTCGGAAGGGAATAATAAATTGCAATCTTGTTTTTTTTTCTTGCAAACACTTGTTTGCATAATTTTTTCTTCTGTATATTTGCAATCAAATGTTTGCGCATTATGAAAACAAGACGAGATATCTACCAGGCTATTGCAGATCCGACACGGAGGGCCATCATTACCCTGATCGCGGTTCAGGCCATGACACCCAACGCGATAGCCGAACATTTTAAGACCACGAGACAGGCGGTATCAAATCATCTGCAGGTCTTAACTGAGTGTGAATTGGTTGCACAAAAACAAAAAGGAAGAGAGATCTACTATCAACTCGAAATCAATAAAATGAAAGAAATCGACAAATGGCTGGAGCAATTCCGAAAAATATGGGAGTCACGATTCGAAAAACTGGATGCTATCCTGGCGCAGATGCAGAAAGCCAAACAAGCTGGCTCTAAAAACAAACTTAAATAGTTCAATTTAAATAAACAAACGAAAGATTATTAACCATTTAAATAAAACGAGATGAATCCAAATCTGCTTTTTGATTTCTCCGTGAATAAGGAGACCAACGCTGTAGTTGTAAAACGTGAATTTGCAGCAGGGCTTGACCTGGTATGGGAAGCCTGGACTAACCCTGAAATCCTTGACCAATGGTGGGCACCTAAACCATACCATTTAGAAACCAGAACCATGGACTTCAGAGAAGGTGGCTACTGGCTCTATGCTATGATTTCCCCTGAAAACCAGGTGAACATGGCAAGAGTTGATTTCCAAAAGATTGAACCAAAGAGAAACTTTTCGGGCCTCGCTTCATTTTGCGATGATTCGGGCAAAATTAATACTGATTTTTCCAGCTCTGTATGGTCGAATTCTTTTAAAGAAAAAGATGGGAATACTATTGTAGATGTTAATATCAAATTTGAAAATTTGGAGGACCTGGAAGGTTTTGTTAACATGCGATTCCAGGAAGGCTTTACAGTGGCTTTGGGCAATCTTGATCAGTACCTGGAAGCACAGGGAAACCTTCGCAAGGAGTTAAATGCCAATAATATGACCAGAGTAGCAACGTATCTCAATTTCCCTGGGAATACCGAAGAAGCTATGAATTTTTACAGATCTGTATTCAAAACGGATTTCGCAGGACAGGGGCTCCAGCGCTTTGGCGATATACCGCCACAACCCGGCCAGCCTCCTTTAGCAGAGCCCTTAAAAAAAATGATCCTTCATGTGGAATTACCAATAACGGCAGGGCATATATTGATGGCTACGGACGCGCCTAAAGAAATGGGATTCACCGTGACACCTGGTAACAATATGCACATCAGCCTCGACCTGGATAACCGTGAGGAAACCAAAAGGATTTTCGATGAACTTTCTACCGGAGGAAATATAACCATGCCTTTGAAGGACATGTTTTGGGGTGCATATTATGGTGCCATTACGGACAAGTACGGCATAAACTGGATGGTAAACTGCGCAAATAAATAAGTTTCCCATTTTCTGTTCCAGGTTGGCGGGGACGCCAACCTGAATTTGGATTTGCAAAGGATTTGGATATCATATAAGCGGTCGGCGGGGACGCCGACAATGGACAGGAGTTTAATTGCTCCAGCGGAGCAACCTGTTTGTAAAAAAAAAATTATGCAATTATATCAAGTTCCAGCGGACCGCCTGTTATTATGTGTATGTAATTTGGTATTCAACAGGTCGTTCCTCCGGAGCTAAAAATCGTTTGTGATTGTATTTCTACAAACGGTGGGCTCCTCTGGAGCCAATTTGTGAACATTCGAAAAAAGAAAAACATTTTGAAAAATATTTGCGCTTGTAACATATTGAAATAATTCAAGTTAAAAAATAATTTTCCAAAGCACCCACCCACTTGGCGGTCTCGCTATATATGTATATAAAACCCAGGCGTAAGGCATAAGGGGTAAGGCGTAAGTGGCTCCTCCTTCGCCAAAGGCTTCGGCGGACGAAGAGCGCGAGAAAATCATGCGTTAGCCGCTTACGCCTTATGCCTGACACCTTATGCCTAATATAACGTTCACTTTAAAATCTGTAAACCAATATAATACGAATAAGATAAATCAAAAGGTGCTGCCATTTGGCACAAATGTACACCCAAACGTGACAGATAAGTCGTTCACTTTAAGCTAATAATC